>DATLJN010000046.1:0-8042 GCA_035538835.1 Magnetospirillaceae bacterium
AATCACACACAGGACCCGCGCACGGCGGTCAAACCCGCTCCTCTGCCACCTGTTACCCCTCCGACAGTATGACAGGTCTAACCGACACCCATTGCCATATCCACGACGCCGAATTTGGGCTGGTTGGCGATGGCCGTATGATTAATGTGTGGCGCAGTGCGCCAGACCCTAGCCCCGATGCCATGATTGAACGTGCCCATAAAAATGGCGTGTCACGACTGATTTGTGTCGGTTCGACACTCGATAACAGCCACCGCGCAGTTGAGTTTGTACAGTCCCGCGATAATTGCTGGGCCAGTATCGGCATCCATCCGCACGACGCAAAAGAAGGCCGGGCTGCATTTGATAAGCTAGCAAAGCTGGCCGATAAGCCAAAAGTGGTGGCCGTCGGCGAAATCGGGCTGGACTATTTTTACAACCATTCCAGCAAGAAGGAGCAGGCCGATGCATTGCGGTTCCAGATCGAACTGGCGCTGGCGCACGATTTGCCAGTTATCTTCCATGTCCGCGACGCTTTTGATGATTTTTGGCCGATCTTTGATGATTACCAAAATATTCGCGGCGTTCTGCACAGTTTTACCGATTCCCACGCCAACTTTATGGCGGCCATGACCCGCGATTTATATATCGGCGTTAACGGAATCATGACTTTTACTAAAGTTGCTGAACAATTGCAAGTCGCTAAAGAGGTACCGTTGCAAAAATTACTTCTTGAAACGGATGCACCCTTCTTGACTCCAAAGCCACTTCGTGGTACGGTAAACGAGCCAGCGCATGTGAGGTTGGTCGCTGAATTTTTGGCCGATCTAAGAGGTGAGCCGCTCGCTGAGCTTACTAACCAAACCTCGCAGAATGCGCAAAGGCTTTTTGCCTTAAACTGAACACCAACACTCTTCAAAAAGTTACCAACCCAGCCTCCCCGGAGAGTATCCTATGACTAACACCATCAATCAACCCAACACCGACCCCGGTATGTGGCAATATCCTACCAGCAGCGATACCGTCGCAGCCGATACTGCCGAACTACAGCAACACCTCTACACCGATTACATCACGGCCGATCGCGAATCCCTAGCCGTCGAAGGCGGCAATCCGTTAATTCCTGTCCGCGAAGGGGCAGTGAATATTGTCGAATCTGAATTGCCTCAACAACAAGTCGAATATGCTATTGGCAGGGACGTTGTTGTGCCCCAAACCGCCGAAACTGTAATTGCTACTGCGAACCAACACGTTAACGCCGCCTACGAAGCCATGCCTGAAGCCCAAGCTGCGCGCATGCGCCACGAACATCATGTTGCGGCCAGCTCGCAGGCCGGAGTGTACGCGCCCTACATCGAAGAAATGCGCGATCATGTATTAAACCAGGACGACTTTAGGCTTGCAGCCTAGGAGTTAAAATATGCGTACTTTTGTTCGCAAAGTAGCAAACCTCATCACCGGTGGTACCGCGCCGACCAGCAAGTCTGGCCGCGGCCGTTTTACGCGTCGTGATCTTATTCGTATGGAATCGCGCATCGGCGGCCAACTTTTTGGACCTATCCCAAAAGGTCATCGCCGCGAGTTTTTTTGCCTCGATAGACACACCTGGGTCTGGTACGAAGAGTGGGTTGATCCCAAAACTCGCAAGACCGTAAGCACGACCACTCGTTACGAAGTCCATGATAACGGCGTGCTAAAGGTGCAAGAAGGCCAGCCGTATACTTTTGTCGAAGGCCAAGAACTCACCAATTTAGTGTGGGCGATGCACATGTACTACGAAGAAGTCGCGCGCCAAATTTATGGCTACGACCCATCTACCGGCAAACCGCTGAGCGTTGCCCTCGCCCGCTAAGCCCAAAAACGGGTACAATAAACGTATGAAGTCGATGTATCTTGATTACGCGGCAGCCACACCGGTGGATAGTCGCGTACTTAGCGCCATGCAGCCGTATTGGACGGAGCAGTTTTATAACCCGTCGAGTTCGACTTTGGCTGCGAAAAAAGTAAAATCGGCAGTGGAGGATTCGCGGGCGCGCGTTGCACATTGGCTCGGCGCAAAACCGAGCGAGGTTATTTTTACGGCCGGCGCAACAGAGTCGATTAACCTGGCAATAAACGGCGTGATGCAGCAGCACCCGGACAGCGAAGTGTTGGTACTCGCCACCGAGCACGATGCGGTGCTGGCGAGTACGCGGCGTTACGCACATCAGCAAATTCCGGTCCATCCGGACGGTACGGCAAACCTCGAAGCGCTCAAAAAGCTGATTACCAACCATACAGTTTTGGTAAGTGTTGGGTATGCTAATAACGAAATCGGCACCATCCAAACGCTTAAAGATGTTGCGGCGATTATATCTGAAGTGCGCCGTTTGCGACAGCTAAAAAACAACACATTACCCCTGTACTTTCATACCGATGCCAGTCAAGCCGCAAATTATTTAGACCTGCACGCTAGCCGTTTAGGTGTTGATTTGCTGACGCTCAACGGCGGTAAAACCTATGCACCCAAACAAACTGGCGTGTTATTTGTAAAAAGTGATGTTAGCCTCGCGCCGTTTACGTTTGGCGGCGGCCAAGAGCGCGGTCTGCGCAGTGGCACCGAAAACGTGGCGGGCATTGTGGGGTTCGCCACCGCGCTCGATATCGCTCAAAGCGAGCGCAAAGAGGCTATCGCAAAGGTTGGGGCCCTGCGCAACGAACTGCAGCGCCAACTCATCACAGCTTTTCCGGACATGATTGTGAACGGCAACCTTAAAAAACGTTTACCCAACAACCTGCACGTCAGTTGGCCAGGCGTGGATGGCGAACGCTTGTTAATATTGCTCGACGAGCGCGGCGTTATGGCTAGCACCGGTGCGGCCTGCGCGGCTAATAAAGAAACGTCGTCGCATGTATTGGCGGCGGTCGGTTTAGGCGCGCGCAGTATCCAGGGCAGCTTGCGCCTGACACTTGGCCGGTCTACAACGGCCACCGAAATCACCGAAGCAGCTCGTATTATTAGCGAGGCCGTTCGTCAATGCTAAAACTGGTGCTTATTTTTAGTGGCATTGCCGGTGTTTTTGCGTTGGTTGTTATGAGTGTCACCTCGTTTTTATCCATCGACGATTTGGCGAAGTGCCGCATGCCGTCACCGCTGACCAGCGCGTGTGCCCCGGCCGACGCAATAGTGGCAATTAGTGGCGGCGACACGCCGGCACGCGCCCAAGAAGCCATTAAGCTATACCACGCTGGTTGGGCGCCCGTTATCGTGTTTTCGGGTGCGGCGCTCGACACATCCGGCCCGTCCAATGCGGCCGCAATGCGTTCCCAGGCACTTGCCTCCGGCGTGCCGAACAGTGCAATTTTAATCGAAGAAACCGCCCTGGATACTGCCCAAAATGCAAGTAATACCGTGCGATTGCTCGCCAATGCGCGGCGTGTCATTTTGGTGACGTCGCCATATCATCAGCACCGCGCTAGCCTGGAATTTGAGCACATTTTTGGTGATAGCGTCGAAATTGTGAATCACCCGACCCCAAGTGACCACACATGGCCGCCTACCTGGTACTTTACTGCAACCGGCTGGTGGTTGGCGCTCAGCGAAGTTGTTAAGACATTGGTGGTGGCGTTATGACCAAAGTATATGTAGGCATGAGCGGCGGTGTAGACAGTAGTGTTGCTGCGGCGCTTTTGCAGCAACAGGGGTACGACGTCACTGGCGTCTACATGAAGAACTGGACGCAGGATTTACCCGGTATGATTTGCCCCTGGGCTGATGATTTAGCCGACGCAAAACGTGTGGCGGTGCAGCTTGGAATCCCGTTTAAAGTGTTTGATTTTCAAAAAGAATACAAACAAAAGGTTGTTAATTATATGATCGCCGAATATCAGGCCGGCCGCACGCCAAACCCCGACATTATGTGTAACCAAGAGGTGAAGTTTAAGGTGTTTTTGGACGCGGCGCTCGAAGATGGGGCAGAGATGATTGCGACTGGCCATTACGCGCGAATTAACGATGTCCAGCTCCACACCGCCATTGACACCGCTAAAGACCAAACCTATTTTTTATATCGGATTACCCAAGCGGCGCTTCAAAAAACACTCTTCCCGCTGGGCGGATTAACCAAGCCCCAAGTGCGCGCTAAAGCTGAGGAGCTTGGCCTGGCTACCGCCAGCAAAAAGGACTCGCAGGGGATTTGCTTTGTGGGCAAGGTGGGGATTAAGGATTTTTTGCAGCAGTATGTTACGGCGGAGCCTGGCGATATTATCGATAAGGCAACCGGCAAAATCATCGGCCAGCACGACGGCGCGATTTTTTACACATTTGGCCAGCGTCACGGGTTAGGTGTGGGCGGGGGACTGCCATATTACGTGGTGGGCAAAGATATGTTTAAAAATGTTGTGTATGTCACCACTGATTTAAACGATGATTCAATGTGGCGCGACGAACTACATATAACACAGCTTCACTGGATTAATGACGCGCCAAAAAATGGGGCAACATTTAGCGTGCGCACACGTTACCGAGCGCCGCTGGTCACCGGCAAGGTAACTAAAGTTGCGGGCGATGCATTCACCATCACCCTCCAAGATCCAGAACGGGCTATAACTCCTGGTCAATCGGCCGTATTGTACGACGGCGAACGAGTTGTCGGCGGCGGGATCGTCGCGGAATTAGCATAAACCTATTTACAAGGGAGGCAACCTAACCTACTTTAGGAGTGCCTTCAGTCCATGTAGATGAGTCGCCAACAATGGTGATTCTATTCTTGTACCTTGACAGGGAACCTGTGCGACAGAAGATAAACAGCCTTGCAGGAGTTATCGCACTAGCTGTATTCGCGTGCAGTGTAGTCGCGGTTCAGACTCCAACCCAGGCTTCACCCGCTGAATGGAAACATCTGCTCGACGCCGTCAATTCAGAAACAGTGTTGACGCATCCGAATGGCAGCGTGAGTATCGGTCAGGTCGCGGGCAGTGGCCCGAGCGCAATCCAAACGGTGACGCGAGATATCGCCGTCTCAAAAATCTCGGCAAGCTCAAACCCGTCGCCAAGCCCGAGCACCTACTTGTGGGCGGCGGGCGCAAACAATACGGTATACACGCCGGCTGTTCAATTTGTTGGATACTATGTTCAGAGGTATCTAACCGCGTACCAAAACGGCACGACGCTTTGGAGCGTATTGCCGCCCGACACCTGTGCTGGGCAAATCGAGACCATCTACGCACTTAAGCAAGGTGCCGACGGCAATATCTACATAGTGAGCGGTCGTCAGTCGGGGTGTAACGGGCCGGAGTTTTTCCTGTCGGGCATCAACGCCCAAAACGGCAGCACCCTATTTAGTGTGTCGCTTGGGAGCGATCTGTCGCTAGGTGCGGCAAACTTTTTTGCCTACACTAGTGGCCTAGCGATTCTGAGTGGTTCTGCTGCGAGGTTACGGTATTACAGCTACCAAGGTGTGTTGCAATTAGATGCACCGTTGGTGTTGAGCACCGACGAAAGAGTGTCGGCGGCGACAGCAACCCACGACGGAGTGGTGTATGCGGTCGTCAGTAAAAACCGTTCGGCGACGGGCGGCTGCCCGTGGACGAATGTGGCGGATAGGGTAGAAGCATATGGCCCGAACGGCGTGATACAGGATGCGAACCAGCAGCCGGTCATGCTTGCTGTTGAGCCGTGCGCCAATATTTACGCGCAGGCTAGTCCAAACGGGTTGGCACTGATCGTTCAGGCGTACGGTCTGGACGATCGGTTGTTGTCGCTCGACACAGCGCTGCATGCTAACTGGTACAAGGCGTTTGACACGGGCACCATTGCAGGTCGGGAGTTCCCTACCTGGCTGGGCCACGATATTGTGGTGGACAACACCGGTAACATCGTGACCATAAGTCCGTACTGGACGCAGAACCAGCAAAGGCGGGGCGTGCAAATTGGCGTGGTAAATGCTACAGGCGAACGTACCTCAGTGGTATACACTGACCAGCTCGAAGAAACATCATCTTCGTTTACGCTAACTGCGAATGGAATTGGGCTGGCGCAAGGAACGCTCTATCTGGCCGCGCACGTGTGTAATAGCTACCAGTGTGACACCTCGCACCCGCTTAAGTTGTACTCGGTACCAGCGGCTGGCTTGGGGATGGATTATCCTCGCGGCCGGTTGGCCGGGCAATTGCCAACGCCGCAAACACAGCGAACGTATGTGGCGATGGGGGATTCGTATTCGGCTGGTGAAGGCGTAGAACCTTTCATCTCGCCGAGCGGCAGTAATGGATGCCACCGTGGCTACGCGGCATACCCTAGGCTGTTGGACGAATCGCCAGCAACAGATTTGAAGTTAAGCGCGTTCGTAGCCTGTTCTGGAGCGACGACTGCCACGTTGAAAGATGGGGCAAATGGCGAACCATCGCAGCTTGACACGCTTAACCAGAGTATCGATATTGTGACGGTCACAATTGGCGGGAATGATATCGATTTCGTGGGCTTCGCGGCGAGCTGTGCGTTGTACGACTGTCATGATTCAACGGCTTATGATAAGTCGATGAATCTTGTAGTGAACGAGCTGCCAGGTGATCTTGACGACTTGTTCTCGGAGATCGAGACTCGTATTGGTCCACAAACCCGAGTTCTCGTGATGGGCTATCCTCGACTCATGCCCTACGGCATGGACGAGTTCCCAAGTTGTTCGTACCTTTCCGAAGAAGAGCGCATAGCTATCAAGGAAGTAACTCGCGGGCTAAACAGTGCAATCGCAACAGCGGTGGGTCGCGCGGGATCGCAATTTGAATTCGTGGATGCAGACATCAACCTGAATGGCCTGCGTACATCACCGTTCGCAGGCCACGAATTGTGTTCAGATGGAGCGTACTTCCATGGCGCTTCTGTGCCCGTAGGTTACTCCTATCATCCTAACCAGCTCGGTCAGACAGCGTACGAAGAATTAGTGAGGAGATATCTTCTGACTCATTCGTAAGTAATATTGACTGAAGGCAAATCCCCGGTTGCGTAAAGTAGCCGGGGATCTTCATTGCAGGTAACGTATGATATATTAATAGCCAATATGAAGCAAACAAAAGTAGATTCTAAAAACACAACCTTCACCCACAAACTCCAGAGTCGCAAAAAACTAACTTGGAGCATTGGGATATTTTTGAGTTTGTATATGGTATCTATTTTCATACCATTTGTTTCGGCATTTACACAATATCCGTTATATGTTGTTAAATGTATGAGACTTCCTATCGCTGCCCATGCAGGACGAAATTATGTCTTACCTGACTCAGATATTTACAGGATAACCGGATTTGAAGAAATGTACTTTTGTAGCGAAGATGAGGCTCATAAAGCCGGATATCATAAAAGTCCTCTCAATGATTAAAGACGATGTAAAAAATGACGCGTAAGAGAAATATCTTCACCCAAAAAATCAAAGCCCATAAAAAGCTAACATGGGGTTTTGGGATATTTGTGAGTCTTTATGTAGTATCACTCTTTATTCCTCTCGTATGGCCTTATACCCAATACCCTCTTTACGTTATTAGGTGTTCGGGCCGTCCTATAGTAACTAACGGCGGCGGTAGTTATGTGACGCCAGATAGTGCGACTTATAGCGTAGGCCTCCTCAGTACCGGCTACTTTTGTACCGAACAAGAAGCGCAGGCCGCGGGATATCGCAAGAGCCTCACGAATGACGAGTAATGAGTCTCAGTAAGCATTTACATACCGAATTTATTCAAAACCTCAAAGCCCACAAAAAGCTAATTTGGGGAATAACTATCTTTGTCGTGTTATATATTGCATCATTGTTCATCCCCTTTATCAGACCATACAGCCTATATCCTCTTTACGTGGTTAAGTGTCTTGGGCGCCCGTTAGTTATTAACGCTAACAACTACCTAACTCCCGACAGTCCTTCTTATACCGTAGGTATTCTGAGTTCTGGCTACTTTTGTACCGAACAAGAAGCGCAGGCCGCGGGGCACTATAAGAGTCCCTTGAATGGCTATTAATGATAGATAAAACATTTCAAGAGAAACTTTTGTTCAAGCTTAAAGCCTACTCATAATAATACAAATACGACGTTGGC
>DATLJN010000047.1:0-7505 GCA_035538835.1 Magnetospirillaceae bacterium
CTTTCTGAAGTGGTAGGGCAGGAGCATATTACCGATACGCTCGCTCGGGCAATAAAAGCCGGGCGTATTAGTCATGCCTATCTTTTTACCGGTCCCCGCGGTACGGGCAAAACAAGCGTGGCACGTATTTTGGCGCACGAGATTAACGGGTTGCCGTATTCGGATGTACAAAACTTAGATATCGTCGAAATCGACGCCGCCAGCAACCGCCGCATCGACGATATCCGCGACCTGCGCGAAAAGGTACATATTGCGCCGATCAGCACCAAATATAAGGTGTATATCATCGACGAAGTTCACATGTTAACCGGCGAAAGCTTTAACGCGCTCCTCAAAACACTCGAGGAGCCGCCGAGCCACGTTGTATTTATTCTCGCAACAACCGAAGTCCACAAGTTACCGGCAACAATTATCAGTCGCACGCAGCGGTATGCGTTTAAACCTGGCGGCCAGGAAGCTATGGTGAATCACCTCAAGATGATCGCCGCAAAAGAGTCAATCACTATCGACGACGAAGCCCTCGGGCTTGTCGCCGAACACGGCGAGGGCAGCTTTAGGGACAGTCTGAGCCTGCTTGACCAATTGATCCACATTACTGCAGGCCCAATCAGTGCGCAGGATGTTGCAGATGCGCTTGGGTTGGCACCTAAAAAGCAGATTACCTTGTTAGTCGACGCACTTACTGCCGGCGACACAGCAACAATCATGGCGACGATTTCGGTATTAGAACAGCAGGGTGGCCACATCGCGGCTCTCGTCGATCAACTTAATAAGGCGTTGCTTGAGGAGTCCAAAACAAACTCTCGCTTTCTGCTTCTCATCGACCAATTGCTAGACGTGCCCCGGGCATATCGCCCTCAACTTAAACTCACGACCGTACTCGCTAAATTTGCCAGTGACAGCCCCCGTATCACACCAAAATCGGCGGCGACTATGGTTGCTCCACCACTCACTATTGCATCATTACCACCAAAACCGATAACCCCCGAAGGTCCCCCGGCAGAACCATCTCCCGAACCAACCCCGCCGCCGGCTAGTCCAATCGAAGCGCTCGAGTTTATAAACCCTGCCGATTGGTCACGGGTCCTGGACGCCATGAAGCGCAAAAGTCCGCCAATTTATTCGGTACTCAAACAAGCGCAACCCAGTATTGCTGACGGCATATTACTGCTTACTTTTAAGTTTAACCTACACAGTAAAAAACTCGACGACGCCAAACAAAAGGCGCTTGTGGCCTCGGTTATTAAAGAAGCGGTTGGTGTCATGCCCCAAATTAAGGTTGTGGTCGATCCCAGCCTTTCGGCGTCCCCGATACAAGTGTCAATCCCAAGCCCTGTCGCGGACGTAACAGAAATTATGGGTGGGGGAGAAATTATTAATGGCGCAACGATCTAATCCCCCTAAAAAGGTTAATACAGCAAAATTACCGCCGCAAAACCTTGATGCTGAAAAGAGCATTTTGGGTGCCATTTTAATCGACGAAAACGTGCTGACGCGCGTTAGCGATAAACTCGCCTCCGACGATTTTTACGACCGCCGACACGAGCTTATTTATGCAGCGGTTATACGTTTGTACGAAAAGCACTCGCCGGTTGACTTACTCACCCTATCTGACGAGCTCAAAAAGAAAGACGAGTTAGAGGAATCTGGCGGATCTGATTATTTAGGGGAACTCACGAATCAGGTTCCAACCGCCGCCCACGCCGAAAGTTACGCCGATATTATTTCCCAGAACGCTATGCGCCGCCGGCTCATCAGTGCCAGTGGTACGATTGCCGAGCTAGCGTTTGATGAAGCAAAAAACAGTGGTGAGCTACTCGAAAGCGCCGAGCAACAATTATTTGCCGTGTCCGATAAAGCCTTGCGCCAAGATCTCGCCAGCCTAGAGCAAATCCTCGAAGAATCCTTTGACCGCATGGAAGAACTCCACCGCGACAAATCTAAAATCCGCGGTGTCAGCACAGGTTACCGCGACATGGACAACCTGCTCGCTGGCTTTCAACGTTCCGACCTGGTTATTTTGGCAGCACGGCCAGCGATGGGCAAATCAACCTTTGCGCTCAACTTGGCGCATAATGTCGCAGTTGGTTCCAAACAAGCTGTACTGGTGTTTAGCTTGGAGATGAGCAAAGAGCAGCTTGTCGACCGTATGTTGGCCGACGAAGCCGGCGTTGACGCTTGGAATATCCGCACCGGCAACCTAAGCGATGAAGATTTTGAAAAACTCAGCCACGCAATGGGCGTTATGGCCGAGGCGCCAATTTTTATCGACGACACCCCTGGTGTGAGCGTGCTAGAGATGCGTACCAAAGCCCGCCGCGCCGCACACGAACGCCCGCTCGGACTGATTGTTGTTGACTACTTGCAGCTTATGAGCGGCAGCGGCAAAAGTTATGGTGATAACCGCGTGCAGGAAATTTCGGAAATTTCGCGGGGGTTAAAGCTTATCGCGCGCGAACTAAATGTGCCGGTTTTAGCGCTGTCGCAGCTCAGCCGTTCGGTCGAAAGCCGCAATCCGCCGCATCCACAGCTGTCTGATCTGCGCGAATCCGGCTCCATCGAGCAAGACGCCGACATTGTAATGTTCCTGTACCGCGAAGATTACTACAACCCCGAAACCGAACGCCAGCATGTCACCGACGTCATGGTTAAAAAGCATCGTAACGGCCCAACTGGCAATGTGGAGCTCTATTTCCACCCTGAACGTCTGCGATTTTTGTCGCTCGATAAACAACACCACGGCCGTCCCGCGTAAAGACTGTTGTACCTACCAAACATACGGTATACTGAGCGTAAGAATTATGATTATCAGGCCTATTTCGGAGTGGACGCTGTACAAACACCGTTTTTTGATTGCTTACAGCGGTCTTGCTGTAATGGTAGCACTCCTGTTAACTCTTTACCCGAACAACTTACCGCCAGGTTTAAGCAGCGCCGAACAACAAAGCATCATTGACTCACACGGCTTGTCGTTTACGCAATTACCAAGCGCTGCTCAGGTGGTAAACCTACCGTTTCACGCCCTGCAAAAAGTCACTGTCGACTTTCTTGGCGTTACGCCCTTTGGGGTGCGATTGCCGAGCTTATTTTTTGGCGCGCTTACGATTTTGTGTTTGAGTTTTGTCATTAAACGTTGGTTTAAAATCAACGTTGCGATTGTCGCAACAATGATCATCATCACCTCAACGTGGTTCTTGAGCCTTGCACGCTTAGGCACGCCAGACATCATGATCCCATTTTGGACGAGCTGTCTCATCTTATGCGCAACCTATGTGTCGCAGCAAACAAAGCATTGGCAGATATGGAAAGGCTTATTTGGAGTTTCGGCTGCCCTAGCGTTATACACACCATACATGGCATATTTGTTCGCGGCAACGCTTATTGCTGCGATTGCTCAACCGCATCTGCGTTATCTTATTCGGCAAAGTAGTAAAGTCGGGCTTACTATCGGCACATTTTTCTTTTTACTCCTGCTCGTACCTCTAGGGTGGGGGGTGTATAAAGATCCAACTTTACTGCGTGAAATTCTTGCAATTCCAGCGACCATCCCGGAACCCCTCCAGTTTGGGCGCGACATATTACAGGCGCTGAGCAACCTGTTATACCCATTCAATCTGAGCGCGCGCGAAACAATAACGCCACTCCTGAACATTGCGACGGCTACGCTGGTTGTTATTGGTGGTTTTAGGTTGCTAAGTGATTTTCATTCGGTACGCGCTTATGTGCTTCTTATTTGGATGGCGCTGCTTGTACCAATTATCGGCTTCGCCCCGCAAAACCTCACCGTGCTTTTTGTGCCCGCAATGCTTGTGATGACAATTGGGCTCAATCTGATAGTTCGATATTGGTATAAACTATTCCCAATTAACCCCTACGCCCGCATTTTTGGGCTACTACCGCTATTTATCCTCATTTTCTCGGTAATGCAATTTGGCTATCAGCGTTACACTTTTACCATGCTTTACAGCATTGAGGCTGGGCAAACGTTTAATCCCGATGGCTTTTTAGCGCAATCGATGATAAAGCAGGTAGCAAAAAACGTGCCCATAACGCTGGTGGTCGCACCAAAAGATAAAGCGTTTTACCAAGTTATCGCCGACAGTCACCCAGAAACAGTAGTTATTACTGGCGATCAAAGTCCTATCCGGCAAAGCGCATATTTGGTAGCCGAAAACCAGGTCGCCGCCGTTCCCCAGTTAGGAACAGCTTTAAAACTCATCATCAGCGATCGCAAAGATGACGCACTCCGTTTTAGGTTCTACCAGTAGCGGCCAAGAATTGCTACAATATAACAAGAATAGGAGACCTCTATGTTTAATAATGCCAAAATGCTCTTAAAGATTAAGAAGGCTCAAAAAGAACTCGCTAACGAAATTATCGAAATCGAAGCCGGCGACGGCGCGGTCATTGTTCGGATTACCGGCGAGCAAAAGATTAAGAAAATCGAAATCGATCCAGAGCGAGTTGATCTCGACGACATCCACGAATTAGAACGTTGGATCGAAACTGCCGTAAAAGAGGCTATAGTGCGCTCGCAGCAAGTTGCCACCGAGAAGCTCAAGCCGCTCATGGGCGGTCTTGGCAACATGGGAATGTAGCAAACACGTGTCGGCGATCTTACCTAAGGCACTCCTGCATCTTATTGACGAATTCGGCAAATTGCCGGGTGTCGGGCCTCGCACGGCCGAGCGCTATGCGTATGATTTACTGCGACGCGACCCCGGTGTTGCCACGCGGCTATCTGGTGCTATTGCAAGCCTGCACGCTAATGTTTCGCACTGCCCGGTGACGTTTGCACTGATCGAAAAAAACCAAGAGCTTTCACCGTTATACACCGACCCGTCGCGCGATAAAACCGTGGTTGCTGTCGTCGAAGAACCGCTCGATGTTGTAGCTCTAGAACGTACTAACCAGTTTAAAGGCACCTATCATGTACTCGGTGGTGTTATTTCGCCAATCGACGGCGTAGGGCCGGAACAACTGCACATACCCGAACTCATAAAACGTATCCTGGATGATAGCGTTAAAGAAATCATTTTAGCCACTAATGCCAGCGTGGAGGGCGAATCGACGGCACTCTATTTGCAACGCCAAATCGCCCAGACAAGTGATGTGCGGGTAACGCGACTGGCGCGAGGCCTCCCAGTTGGTGTTGACCTAGAATATGCTGACCAAATTACATTGGGGCACGCGCTCGAAGGCCGACAAAAAATATAAGATATTTATGAGATCCTGTGATGAGAGGGTCTCACAATCAATCACAGGGTCATATGCAAAAGCCAGCCACATTATGAAATATCAGCTAAAATGTTACAATATAAGGAATGAAATCATTTAGCCAAGCGACAGCACTGGTTCAAGACGCCAAGCATATTGTAATCATCCAAGGCGAAAATCCCGATGGCGATAGCGTGGGCAGTTCGCTGGCGCTCGAAGAAATTTTAGGCGATCTCGGTAAAAAAGTTACCATGTACTGTCCGGTGCAAATCGGTAGTTACTTAGGGTACATAAAAGGGTGGGATAGGGTAGTCGACGAGCTGCCAACCGACTTTGACCTAAGCATTATTGTTGATACTGCGAGTGCCACGCTACTTGAACGGGCGTTAACACCGCCAAATATGGCGCAACTCACTGCACACCCAGGCATTGTGATTGATCACCATACCACCGAAGGCACGATTCCGTTCGAGCACGTCGCCGTGACCAACGCCAAAAAAGTTGCCACTGGCGAGCTTATATACGATTGGGCGGTTGCCAGCAAATGGGCGGTCAACCCGCAGGCCTGCGAGAACCTTGCTATCTCTATTATGGCCGACTCGCTGGGCCTGATCACCGAAAACACCACAAGCGACAGCATCCGCGTCGTTGCTGCACTTGTTGATGGCGGCGCGAGCCTGGCCGAAATAGATAACCGTCGCCGCGAATTCATGAAAAAGGCACCGGAGATTTTAGCCTACAAAGGCGACCTCATTAAACGCATCGAATATTTCGCCGACGGCCAACTCGCATTAGTACACATTCCTTGGGACGAAATTACAAAATTTAGCTCTAAATACAATCCAAGTATGCTTGTCATTGATGAAATGCGGTTAGTTGATGACGTAAAAGTCGCTATCTGCGTTAAAACGTATCCGGACGGCAAAATCACTGGTAAAATCCGCGCCAATCCTGGCTTTAAAGTTGCCGAAACTATCGCTAAGTTTTTTGGCGGTGGCGGTCACCCCTATGTTGCCGGCTTTCGCACCTATAGCGATAATTACGAAGAAGTAAAACACGAACTCATCGGCGCCGTTGATAAAACTTTGCGAGAGTACAAATCATGACCGCTCGCCGCTCATGTTAAAGCTAGTTACTTGCTGCTACTATATACAGTAACGGAGCTTCTACATGCAACTCTACAATAGCCTCACTCGCAAACTCGAACAATTTACCCCGCAACACAGCAACGAAGTCATGTTATATACCTGCGGCCCCACAGTTTATGACTATCAACATGTCGGCAATTACAGCGCCTATGTTCGCTGGGACACGCTTGTGCGGGTACTGCAAGAGCAGGGCTACGCTGTTAATTGGGTTATGAATATCACCGATGTCGGCCACCTTACGAGCGATGCCGACGAAGGCGATGACAAGCTCGAAAAAGGCGCGAGACGCGAAGGCAAAAGCGCCTGGGATATCGCGCAGTTTTATATGGACGATTTTGTCGCAGGCCTCAAGGCGCTGAATATACTTGAACCGACGCATACTATCCGGGCAACCGACCACATCGCCGAGCAAATCGCCCTCGTTGAGCGCCTCGAAAAAAAAGGTGTCACCTATATTATTGATGACGGTGTGTATTTTGACACATCAAAATCACCGCACTATGGCGCTCTGGCTCAACTCGATGTTAAAAACTTAAAGGCTGGCGCACGAGTTACAGTAAACGCTCAAAAGCGCCACCCCACTGACTTTGCACTCTGGAAATTCACACCGGCCGGCCAGCGCCGCGATATGGAATGGGATAGCCCGTGGGGCAAGGGTTTCCCGGGCTGGCATATTGAATGTTCGGCAATGGCGCTCAAATATTTGGGCGACACCCTCGACATTCACACCGGCGGCATTGATCATTTACCCGTACACCATGTTAATGAAATTGCACAGTCCGAAACGGCAACCGGCAAACAATTCGCCCGGGTTTGGCTGCATAACAACCACATTATGGTTGACGGTGCAAAGATTTCTAAGAGTCTTGGTAATGGCGTTTTGCTGCACCAACTTGCCGTGCAGGGATTTGACGCGCTTGATGTACGGATGCTGCTTTTGCAAAGTCATTACCGCACACAGGCGAACTTTACGATTGGCGGGCTCGAAGCCGCTCGCCACCGTCGCCAGTCACTACAGGCATTTGCTGACTTACGGTTCCAGACATTTGATGGTGGCGAAGTTGATAGCCTTGCAATCCTTGAAACGAAACGGGTTATTAAACAAGAATTGCAAAACGATTTACAAACGCCAGAAGTGCT
>DATLJN010000048.1:0-4358 GCA_035538835.1 Magnetospirillaceae bacterium
CCTATCCTGCAAAGTATCCAGCAGAGTGCATTTTTAAAACACAACCTAGTATTCTTAATTGGATCGGTGGGGGTGGGGGTGCTTAATTATGCGTACTATCCGCTATTGAGCCGCTTGTTACCCCCGGCTGCTTTTGGTGAAGTGCAGGTGCTCGTGTCGATCTTTTTGCAGCTCACTATTTTTTTGAATGTCGTCAGCATGGTGACGGTGCACGTTGTTACTAACTATCATGATGCCACAAAAGCTAACCGCGTTGTGTTCGAGCTTGAACGGTGGGCAACCTGGGCCGCCTGCGGGCTTTTGATCCTGACATTACTATGCGCCCCTCTGCTGCGCGACCTGCTACATTTCGATTCAATGTTACCTTTTGTAGGCCTGGGGCTAGCACTAGTTGTGAGCGTGCCGCTCGCCCTGCGTGGCGGATATGCCCGGGGCAAACACAAATTTGCCGAAGCGTCATGGGCGGCGGTTATCGGTTCTGCCGCAAAAATCCTCCTTTCGGCAGCACTAGTTGTCACTGGGTTAGGCACCGTTGGCGCCATACTGGGGATCATCGCCGCACAACTGGCGGCCTTGGCTTATATCGCTTACAAAGTAGGCAACATGGGTTTTGCTCGTCCAGAGCACCTCAATTATTGGAGCAAACTCGAGCCGCACGTTATTGTGCCCGAACTTACCTATAGCGCCGCTGTTTTTGTTGGGTCGCTTTCTATAGCCCTGCTTATGAGCATCGACGTAATTGCGGCAAAGTATTTTTTTGACGCACACACCGCTGGCCTGTATGCAGCCATTGCAACCGTGGCGCGTATTATTTTCTTTCTGACAGTGCCAGTGAGTCAAGTGTTACTCACCAAGATATCGTTGCAAAAAACACATGCTCAAAATCGGGCAATGTTCCTAAAATCACTCGCCCTTACGGTGGGCCTTGGAGGGATCGTTGCCGCCGTATGCGCTATCGCCCCACAAGCAGTGGTGACAATCCTTATGGGCAAAGGGTATACCGATGAAGCAGCGAGCCTGCCGCTCCTTGCGTTTGCTTTGCTTATCGTTTCGGTCGCCAATCTAGCTATGACGTATTTTTTAAGCCTACGTCGGCATGGTGTCGTGTTTGTTGGTATAATGGGTTTTGTTGTCACACTTATGCTACTACTCGTGCGCCATAACGACGTGCAAGCAATTGCTGACAGCATGTTTTGGGGAAGCATTTGGACGTTGATATTGTTCGGTCTTTATACCATAAGCACGACTAAGCGCGAGGCACACCATGACTCAGCAGCAACTCATATCAGTCATCGTTCCGGCATATAACGAAGCACGAAACCTGCCGCTACTTTACCAAAAGGTCGCTACGGTTATCGAAAATCTGCCTTTTAGATTTGAGATTATTTTTGTCGATGACGGCAGCCGCGATAACTCCGTGGACATTCTTAAAGACCTCGGAAAACGCGATACACGCGTCCACACCATAGAACTTGCCCGCAATTTTGGTAAAGAGAGCGCCACATCAGCCGGCATTCATGCCGCCAAAGGCGACGCCGCGATTATTATGGATGCCGATTTACAACACCCACCAAAGCTATTGCCGCGCCTTATAAAACAGTGGCAAAAAGGTGTTGAGATTGTGGTAGGGGTGCGGCAATACAGCAAACACGAAAGCTGGCTTAAACGATTCACCTCGCGGGCATTCTATGCCATTTTGCGGCGCTTTACCTCGGCCGAAATCACGCCAAACGCCACTGACTTTAGGCTCATCGACCGCAAAGTTATGGACGCGTTTGGCGCGTTTACCGAACGTAACCGTTTGGCGCGCGGCCTGATTGACTGGACCGGTTTTACGCGTTGTTACGTTAATTTCGTCGGGTCTCCGCGAAAGCACGGCAAACCGGGCTACACATATAGCAAGCTTTTCTCGCTGGCGACCAACACCGTCACAGCATATAGTTTGCTGCCGCTCAAAATAGCCAGCTACCTTGGGTGGCTTATACTATTATTTTCGACGATATTAGGAACATTTGTTGGCATCGAAAAATTTATCCTGCACGACCCCATGCAATTGCAAATTCGAGGAACGGCGCTGCTGGCAATCATCATTATGTTTTTAGTGGGCGTCATTTTGGTATGTTTGGGTTTTGTCGCCTTGTACATCGCCCGTATCCACGATGAAGTCATGAACCGCCCCTTATACATTATTAAAGACGAGCATCAAGAAGAAGCATGAAGATTGCCCATATAACGCTCTATCCACCGCGGGGCGCAAAACACGTCGAAGGCAGCGGGGTTATATCATATAGTAAAAATCTGGTCGCAAGCATGGTAGGGCAGGGGCATGACGTGTCTGTGCTTTGCGACATACAAGGCCAGCCAGAGTCGTACACCGAAGACGGCGCAACCATATATCGCTGTTTTAGCCGCACTAACGGGGGTATGGTACAACTCCACAAGCAGCTAAAAAAGCTGCGACCAGATATTATTCATATCCAGCAAGAGCTTGCGCTATTTGGAGGAATAAGCACCGCATATTTACTACAATGGTTGGTGTTTGCGTGGCGCAAAAAAACCGTCGTGACTCTGCATGGAGTTGTGGATCCTACAACGATAGATACACAATTTGTCCGCGAAAATAATGCAAATCTGCCGGTTCCCCTGGTAAAAGCCGCGTTCCATATTATTTATGGACCGCTGGCGCGCTGGGCCAAACACATTATTGTGCACGACCAATATTTTAAAGATATTTTGGTGAGACATTACGGCATTCCATCACAAAAAGTGAGTGTTGTCCCGCACGGCATAGAAGACCTCAAACCATTACCCACCAAAATCACGCGTAAAAGACTTGCGTTACCGCCTAATGCCCATGTGGCACTTTTTATGGGATACGCTACAGGGTACAAAGGGATTGATCTGCTTATAGAAGGTTTTGCCCTGTATGCCAAAACCGATAAAGACGCTTTTTTGCTCCTGGGCGCTGGGCCGCACCCCAAGCTCCATAACGATGCCCGCTACCAAGCCGAATATGCCAGACTCCAACAAAAGGCCAAAAAAAGTATCCCGTCCAGCCAATACCGCTGGGTAGGATTTATCCCTGAAAACGACATACGCCAATACTACAGCGCCGCGGACGTATCACTATCGCCGTATACAACCGCACTGGCAAGCTCCGGGCCCATGTCGATTGCGATCGGCTACGAAAAACCTTTCCTCGCTAGCGCCGCGTTTAAAGAGGTGTTTGCAACCACTCCCGAGCTGTTATTTGAACGGACACCACAAGCGCTGGCTACAAAACTGACCGCCTTTTTTAACGCGCCTACCACATACCAAATAATTTCCCGAGAGCTCAAGGCTCAGCAGATATGGCCATCAATCGGCACCCGAACACTCGACGTATACAGCCAAATGGATACGGCATGACCAAGCAAAAAAGCGTGCTGCTCTTGGGTAGCTATGGTCACACTAATCTTGGCGACGATGTGCTTATGTGGAACTACCTCGAATACCTCAAAAGTCTTAGCTACACAAACATTTACGTCAATGTAAATGACCCAAACTTAGTACCTCAGCCAATCCGCCAAAAATATCCCGATTTACATATGCTCGAAACGTATAAGACATCAATTGCAACCTATATTCGCATTATGCGTGAAGTAGACTGCGTAGTGTACGGCGGCGGTACAATTTATAAAGAATTATACGCCTCGACCGGTCGGTCAAAATACAGCGTCATCCAACGGTTGATGATATTTAATGTGCTCGCCCGACTTTTAGGCGCCCGGATTTATCATCTCCATATCGGGATCGGCTCACTTAAAACTAGCCTCGGCCGTTTTATCACTAAACACAGCCTCGCGCCGGCCACTTATAGCCTGCTGCGCGACCACGAATCGTATGTATTTGCGCGCGACACTCTTAAACTGCCCGATACAAAACTCTACGATACAACCGATGGCTTATTCTTGAACCAAATTTGGCGAAAACCTTGGCATAAAGCACCATTGCCACCAGCCGCAAAAAAAACCGGCACCGTCATTGGTATTAATGTGCTTTCTGATATTCCGGACTGGGTTGATCGTAAAGCATATATCACAACCATTCGCCAGTTCGTCAAAAACCGTCTGGAAGAAGGAAGCTATGTTGTGTTTGTGCCATTCCAGCACGACCACAACCCCCGTAATGACCGACTATTCATGCACAAAATATTTGACGACATACTCGCCACATACCCCAACCACCATTTTATCGAGCAAGCAACAATCGACACCATTAGTTCACTAGTAAAACAGTGTGATGTGTTTGTTGGCATGCGGTTTCATTCGCTGTTGCTTTCGACTGTCAACCACGTGCCGTTTGTCGGCATAGCCTAC
>DATLJN010000049.1:0-3272 GCA_035538835.1 Magnetospirillaceae bacterium
CATGCCCGGCGCTATAAGCGCGGTTGTTATACTGCCGGTATTTAGCTGGCTCGTTATAAAAATGTGCAAGCTTGCGGTAGTCCAATAGCCACTTGAGGTAATGCACAGTGTTTAATGATAATCTTTTGCTTACATTGCTAAGCATACACATTCCGCTTATGCTGAAGATGTATTATTTTGACAATAAGGGTGGAAATGAAGATGCTAAAAGGACTAAGAAAATTCAACCTGATTATGGCTGGACTCCACACCCTGCAAGCTCTGCTGGTTTGGCTGTTGAGCGACCCAGATCGTGGAGTGTGGGGTGTCACCGTTAATTATTTAACGCTTAGGCCGGAGTCTACGAAAGAAAATCCAGTTTTGGAGTCAACTGCACATACAGCCTTTGATGTGAATCTGGCATATCTCATAGTGGCATTCTTTTTATTGAGCGCGATTGCTCATCTGGTTGTGGCAACGGTGTATCGTAAACGCTACGAAGCCAACCTCAAACTTGGGATTAACAAAGTGCGGTGGATAGAATACGCTTTCAGTGCCAGTACCATGATGGTAGCCATTGCCTTATTATCCGGCATCTACGATCTTGGCTCGCTGGTTATGATTTTCGGCTTAACTGCAATCATGAACCTCATGGGTTTGGCTATGGAACTGTACAATCAAGGACGCGAAAAAGTGAGTTGGCTAGCCTACAATGTCGGCGCACTGGCTGGGATATTGCCCTGGGCGGTGATCGGTATTTATTTTTGGGCGGGCAACGCTTACGGTTCTGGAGAAATCCCCACATTTGTGTACTACATTTACGGCAGCATTTTCCTGTTTTTCAACTGCTTTGCAGCCAACATGATTTTGCAGTACAAAAAGATTGGCAAGTGGCGCGACTACTTATATGGTGAACGTATGTACATAATTTTGAGCTTACTTGCTAAGAGTGCGCTAGCTTGGCAGGTGTTTGCTGGAACGCTTCGGCCGTAACAAATTGATCAGCTTCAATCCTCTGGCATCGTTGCAGATATACTCCACTGCCAATCACGAATCTCTGGCATGTCGATGCCGTGTATCTTGATGTATTCGCTGTGCTCGATTAGTTTTTTCTGCATGAGTTGTTTTAGCGCCAAGGCCTCTGTACCGGAAATGCCGGCGTAGTCGATAGCGTCAATAACTAAACGAAAACGATCCATGTCGTTGCGCACAGTCATGTCAAAGGCGGTAGTAATTGTGCCTTCCTCCTTGTAACCTCGCACATGCAGGTTACGGTTGGCGCGGCGATATGTAAGGCGATGGATAACCCACGGGTAGCCGTGAAAGGCAAAGATAATCTGTTTGTTCTTGGTAAATAGCGTATCGTACTCCATATTACTTAGTCCATGAGGATGTTCGGTGTCAGGCTGAAGCCGCATAAGATCGACTACGTTTATGACGCGAATTTTTAAGTGCGGCAGATGCTCGCGCAGGATAGATACGGCGGCCAAAGTTTCTAGCGTTGGCACGTCGCCGGCGCAGGCCATGACTACATCGGGCTCACCGCCTTGATCATTGCTAGCCCAATCCCACACACCAACTCCCTTGGTACAGTGGTCGATGGCCTCATTCATGGACAGCCACTGCGGACTATCGTGTTTGCCGGTAATGGTCAGGTTGATGTAATTGCGGCTCTTCAAACAGTGATCCATAGTGGACAACAGGCAGTTTGCGTCTGGGGGCAAATAAATACGTACAACCGCCGCTTTCTTGTTGAGTAAGTGGTCAATAAAGCCAGGGTCTTGATGAGTAAAACCATTGTGGTCTTGCCGCCATACATGCGATGTCAGCAAGTAATTGAGTGATGCAATTTGGTGCCGCCACGGTAGTTCGCTGCACATTTTGATCCATTTGGCGTGCTGGTTGACCATTGAATCGACAATGCGGATGAACGCCTCATAGCTATGGAAGATGCCGTGCCGCCCGGTCAGTAAGTAGCCTTCTAGCCACCCCTGGGCCTGGTGTTCACTGAGCATGGAGTCGAGTATCGATCCGGTGGTTGCCAGGAACTCGTCGGTTGGTTTTAGGCGTGCCGACCACTGCCTATTTGTAGCTTCAAAGACCGCCTCCAGCCGGTTAGAAACAAGTTCGTCCGGCCCGAATATCCTAAAGTTATGATGCTCCTCGTTCTGTTTGACCACATCACGCAGGTATGGCCCAAGCGCATGGACATTGCCCTCGTTAGAGATGCTTCGGTGTTCGACCGTAACGGCATAATCGCGGAAATCTGGCAATTCTAACTCGCGCAAGAAGCTGCCGCCGTTGGCGTGAAGGTTTGCACCCATTCGTCGCTTGCCGGTTGGCGCCAGGGCGGCAAATTCTGGCAGTAGTGTACCGTTTTGGTCAAAGAGTTCTTCCGGCTTGTAGCTTTTGAGCCACGCTTCCAGAGCCGCCACATTATCCGGATGAGCGGCATCGACTGCCAGGGGTACTTGGTGTGAACGAAAATTGTCCTCTACCTGTTTACCATCGACTGTTTTTGGCCCCGTCCAACCTTTTGGTGAGGTGAGTATAATCATGGGCCAGCGCGGACGGGTGGTGTCACCGTTATCCCGGGCGTTGCTCTGGATGCGTTTAATCTCGCCAATTACCTCATCGAGTTTTGCCGCCATAAGCTGATGCATTTGCATTGGGTCGTCACCTTCTACGAAATATGGCGTCCAGCCGTAGCCGCGGAACAATTGCTCCAGTTCTTCATGTTCGATGCGGGCCAGAATGGTAGGGTTGCTGATTTTATAGCCGTTGAGGTGCAGAATAGGCAGCACTACGCCGTCTGTTTTGGGGTTAATAAACTTATTAGAATGCCAAGCGGTTGCCAGCGGTCCGGTTTCGGCCTCGCCGTCACCAACAACACAGGCGGTAATAAGATCGGGATTATCGAAAACCGCGCCAAAGGCATGGCTCAAGCTATAGCCAAGTTCACCGCCTTCATGAATTGAACCGGGTATTTGCGGGGAAACGTGGCTGGACAGGCCTCCCGGGAAAGAGGATATTTTAAATAGCTTTTTAAGTCCCGCTTCGTTTTGTGGCACCGTAGGATAACACTCCGTAAATGTACCCTCTAAGTACACATTGCTTACCAATGCCGGGCCGCCGTGACCCGGGCCGGACACATAAACCATATTGAGGTCGTGCTCTTTAATAACCCGGTTAAGATGCACATATATAAAGTTTTGGCCGGGAGCCGTGCCCCAGTGCCCAAGCTGTAGCTTTTTGACATGCTCTAGATGTAACGGCTCTTTAAGCAATGGGTT
>DATLJN010000050.1:0-13446 GCA_035538835.1 Magnetospirillaceae bacterium
GGCCTTAGAGCGTGGATCAAATTGAGGCGTGTAACAATACCTACAAAACAAACCATACGCTCGTTACGTTCATTTGTCAAACTTAAAACAATGCTGTCTGGGATCGTTTTGCATAGCGTTTATGCGCACGGCGCATATCAGATTCTAGCGCCGGATCGCGGTGGCGTGGCAAAATTGATTCGTCGATACTTATTATAAACGGCGATATAGCAGCAGATTTCCCGCCCCGCGAACGAGTATACGTAATGTCTAACCGCTGCTTAGCTCGCGTTACCGCCACATAAAAAAGGCGCTTTTCTTCAGCCAACTCACCTTTGTGGTTCGGCAAAATACCGTCTTCGGCGCCAACTAAAAACACTCTGGCAAATTCGAGGCCCTTTGCAGCGTGAATGGTGAGCAATGTCACGGCGTCAGCGCGCGCATCATAAAAACCTTGGGTGGCAATATCATCAAAATATGCGGTCGCTTCGTTAACAGTCTTGAACCGCACCAATACTCCCAAAAATTGTTGGAACGTGCCAGTCAGTTCAAAGCCAAAACGCCCGACCAACTTTACTGCAGCGTCATGCGGGGGAGTCGTAGGGTCGATTTGTTCAGTAACCGCTTCAATCTGTAATGAAGTCAGATCTTTAATGATCGCTTTGCGTTCTGGGTCGCTGGCTTGGGCAAAAAGTTGAATAATCGTTTGTACTGCCGGCGTTTCATACGGCGAACCGTCACCGACGACCTGAAACGGAATACCCGACGACTCAAGCTGTTTCTGCAACACTCGTGCCGCGGTGCGATTACGATACACGACCGCTATATCAGCGAGCCCAAGCTGCTCATCGCGGTGGTCGGTGCTGACGGCGTGTAGCAAATCGCTGCCGCCAATGGCCTGTTGGATTTCTCTTAAAATCCAGGCTGCCTCGCTATATTCGTTTAACACTTCGGTAGTACTCACCTCGCCCGTGGCCTGACTGTGCGCGACTAACGCTGGGGCTTCTGGATACACCGCATTTGCAAGGTGCACCACTGTTTTAGCGGAGCGATAATTTGTGCGAAGCGTAAGGGTAAGTGCCTGCGGAAAATCACGCATAAACGTACCAAATATGTCCCCGGCCGCGCCGCGGAAGCCATAAATTGACTGTAACGGGTCGCCAATAACAAACAAGTTGTCTGAACCGCGCAACAACTGCAGCAACTCGTATTGGAGGGCGTTTGTGTCCTGGAATTCATCAATCAATATATGACTAAAACGAGCCTGCAAAAGTGTCCGCCACGCCGTGTCGTGCACAAGAAGATCACGGGTTTGTAATAGCAAGTCGTCGAAGTCGCTCAAACCAAGAGCAGCCAAAGCTGAGTTGTAGTCGCTTGCTAACCGGGTAAGGTTGGGGCTGTCTTCGGCACCATTTTTGGCGCGCGAGATAAGCAAGCCAAGTTCACGCACGGTCCTCCCCTTAAATTCGACGGGTTTTGCGAGACTCTTGAGCAGGGAGAACCGCGCCGAATCGGTAATAAACCGCGGTACCTGACCCCGTTTTTGACTAAGCAACTCAAAACAAAGCGCATGAAATGTCGAGATATGCGGCGTAACCTTAGCGTTACCAAATCGTGCCGTCATCTCGCCCGCAGATTTTTTAGTGAAGGTCAGCGCCAAAAGTTGCGAAGCCGGAACGCCTTTAGCTATTAAAAAGTGCAGGCGCTCAACAAGCGTTTTTGTTTTGCCAGTGCCTGGGCCAGCGATAATAGCAACGGGGCCATCCTGCGCTTCGACCGCACGGCGTTGTTCGGCATTTATTTCCATATCTTAACTATACACAAATTGAAGCGCCCCCAGTGGAGGCGCTTCTTTGCGCATTCTGGGGGCATGTTGCCTAGGTGGTAGCGACTGTTTGGTGGACCATTGCGAAGGACATGGCCATGCCGATTTCAGCGTCACCAACTTCGTTGTTGAGGACCTCCCCCCTGCCAACGTCCGGGGCGTCGTGTTCGAGCCAGCGTGTCAAGAAAGCTTTGTGCTTGACGCCCACAACTTCTGGCCGCCCAGCAACGGTAGTCGGGAGTTCAAGCTCAACCCACAGGCGGGGGCCGTGCGGGTTGTAGTTAAGCTCATCTGAGGCCACGGCCTTGACGTCGAGGGCCTTAACTCGGTCCTCAATTTTGCTTGCTTCTGCCACAAGTCCCAGGAAATTATCCCGGTAATGCGCGATCAAGCTTGCAACAAGCCTTCGCAGCTCAGCGTTACTACCCGCCTGCACATTCGCCGGCAACACCTGATACCAAATTGTAACCCTGGCCTGCGCCACGGGTCACCTCCAATTCAACGTATGGTCACTGTGTAGTAAACAATGATTAATTATTTTTTACAAGAGCGCCATCTGGTCCATCGTTTGCAAACGTTCGGCGGTGTCTTTAAAAACTTTAATCGTGCCGTATACGCCGTCGTAGCCTGGTTCGCGCACGACATTGCCCGCGCGCAGGCGTTCAATAGCTCGGGCCAGCAGCGGGAACCCTGCTTCGGTCATTGCCTGTGTTGGGACAGTGCGTAGTACGCTAAATTCGTCGCCCAAACGGCCAAGCACATCGTGATATTCGGCCTGGACAGCCTTACCGCTCGTGCTTGATACACCCTTAAGTTCAGCCAAAATTTCGGCCAAGGGAATAATATATTCGACTTTTTTACTGGGAATGTGAGCGCCGACTGGCCGTTCGGCAAGTTCGCCGAGCCGGTTTTCGACCCCAACAACGACTGGTTTCACGCATATCGGACAGATACCACCGTAGTTTTTTGTCTCTTCGGGCGTCAGTCGCACGTTGCAGGCACGATGGCCGTCGGCGTGATACTTGCCTTCTTCGGGGAAAAATTCAATGGTGCCAACAAGCCGTTGATCGTTGGTTTTATAGGCGCCCATAATATCTGCAAAGGTTACATCAGCGCGCACCAGCGTTGCTTCGCGGCCGAGTTTTTGTGGCGAATGGGCATCTGAGTTAGATGTGATCGCCAAGCCGTCGAGATTTTTGACGCGCCAATTCATAGCCGGGTCGCTGCTGAGGCCTGTTTCGATTGCGCGAATATGCGGCGCGAGTTCATCGTAACATTCTTCGATACTGTCAAAGCCGGATTTACTGCCGAACAATCCAAACCACGGTGTCCAAATATGTGCCGGGATGTAAAATGCCTCGGGGTCAGACTCAAGTGTTATACGTAATAACTCTTTGCTGTCGAGTCCTAAAATCGGACGGCCGTCGGCCTTAAGGTTACCGATACGATCGAGCCGTGCGTTAATCGCGCTCACCGTCTCAAAGCTTGGCGCCACAAGAAGTTGGTGTAATTTACGGACTTTGTCGCCTTTTTTATAAATGGTGGCTATTTCGGATGTTGGTACAAAACGGATGGGATTGTTGCGCACACTGGCTGGCAATGTTTTATCAACTTCCATAGCAAGTTCAGGCTTGAGCCGGAACAAACCAGGTTCGGCTGCCTCCAACTTGTCGCGCATCTCGGCGAACCATTCTGGATGTGTAAAATCACCGGTGCCAATAACATGGATCCCCTTCATTTTGCCCCAATGATAAAGCTGCTCAAAGTTGCAGTCCCGGCTCGTGGCACGCGAAAAATGCGAATGAATATGGAGATCGACAACGTGCTCCATCACGTATCCTTTTTTGTAGGGAATAAATATCGCACAGCAACCAGCAACATCCCGGCAATTTGAGCGATAGTAGCGGTAACGAGGATATTAAAGCTCCACTCATCCAGCTTAAAACCGAACCAATTTGTTGCTTGTAACAGTGTGCATAAAAAGACGGCCGCAGTTTCGATGCCTAAAAACCAGAACAGCCGGTCGAGGACAATACGTTTAAGCTTAATATTTTGTTCAGCATCGTCGTTGTCGAGACGTTGGCGGCGGACCAGTTCTTCGTCGATGCCTTTTTGGGGCGCTTCGGGTGGCTGATTGCGCTGCGTTATAGTGCTATAGAGATGTGAAATTTTAGCGGCGGTTGGCTGTTCCCCAAAAACGACAGGGTGTGAGTCGTTCTTCTTCACCATTATTTTACCAACCCGAGTTTCGTTAAACGTACGCTCATTGCTACCGTTGACACTTGGAAGATATCGGCTAGTTCTTGCACGTCCTTGGTTATCTGCCAACCGTGCTTCACCAAATCAGCAGGCATAAGCAGGCTCGCCGCAAAATTATTGGCCTCGGTTTCAACCTGCGTGCGCTGCGCGGTGTCGAGTCGATACAGGACATTCGGGCCATCCAACCAGGCGTCACCGTCTAAAATTGCTTTTTGGTCTTGTAGAATATCTTTGTGCAAAAAATAATGACCTAGCTCGTGTGCTAAGGTAAAGTGCTGACGGCGATCGGGCTTTGTATTATTAATGACGATAGTAACCATGTCGTCTTTAAACAACGACGCGCCAGAAAGCCCAGGGTCATCGAGGTCAGTGTGGTGAATCTCGAGATCCTTATGCTCCTTGAGAATATTTTGATACGGAAACGGTGCAACCTTATTGGGGTTGTACTTACGCGCATACTCTTCGGCGAGCGCCCTAATAAAAGACAGACTGTTGGTCATTGTACCAATTATAACAGATTAGCGAATATTCTTTCGGCGCACAAGGTGCCCCACGAGATGCAGATTTTGCGTAACCGCAATTGCGACAAGGGTTATAGCCCAACCAGCGGCTATCTGCCATATCAAGCGCATCGCGCGAGATTCAACTTGTTTGAGGTTGCGGCCAGCCAACACATAATATGATTTATCTTGGAGCGATGCGCGCTTGAGCACCACAGCATACCGTTCACCGCTCGCTGGTTGCCAGGTGTATGTCGCTTGTTTAGCCGCCGCTGCGTCAACGGTATCAAACACACCACTCGGTTGCGTCATGGTGCTTGGCGCAGATACCGAACTGGCGATAATATTGCCATCTTGGTTATACACAATCCCGAATGGCGACAGGCTACGCGCAGGGTCAATAAATGGTCCGAGGTTAAGACGATTTGGGTCGGTGCCGCCAACAATCTGATCAACCCAGTCCTCAGCCATTTGCACCTGGGGATCGTTTGCCGATTGACGCAAAGTTTGGTGCGTCACTAAACAGATAATACCGGCCATAAGGGTCGCAAGAACCGCCAAGGGGAGCCACGCTTTAAACGCTGCTTTCATATCCCCAGTATACTACTCCCAGCGGAAGACTTTAAAGGCGATAAAATAAATCACCACAATCCACAGGCCCATAATGCCCAGCTGCGGCAGGATGTCGATAAAATGCTTACCTTCGGTAGCAATAAGACGTACACCGTCAATGATTGGGGTGAGCGGAATAAATGTCGAAACTTGCTGCAACCAATCCGGCATTAAGAAGCGTGGGAAGAAGGTGCCACTGAGGAACATCATGGGAAATGTTACTAAGTTGCCAATTGGCGCCGCTTGGCGTTCATTCCGCGCCCAACCACCAACAGCGAGACCGATTCCCAACAATGTAATAATGCCCAGAGCAATAAACACTGCCAACTCAAAAATATTACCTATCAGATTAAGTTTGAATACCAAAATCGCCACAGTGAACATAATGACCATCGTAAACAGCCCAATCACCACTTGCGATAACATGTTAGCGACAAAATACTGCCACACCCGAATTGGCGTGGTACTGTAGCGGCGTAAAATCCCTTGTTTTTTAAGTTCTGGGAACACGTTGATCGGTCCAAAAATACCAAGCCCGAGCAAGCTAAAGCCGAGTAATCCCGAAAATGTATAGTCGAACGAACTGAGGCCCTTATCGTTCGTTTGCAGCGCGCTTACCGTAAATGGCAACTGCGTTTGCACAAACTGAGCGTTAATCGACATGAGCGACGCTTGCATAACTGGAACTAGTGTTTGCGCAGCTTGCTGGTTGTTCTGCGTGTAGTAAATTTCGGCCACGCCTGTTGGGTTTTGCGCACCATCTTTGAGCACGCCAAAGTCTTGCGGCAACACAATTGCGGCGTCAAGCTCCCCCCGGTTCATCTTTTCTTTAGCTTTGTCAAGCGTGTTGGAATCGTCGATTTTAAAGAGTTTTGTCTGGGTTTTAGACTGCTCAACAAAGCTCGCAGCAATTGGTGTGCTCGATTGGTTAATCAGCGCCACACGGAACGAAACTTCCCCGCCCTTGCCAAAGATCCCGCCAAAAATAAATAAAAAGATCAGCGGGAAGAGCACGGTAAAGAAGATAGCAATGCCGTCACGGAAGTAGCGGCGGGTATTGAGTTTTGCAAAGATCCAAACGGTAAAAAACTTACGTTTCATGTTAATCCCTTAAGGCCTTTCCGGTAAGATCGATAAACACATCTTCGAGGTTTGCCTGCTCAACATGTTGAGCTTTTTTGAATCCGCGGCCGAGTAACTCTTTAACGAGTGCCTTTGGCGTGTCCATAGCGATAATTTTGCCGCTATCCATAATGGCAACGCGGTCGCATAACATTTCGGCTTCTTCGAGATAGTGAGTGGTTAAAATAACGGTGATGCCTTTATCGCGCACCTGTTTAATTAAGTCCCACAGATTGCGGCGGGCTTGTGGGTCCAAACCAGTGGTTGGTTCATCCATAAAAAATACCCGCGGGCGGTGCACCAATGCGGCAGCAATACTGAGCCGTTGTTTTTGACCGCCGCTGAGCTGTTCGACGTAACTATTTGCTTTTTCGGTCAGATTAACATCCGCTAAGAACTCTTTGGGGTCAACCTTCTCGCCATAAGCTGCCGCAAATAACTCGATAATTTCGGTGAGCTTTGTTTTGTCCTGAAAAGCCGGGCTTTGCGGCTGTACGCCAATAATCTTTTTGATTTTCTGCGGCTCGGTAGCGACGTCTATGCCGTCGAGAATTGCCGCACCACCATCAATCGGCCGCAGTGTTTCGATCATTTCGAGCGTGGTAGTTTTACCGGCACCGTTTGGCCCTAAAATACCAAAAATTTCGCCCTTTTTTACACTGAACGAAATACCGTCTACTGCCTTTTTGTCGCCATATACTTTTGTCAGGTCATTTACGACCACGATGTCTTTTGAATCTTTCATTGGCCCCATAGTAACACTGACCAGCCCCAAATAAAAAGACCCGGCCGAATTAACAGCCGGAGTCCTTTTATTGCTCCCTTTTTGTTTGCTTTAAGCTTAGCATTTTGGACGGGAGCGGGGCAAGTCTAAAACTAGACTTTTGGAGCGCTCTTCTTGAGCGTTGGGAAACCATTGCGCAGGTTTTCAGAAACTTCGTAACCTTCTGGAAGCTCCATAACTGCGTCTGCTGGGCGAACGTCTTTGGCAAAAAAGAAAATGCGTTGCTGCTTGCCGCCACGAAGTGTGACCATTTTTGAGTGAAGGTAGTACTGGACGCCCTTCGAGTTTGTAAATGAATATGCTGAGTCTGCCATGATTAGAAATCCTCCTTTTACTTGGCTAACGTGACTTTACCATACGCCGGGCGTAAAGTGTTTGTCAACAAGGATAATAACAAACATAAGCACTATATGCGAGACCTGCGTGTCAGTAACAGGAGTATTAAGGCTAAATATGCCACCAAACGCATAATGATTACAAGGCCCACAGCACCGGTGAATAGTACAAAAATACCAGCACCATCAAAGCTAATGAGCGGCGAAACAAAATTGTAGTGATACAAATCCACGAGCGGTGTTTTTAGACGAGAAAGCGCATCTTGGCCGGGCGCCAGTTGTGCAAGCTTGTCGTGAGCACATTGGGTGTAAGCCGGAAAACTGTGCGTGCGTTGATAGACCGGACGACATTCTAGCTCGACCTGAGCGTAAATCTGGCTATTGGGATTAGTGGCGGTTGCAGCCGCTTGCACGGCCGCGGTGTAGTCACGTTGGTAGGTCTCTTGTAAGTAAATACCGCTACCCAAATCGGTGTTCATGTGGGCCGAGACATAGTTTTGCAGGTTGATGAGCGCGATTTTAGTATCGCCAGCTGGATCGGCGTCGGCCTGGGTGACAGCTTGGCGCAGCTCGACCATCCGCAGGTTATTTTGGCGCATCAAAAAGGCCGCAATAAGTGCAAAAGCCACCAATAAAATAAGCAGCTGCCAGGTTTTGACTCGCTTAAGCACGGTAAGCCAGTGATGTAGTTTGGATTTGTCCAATGCAGCCACCTTTTGTTTAAGTATAGCGCACATGTGGCGTGGTAGAAGGGAGCACCCTTCCTCCTTCTGGGTACGTTCCGGCGCAAAAGCGCCTTCACTCAAATTCGGGAAGAACAGCCCCGTCAGGAGGAGGGGTGCTCCCTTCTGTCCAACTCGTTTGCCTCCCGAGGCAACCTATGCATAAATAATGCCGCTCTTTGGTCCTCAGTCCTTTTACAACTTGAACAAGGAGAAGCATGCGTAAAAGAACACGCGGCGGGCTCGCGGCTTTGGTGTTGGTAGGTGCATTGATTGTTGCACCGACCAATCCTGCCCTGGCCGATGGCTTACCGCCGACGCAGTATTCGCCAGTAACACTCACAAACATGCCCAGCCCGAGCTACACGTTGTCGCAACCCGACGGCGGCGTAACATTGGGCTGTTCGGGCGGATCGATCGCTACCAAACGGATCGACCCAACCGGCACGGTCGTTCACGACATACCCAGCACACCGTCGTACCCAAACACCTGTGCGCGCAATGCCGCAGTGGGCGCGGATGGCATGTTATTTACAGTGGCCATGAACAGCGCCAACAGCTTCACAACCATCCAGGCAATTAAGAACGGCTTAATTCGCTGGACGTACGAATTCGGCTGTATGGTGACAGTTCGCGGTATGGTCGTCGGCACGAACGGCAACTTGTACGTGCTGGCGAGCGGCATCTGGCCGTGCAGTGGCATGAACAAGTTGATCGGCCTGGCGCCAGAACCAGTGAACGGCGCGCCAAACGTAGTGCTCAACACTGGTATGGCGGCTGTCCTAACAGATGGCGGCATTGCCAGCTACACCGGCGGCCTGGTGCTTCGCACAACCCAAGGCGTTCAATATGTCGGTTACGACGGACAGTTCGGTGCCGGCACAGCAATCACCAATATGCTCGGCCTAGGTTCCGCGGAATATGCAGACGCAACGCTGAGTGGACGAATCGTTATACCATCTCAGGCAAACTGCTCAGGTCAAATGGCCGGCAAGCTTACGGCCATCGACCCCACAGAAACTGCCTGGGAGTACGAGCTAACCACCTGCAGTCACATCGAAGCGGTTCGACCCACGCCAAGCGGCGGGGTCGTGGCGCATATCGTCAAACAAGGCGTCCCACATCTGCTGATGGTCGACGCGAATGGCCAGGAAACGGCTCTAGAATCGGTGGCCGCAGTGCCGCCGGGATCGGAACTGGTAAGCCAGGCGTTCAAAGTCGATCTGCACGGCAACGTGGCGATGCAACGCTGGCTCATGTATGACGGCCAGCACAAGGCGATCCAACTCAAAACGTACAGCGGTATCAGCGGAATTGAGCTCAGTACATACGAGCTAGGATTCGACAGTGTAAACGGCTACGGATACCACACCTTCGCCGACCTCGCAATTGGGCGTAACACTTGGTACGTTCCGACATTTCAGTGCTGGTACGGCAGCTGTCAGCCAGCCGTCACCAAGCTATACGCAGTGACGGTGCCGGGGTTGGGGATGGATTATCCGAGGGGAGCGATTATTTCACCGGCGCCGCAAAGTTTGAATTATGTGGCGCTCGGGGATTCGTTTTCGTCGGGAGAGGGCGTGCCGGGGTTTGAGGCAGGTACGGATATTGCGGGACCACCGGAGAATCGGTGCCATCGGAGCCTTAAATCCTATCCACGTCTATTGAGTACGACTCCTGGGTTGAACATCACGCTCGCCTTCCGAGCTTGTTCGGGCGCTGCCACAAATCAAGTGGTTAACGTATGGCCAAGTGACGAAAACGACAGCAAGAACACAAACGAACCACCCCAGGTTAGTGCAATCTCAACAGGAACCGACGTCGTGACCGTGACGATCGGCGGCAACAATATAGGATTTGAAGATTTTGTCAAATCCTGCGTTTTCAACGGGCCGCCCTTCACTCCGTCAGGCGGGTGCGACACTACAGGAATCTACCCTACAATCCTAGGTAGAATCCAGTATGATCTGCCAGCCAAATTGAACGAGGCAATGGCAGAGATAAAGCAAAGGATCGGGGTCGGTACCAAGGTATATGTCATCGGCTATCCAATGATGATTCCTCACCCTTCCGAATATACCGGTGTAGGCTGCATGTACCTAGACACAGGAGAGAGGGAAGCTGCACGAGAAATCACAACAAGGCTGAACGCGGCCTTGGTGGCCGCAGTAGCGTCCGCTAACAATGTCGAGCAGGTTCACCGTTTCGTGTACGTTGACCCAAATATGGCCGATTCGCCATTCAAGGGTCACGAGTTGTGTTCGCCTGAAAACTACTTCAACGGGCTCAACTTTACAACAGGTGAATTCTCGTTCCATCCGAACAACAAAGGACAAGATGTATTTCGACAGTTATTACTTAGGCAACTTCTGCTAAGTAGCTAGCGCACGCACCAAACCAAAGAGCAAGCCCCCGCGCTAAACCAGCGCGGGGGTTCTTCAATTGAGGAACATAGTATAGAATTAAAACGATGAAAAAAAGCACTCCAAAACCAAACCCGAACAAAAAACTAAGAATTATTTTAGTCGCGACTTTTATAATTGGTCTATTCGGGGCTTGGTTGTCCGGGCCCTTGTTCTCTGGGAGTTTTTATGCCGGTAACAGAAGCGAAACTACTAGGACTATACAAAGTCTGATTGATTCGATTCAGCTTAGTGGTCAAGTACAAAGTGGTGTCTACGATGCAGAATGCAATACGAACGGTTCAGTCGGTCTGCAGACAAGGGTCTCGTGTAATGCTTTTGGCTATAAGATTGCGGCTTCCAAGGATGTTTTTAACGACCTTAAAGCGCTTGAAAAAGAGATCACAGCCCAAGGATTTCAGCGTTATCCGCTGATCAACCAAAACCAAGAGGACTTCGACGCTATATTGACCGGTGAAAAGGAAGGACTAATGCGTTATAAGAAGTTGGCTGACGCGCGATTACTCATAGACCTTACCTTTTATAAAAAAGGGGAGACTAATAGTGATTTAGTCATTAAGGACTTGATCAAAAAGGGCAAAATATCTGGAACGAAAGGTGAAGATGAGTATTTTTATGGAATATTTATTTCAGCCAACTATTACTCTTGCAGTGATGTAATGTTCGCCCCGTGTCTTTTGCGACCTTGATTTAATGCCACTTGGAGACTGAGGCAACGTTGGTTATACTCCCCGCATGAACAAGCATCCACAGCTTTTGTCTAACAGACAATTCGCCACGATGATCGTATTGACTATAATCGTTGTGACCTTTATCTACGTCTTAGCTTTTATAAACAGGAGTGCAGTCGGGTGGCAGCTCTCAGATATTTTTATAATCTTGATTAGTATGGGAATTGTAATCGCTCCATTCTTCCTACTGCCAGCAGCGATCATTAGTTTCCTCTATCTTAATTGGAAGAAAAACAAAAATATGCGGTGGCCCATAACATTATTAGGCCTCGGAGTCCTCTGTTTTTTAGTGCGCGTGGTTCTTTTTAGGCTGTAGAACTGCATAAAGTGCGAAATATACCGAGACAGGTCTCATACCTACCCCTCAACCCGCACCGCCCCCTCCCGCAAAACCCGCACCGCCCCATCCACCAGCGTCACCAAAGTCGACGGTTCATGGTCGCCGAACGCTCCACCGTCTACATATCCATCTACTCGGTCACCAAAATAGGCTTGGGCTTCTTGCAAAGTCGTCGCGGGCGGCGATGATTCGGGGTTAGCGCTGGGGGCGACGAGCATACCAGTGTTAGTTAGTAATGCGCGCAAATCGGAATCGGCTGGCACGCGGTATGCCAACGTGTGGGTGCCACGGTGTAAATATTCTTGAGTGGTCGCTGTGGGCGCCACTAAACTGACCGCGCCTGGCCAATATTTGGCAGCGATTGCGCGGTGGGCATCGGTCCACAGATGGGTGTCGGTAATTTGCCACGGCCCGGCAGCCAAAATAATGCAGGGCTTTTCGGGTGCCCGGCCGCGCAATGTGTAGATACGCTCAACCGCCTGTTTATCAGAGGCGCGCGCAACAATTCCGTACAGGGTGTCGGTGGGGATAATAACCACGCCACCTTGGTTTAAACAATTAATTAATGCCTGGTCCTCCAGGCTCGCAAACATTCTCACACCTGCTATACTAACAGATATATGATCGATTCGGGCCAAGGTTTTATCGAAATAATCCATCTGTGGTTTGCGGCTAATTGGTGGATGGTTATTTTGATCTTTGCCGGTGCATGGATTGCCCGGTACGTTGCAGGCTTTTTTGTTGCCGGGGTCGTTAGGCGCACGGTGCGACGTAAACATCACGGCGACCTCACCGAAGAAGATATTAAAAAACGCCAAGACACCTTAATTGCCATGTTTACCGCCATGCTGCGTGTGCTTATTTGGGCGGTGGCCGGATTTAGCATTATCGAGCTGATCTTCCCACGACTCGATCTTACCCCTGTTCTTGCTGGCGCGAGTGTGTTAGGTGTAGCTATTGGTTTTGGCGCGCAGACGCTTATTAAGGACTTTTTGAGCGGGCTATTTATCATTTTAGAGAACCAATATCGCGTAGGTGACGTTGTCGAAATCGACGACGCCAGTGGGACCGTTGAACAAATCACCTTGCGCTCGACAATCGTCCGCGACAACAACGGCAGCGTACATTACATTCCCAACGGCAATATTACCCACGCCATCAATAAAACAATGGGATTTGCAAAAATTAACTTGACTATTGAGGTTACGGCAAGCACCGATGTTGATGCATTGGCCGCTATTATTAACGAAGTCGGCAGCAAAATGGCAGACGAGCAAAAATGGAAAGAACGGATCATCGACAAACCCCATTTTTTGGGTATCGATTCGTTTACGACCTCGACGCTCGACGTTAAAATTGTCGGTAAAACTTACCCGACAGCCCAGTGGAGTGTCACCGGGGACCTGCGCCGCCGCTTACTCAGTGCGTTCAAAAAAGAAGGCATTATCGCAGCAAAAATCCCCACTGATAAGAAAAAATAGGTTACGGTGTCGGTGGCGGCACAAGCTGTAAGTCTTCGTCGCTTAGGCCGCCGTTGCCAAACGTGTTATACGCTTCGAGGTTCTGCCGGTGCTTATCAAGCTCACCAATAAAGTCACTTGCGGCTTTTCTTGTAAGGGGACTCGTGGTGTCCAAGCTAATGCTACCGGGGAACGTAGCAAGCTCTGCCCGTTCCTTTTCGTAGCCTGGCCGGCTGAGATCGTAACGATAAAACCCGCCAACTTTATAAATGGTTATACTCACTATCGTCAACATTAGCGTGGCGATAATCGCGACAACCAAACCGGTTTCTAACCGCCGGGCGCGAATGACAC
>DATLJN010000051.1:0-1692 GCA_035538835.1 Magnetospirillaceae bacterium
ATACCGTTCCACCACTCGCCCAATGCTATAAAAATCTTGGAGGCACCTACCGGAATTGAACCGGTGTAAAAGGTTTTGCAGACCTTCGCGTAACCACTCCGCCAAGGTGCCGTATCTGTTGAATTATACCTTAGGCACCGCTGGTTTGCTAGCGTCCACTCACTATTGGTTTTATTAACGATACATCACCGTCGCAGCAAGACCAGCAAAAGCATCGTACCGTTCAACTTGAGCTTCTAAAGCCTGCTGCTCACTCGCCGACAATTCGCGCAACAAACGAACCTCTATGATTACCTTTTTGCCTTTTAACTCGCGGCGCCACCCGCCAACAACCTTGCCATCAACGATAACAATGTGGTTTGCGAGTACTAAATCGCGCGTCCCAATACTGATTCCTTTTAATACTGATGGGTCGAACGAGGCGCTGTGATCTTTGTAGGCGATCAAAAATTCGTCGTAGTTTGGGAGCAAACGAACAACGGGCGGTTTTAATATTGTGGGCGGCGTTTGTGCAAACCAGTGGGTTTTACCGTCAATCTCCTGGCTAGCGAGCTTTGATTTAGCAAAGTCCAACCCGGCAGTGACATCTTTCATGGCAAGGCCCGACCACCAGGCAAAATCCTGTGGCTGGGCGGGGCCGTGACCAGTAAAGTAACGAGTGGTGAGTTCGGCTAGGGCTTCTTCTCGCTCGAGCTTGCGGGCTTTGGGCGCGCGTTCACTGACAAGCGCATATGTCTGTGCTTTACCGCGCCGCACGCCACTACAAACTAAAGCGTCAAGTTCAGCGCACATAATTATGTAAGCAGTGCGCAAACCCGCCGCTTCGACACCGGCCTCGGCAATTTTTTTAGTGAGTTCCGGTCGAGTAAGGTGTTTGCCGCCTGCGAGTTCTTTAGCCATCACCTCTTTGCCCGTAGCTGCCGTTTTTTCGTCGATACCAAGCTTGCGCAAATAATACGCGTTAAATGCGTACACCCGCGGCGAGGTCAGCATTTGTAGCCATACAATATCTTCGGCGAGAACAAAGTGCCAGGTAGGGCGCATAACATGGGTGCGTAAAAAAACACCATCGTCAAAAAGTTTGTCCAAATCGGCGTCAGTTGGGCCGCTTTTTACCCGTTGTGCAATACCCCATTTTGCGCCGCTGTAGTCCTGTGCTTGCACGGCAACCAACGACTCAATCACCTCTTCTGGCGATGCAAAGGGGGCACCAATAAGGCGTTCGTTTGTAAGGCGATGGACGGTAACGTCCTTAAGTTCTTTTAACATAGCTTTATAGTAGACTACTGCCTGATGGCTGTGAACCCAGCCTGGATCGCTGCTGGGTCCGGCAGCATAATGTCATAATTGGCAAGCTCAGCCGCAGTTACCCACTGGTAGTCGTCGTGCTCATCGCTTAAAACGACAGTCTCTACACGCGGCGAGCATCTAAAAAATACAGCGACAATTTGATTCGGCTCTCCTTTTATAACCGGGAACCATTCGCCCACAAACACCGGCGCGCCGATTACTATCTCGAGTCCAGTTTCTTCGCGGACTTCGCGCTGCAAACCTTGTAAAAACGGCTCGCCAGGATTTAACCGGCCGCCAGGCAGATGGTAACGGCCGTGGTTTGTGCCATCTTTGTATGTCGTCGCTTCGCGCAAAATAAGCACTTGATTTTGTGTGTTAATAATGACCGCTTTGGTGGCG
>DATLJN010000052.1:0-3566 GCA_035538835.1 Magnetospirillaceae bacterium
GTTTTTACTAAAGTCATACATGCGGGCGGCGCAAAATCCAATAACAAGCATAATTAACGCAATTTGCGGAATCTTGATAGGCAGTCCGAGGTTATAAATATTTGTCCAGCGGTACACGATCCACCCAATCTCAGCTAAAAAGAGTCCCCAAATAACAGAAAGTAGCTCGATATTTGACTCTTCGTAGTTGCTTACTACGTGCCGGGCGGTTACGTATCCGATAAGCCAACACGCGGCAATCACTACAAACTCTGGCAGGAGGACCGAAAAATTAAACAGCGCGATCAAACTCACTACCTGCGCAACGCCGGCCTGCAATAAAATGCCGTGCGCGCCCGATTTTGGTTTTAAAACAATGAGCCATAGTTCGTACAAAACAGTTAACGCGACTTGCATACCAAACGAACCCTGCGACAAATAAATCAAAGCGACAGCGCTGATACCAACAAACAAATCCGCTAGATTGGCTTTGATGTTTACCCACCAAAAACGGGGGCGGAGCGCCAAAATACGCCACTTACTAAGAATAACCAGCGCAAACGCGAGATATGGCGGGTCCAGCCGTACCAAAAACAACACAGCAATTGGAAGCAACAGGTTCAGCCCCGTATACACAACTTCGCTGACGCGAGTACGCGTTGCTTTTGCGCGCAGAAGATCTATCACAATGCTCCTATTATATCACTTGCCGCTTCGATTATTGCTGAGGTGCGGGCTGTTTGCCGATAATCACTACAAAGTCTGCGCCGCTTGATACACCGGCTGGTTCGCCAGGTGTTACATCAACGCCGAGCAATTCTTTAAGCTTTTTAAGCGTACCTGGTTTTTTGCCACCAGAAAGGTCGTAAAAGCTAACAGGTTGAGCGCCCAAAGCGTCTGGTGCATTACCAACCGTGCCGATTATAAGGTTTTTGTCTGCAAGTTTGTTAGCCTCAGTTTGTGCAAGCCCGGGGGTGCCGCTGGCATTCATAACATCGATTTTGGCATGTTCGAGCGAGGCAACATCCCCGGTCGAAAGCGCGGTCATTGCAGCTTGGATAGCCGAGTAATTAAAGTTGCCGGCGTTCGGGCAGATATTACCGCTAAAGCAGCTGGCCGTGGCAAGCGGCTTGTCTTTGTTCTCGAGGCTAAATGAGGTGATATTTTCGGTTTTAACGTTTTTGCCTAGCTCAATAAGGGTTTTAATCTCGTTAGCCTGGAAATTGGTACGTAGATTATTCCCCAAGGTTTCGAGTAGATTATTTATCGCAACAGGGTTGGCAAGTACGCCGGCACTACTAGCTTTGTCCTTGAGGCCAATCAAAATCTTACGCTGGTTATCCTGACGATCGGGGTTTGAACGCCCCAAACCATATGTGCCATACGGCGTTGGGTCGCCACGGGCGCGCGCTAACATAAGCGCATGAATGCCATCAAGATGCACCGGCCCATTAGGATATTTAACGTAATAACACTTGTAGTTACACTGCCAGTCAAAGTTACGGTCCATAATGCCATCGGGGTCACTGCTCTCGATGACAACGTCAATTCCACCAACAGCATCAACTGCTTCACGTAACACTGTGTAATTGACATGCGCAGAGTATTGAATATCGAGCCCAAGCACCTCGCCTATCTTTGCACGCAGTGCAGCGGCGGCCGCCTCTTCACCCTTATCTTTATTACAGCTATATACAACATTAATTTTGCCTTGGTAGCCCGAAACACAAGCTTGACCATACTGCACATGGAAGTCGCGCGGGATACTGACCACGTACGCTTCGTTCTTCTTTTGGCTAACACTCACAACCATAATAGAATCCGTGAGGTCTTGACCGGGATGGCCTGGATCGTCTTCGGATGTACCAAAGAGCAAGATATTACTGCGACCGTTGGGGTCCTCTTTAAGCGGTTGACCTTGTTCAAACAGCGCCGTTACAACATTGCCCTTAAAAATTTTGCCGCCCGTCGCCAAAAACTTGTACACAAAATAGCCGCCAAAAATCAGGGCGGCCAAAACAATCAGGGCAACAACAGTGAGAACGATCTTTTTAACCGACCATTTTTTGCGCTGCTTCTTTTGTTTTTTTGCTTTTTTACCAGGCTTGTCTGTGGGTTTTTCGTCGTCGAGCGTTAGGTCGAGGTCGAGGTGTTCACGGTCTGGTGTAGGCAGGGCCAGCGAATCGCCTGCAATGGCAGCAGGGCCAACCGTTCGATGGAGTGAAGGTGTTGCCTTAGTGTGCGGTTCAGAGCGTTTTGTGGGGTCAATCAAAAAACGCTCAGGAACGTTACGCTCGCTGCTCAGGCTCGGGCGTTGGCGAGATATATCGCTGTTCTGTGCACGTCGGCGCAAAACAAAACCATCCATGTTGCTGTTCGTACGATTCATAGGCAATGCTTTAAACTATAGCTTTTTTAGGCGGCGGTCGCAACACGCTTTTATCCTACCTGTTTGGGCGCGGCGTTTTACGAAAGGCATAGATTTTTACCCATCACCTCTGTATGATAGAGCTTATGAACCCTAACCAAGCCCCTGGTAATGCCGCGCCAGGTGGTCAGCCAATGCCACCACAACAACCGGCATCCATGAACGACATTCCCGACGACGGGTTTGGTTTTGCTGACGAACGTCTAAACCCTGCTGCGGTGCAACCAATTGTGAGTGAACCAGTGGTTGTGTCTGTACCCGTGGCACCAGCGCAGCCTGTCTCACCGCGCCCTCACCCTACATTATCAGTTACACCCCGGTCGGTTCCTGTCCCGCCACCACCGGCTCCAATCGTCCCCACACCCCAACCCGTTTTACAAGCCATGCCGTCTCAGCCCATCCCTCTGACTTCTTCGCCAATCACCCCTACCCGCCCAACTAACATCATGCCACCCCAACAAGTACCCGCCGTCCCAATACTTGCTGTATCGCCGAGCACCCTCCCCCCAACCGCACCTCCACAAAGTGCCCCACGGGCGCCAGTTGTTGCTAAACCAATCGTCCCGCCGACACCTGCAGGCATCCCAACCGCGCCTAGTCCTACCTCCGTCGTCCCACCTCAAGCACTCGTATCACCAATAAAACTTGGGTCAAGTTTTGATCCAAGCTCGGTGCCAGTCCACGCATCGTCAACCTCCGAGAACCCAATTACCGCTAGCTTCACCCCGGCCCAAAGCACGCACGTGCCCGACGACATTGCCAAACGTATCGCCGAGCACCCGATTCAAAACTCCGATGAAGTCCTACGGCTCGCCAAACACGGCTTTGATCTGCGGCGTATCAAGGGCATTGCCTCGTTCCTGTTTTTTACTGCGGGCATTTTTATCGCGGCATTTCTCATCAATCAATTTATTTTTCAGTCATATTACGTTGAGGGCACCAGCATGACCCCAACGCTCCAAAACAATGACCGGCTTATTATTAGCAAGGTCGAGCGTAGCCTGGCAGTAGTTCAAGGCCAGCCATATATCCCACAGCGCGGCCAAATTGTGGTGCTCGACAGTTCAATCGTAGGCATTAACGGTCAAAAAGAACAGCTCATTAAACGAGTGATCGGGCTGCCCGGCGATCATATTCACATAGAATCCGGCGCGGTTAT
>DATLJN010000053.1:0-14469 GCA_035538835.1 Magnetospirillaceae bacterium
GGGTAAACGAAAAATGGGGTGGCGCCTCGCAGGGCAGCTCGCCTAGAGGAGGGGGTCCTGCCCCACACCGTGTCTTTTCTTCTGCTCGTAAACTCGCGGCAGAAAATTCCCGATATGTGTCACCCCATTTGGTCTGGCTACGTCAGCTTCTCATCGTAGCATCGTTGATTATTATCAGCTTTTCGGGTCTCCTCCTCTTCTCCCTCTATCTTTGGCAGCACACCGGTGACCCAATCGCTTACAGTCATATCCAAGAATTTTGGCCTGGCCGTGGCGGTCTCAGTAATATTACTGCCGAACTGGCTTACCTGTGGGCACACAAGACAATCAACCTTGAATACGCGCTGACGCTTATGTGGTACGGGGCAACGCTTGTTGCATTTGGTGGTGTTGCTTTGCTTATCAGAATGCGCGAATATCTTATGGCGCTCTACTCGGGGATTGCTGTGAGCCTGCCGCTCGTGTTCGGCACAGCCACTGCTATGAACCGCTACATGCTTGTGGCTGTGCCGATTTTTATTGCCTATGCGGTTACGCTGGAGCAGCAACGGCGTTGGGTGAAAGGTATTATTGTGGTCGCATGTCTTGCCGGACTTGCTGGCGCGATATTTCTTATCGTTGATCCTCGCGCCGCGTTTGTGGGCTAGGGTATACTTAAAACTATGGAAAGTCTCACCGCCTATAAAGCCAAGATCGACGACAATATTAGCGCATATTGTAAAACTTTGCTTCAAAACACCGAGTCTGAGTTCGGCCCATACTCGCGTGAAGCCCTGGAAACCTATTGTTCACTTATGGCGCGTGGCGGCAAACGTATTCGCGGCGGCCTACTGATGTCTGCCTATAAAATGGCCGGCGGCAAAGACAGTAAGCTGGCTGTACATGCCGCGCGTGTGGTTGAAATGCTTAATGCCAACCTGCTTATTTTTGATGACATCGCTGATTCATCTGATATGCGGCGTGGCGGACTAACTGTACACCGCATGTTTGAGCGCTACCACAGCGATGCGAAGCTCTGGGGAGACAGCCCGCATTTTGGCGTTGCTATGGCCCTGCATGTCGGACTGGCCGGGACGTATTTAACGGCGACCGAGTTAGAGCAGCTCGACATCCCAGCTGACAAAAAAGCCGCAGTGACCCAACACTTTAACCGCACGGTTTATACCGCGATTCATGGCCAATTTAACGACATTGCAAACGAGGCGGTGCGTCTGGTAAACGAACGCCAAGTCGAGCGCACCCTTACATGGAAGTCAGCATATTATACATTTTTGCAGCCGTTCCAAGTTGGGCTGTTGCTTGCTGGCGCCAAAGATGTCGATATCCCGGCGGTGCGCGAATATTCACTGCATCTTGGCCTAGCATTTCAGATTACCGACGACATTTTGGGCACTTTTGGCGACGAAAGTAAAAGCGGCAAAAGCACCCGCGAAGATATTATAGAAGGCAAAATTACTCTGCTGGTATCCCGTGCATTGCAACGTGGTGATGGCGAGCAAAAAAAGGTGCTGCTTAAGGCGCTCGGCAATAAAAAACTCACCGATGCCGACTACGAAGCGGTTAAAGATATTATGCGCACAACTGGCGCGCTGGATTACGCCCGCGATGTGGCGGCCGTCCACGAACAAGCTGCGACCCGCGCGCTCAATACCGCACCAAAACATTGGAGTAAAGAGGGTGTTGCGTTCCTACACAACTTAGCGCGCTACGTAACTACCAGGCAAAAATAAATGGTAAAAACCAAAGCACGCGCGCCGTTCGGCGCCAGTTTAATTATCTTATCATCGCTGTTTTATGCCAGCTATGGTATTTGGACAACACTCATCGGTAGCTTTTTAGGTGGCTACACGGCTGCGGCGCTACGGAGTACGATAGTGCTTCTCATGCTAGTGCCGGTGGCATTCGCGTACAAACAGCTCACCGTTATTAACATCCGGCGCGACTGGCCATACCTTGTTGGTTTGGTGGCGTCTGCGCTTTTGATTTGGGGGCCGCTATATTACGCCATCCTCAATGCTGGCGTTGGGCTGAGCCTGGCGATTAATTACGCCAGTATTGTGATGGGTATGTTCTTTTTTGGTTGGCTACTCGCAAAAGAAAAGTTGACGCGCGATAAATGGATTTCGGCGGGTCTGGGCATGACAGGGCTGTGGTTAGTATTTGCCCCGAACCTTGCGACCATTGGTTGGATAGCGCTCGGCGCCGCGTTTGTCAGCGGGTTTAGCAACGCTGCACACATGGTGATTGCCAAAAAGCTACCATATAACGCCACGCAGTGCACGGTTATGGTGTGGACGGCGTCGCTAATTGCTAACGTCCCAATGGCGCTGTTATTCGGGGAACGCATTGCTGGCGGCTGGCATATTGAATGGGTGTATGTGGTGATTTTTGCCATCGCTTCGGTTGCAGCGACATGGACGTTTGTAAAGGGCCTCAAACTTATTGACGCCGGTGCTGCTGGCGTGCTGGGGTTATTCGAGATTATCTTTGCAGTGGTGATTGGCGCGCTATTGTTTGGCGAACGCCCCAGTTTGATTGCGCTCGGTGGCATTGTGGTGATTTTGATCGCGGCGGCAATCCCGTACCTCAAAGACTATAACGTCCGGCGGGGAACACTCGGCGGATAAGATAAGGTATACTGTTAGCATGAGTAAACGCCTCGTTATCATCGACGGTAAATCTGTGTTTTACCGTGGTTACTACGCCATGCCAAGTTTAAGTACTAAGGACGGCACGCCCACCGGCGGCGTGTATGGTTTTGCCGTGATGGCACTCGAGGTGGTAAAGAAACTAAAGCCCGATTATGTGTGCGTTGCGTGGGATAAACGCCAAACAAACATTCGCGCGCGACTTGCCCTGTATCCGCAGTACAAAGGCAACCGTAAACCGGCGCCGCCAGATTTTTATGAGCAGATTCCATTACTGTATGACATGCTAGCCGCGCTCGGCTGGCCGCTGTACGAAGCCGACGATTTTGAAGCCGACGATTTAATGGGCGCGTTTGCTAAACAAGCTGGCGAGCAGGGGGTAGAGAGTTTTTTGGTGACGTCCGACTTAGACGTGCTGCAGTTAGTGAATGAACACACGCACATCTACACCCTTAAAAAAGGCTTGAGCAACATTGAGTTGTTCGACGTGGCGAGCTTTGAAGCAAAATATGGGGTGAGTGCTCACCAGTGGACGGACGTAAAAGCTTTGAAAGGCGATTCGTCTGATAACATCCCCGGCGTGGCGGGTGTTGGCGAGAAAACCGCGCTTGAGCTTATCAAACAGTACAAAACGCTCGACAGCGTGTACGAAAACATCGAACTTATCAAACCGACTTTAAAGGCTAAACTTGACGCTGGCAAAGACATGGCGTACCTCAGTAAACAGTTAGTTACCCTTATTGTCGATTCGCCGCTCAAAATTAGTTTAGACGATGCAAAATTACACGACGGTGTCACGCCCGAATTTGTGGCCTTTTTGCGCAAATATGAATTTAAAAACCTGCTGCGCCAGGCCGAAGCCGGCATGAGCAAGGCTGAACTCGCCGCCGCCGAAGAAACGTTGGAAGAAGCTGAGCTGCCTGCGATTAAGAAAAAGAAGTTCGACGTGGCGGACTATACGCCGGGCAAACCGCGTGTTATAGCCATTAACCCCGAAGGTACAACCATGTGGGTCAGTCCGATTGCCGGGTATTACAGCGTGGTGCCGCTGCTGGAAGGTGGCGGGGAACAGGACACGTCCGACTTGCCGCTCCTTAAAGATTTGACCGTCACCACCAACAACGAAGGTGGTATTAGTGACGCTACCCGTGAGATGTTAAAAACGGTGATGAACGGCCCAATCATTGGCCACGATATTAAAGGAATGCTCCGCTCGCTTTTGGCTGAAGGTATTGAATGGAGTGGTGAAGTCGAGCACGACACACGAATCGCCGCGTTTGTACTAAATCCCCTTATGCGCTCGCGCGAGCTAAGTGATGTGCGCGATCGCACCCTGGACATGACCGATCCCGCCCATGTCGTACCCTCAATTTGGGAAGCTTTGAAAGATCAAAATCTGCAGTTTGATGAATTGCCGAGTTTGCGTAAAGTCGCCATCGACATTGATTTCCCTATGATCAAATTACTTGCCAAAATTGAACATCGCGGCATTTTAATGGATGGCCCGATGCTCACCGAAATGTCGGTTAAATTTGCCGAACGCATTACGCAGTTTGAACAAAAAATTTACGAACTTGCTGGGCAGGAATTTAACATCGGTTCGCCTGCGCAGTTGGGTAATATTTTGTTCGATACGCTTGGTTTGCCGACTGCTGGCGTTAAAAAAGGGAAGACTGGGTATTCAACCGGCGCGGCTGAACTTGAGAAGCTCCGCGGCCTGCACCCGATTGCCAATTTGGTGTTGCAATACCGCGAATACACTAAGCTCAAAAGCACCTATTTGGATGCGCTCCCTAAATTTGAGGCCGCCGACGGCCGTGTGCACACCACCTTTGATTTAGACGTTGCCGCCACCGGGCGCCTTAGCTCCCGCGACCCAAACCTGCAAAATATTCCCACTCGCACAGACATTGGCCGCGCCATTCGTAGCGCGTTTGTGCCCAAACCTGGCCACGTGTTCGTGAGCGCCGATTACAGCCAGTTCGAGTTACGTTTAATGGCTGTGATGGCTGGCGACCAAAAAATGATCGACGAATTTAACGACGACATCGATATCCATGTGGCGACCGCCGCCGAAGTCTACGGCGTGCCGCTCGACCAAGTGACCAAGGATATGCGCCGCCACGCCAAAACCGTCAATTTTGGCATTATGTACGGCATGAGCCCGCACGGGCTGAGCATCGCAACTGGCATGGCGTTCGGCGAGGCGAAAGAGTTTATCACTAAATATTTTGAGTTGCGCGCGCCGGTTAAAAAATACATCGAGGCTACCATAAAGCGCGGGTTAGATGAGGGTTTTGTTGAGACAATCCACGGCCGCCGCCGCCCGACGCCAGACCTAAAAAGCAGCAACTTCGCCGTGCGCGAATCCGCCAAACGTGTGGCGCAGAACATGCCAATCCAAGGAACCGAAGCCGATTTAATGAAGCTGGCGATGATTCATGTCGAAGAAAAGCTTGGCAACTTAGGCCAGCAAATCCTGCAGGTGCATGACAGTATTTTGGTGGAATGCCCCGCGGAGAATGCCGAGAAGGTGGGGGAGTTGTTGAAGGGGACGATGGAGGCGGTTTATACGTTGCCGGTGCAGTTGAAGGTGGATATATCTGTTGGTAACTCCTGGGGTGAGTTGTGAGCCTCGATGGCAAAGATAGGGAAGTACTAAACCACTTACGAGATGCCATACAGATATTAACTTCAGATCTTCATGAAGCCGGGTCATTAGACGCTAAAAATCCTATTAAAACGGCCACTCAAATCTTAGGGCTTAAAACTGTAACATTGTCATACGACATACTGCGCAATTGGGAAACCTTAGACTTCGATACTTTGGCTATAATCCAAAGAGCTATTATCGAAACGGCTGCTGATTGTTGCCTAATCGTATGTGGAAAGCATGGCGATAAATGGTCTAACAATTTTATCCAGTTTCACGATCACGCTAAAAAGATATTGAGTAATTTTTTAGAGGAGTCAGATTATGGTCTGACCGGCCCTAAACGGCAGGATTGGTGTGATCAACACAGTAAAGTAAGCCGTGTAGCCGGATTACATAAAAAACATCACACAATACAGGGACATGATTACCGTAAGAACTACGAGCTGTTATCTCTTTTTGTTCACACTGCGCCTATGCTAGAAACGCATGCAAACCGTGGTAGTCGCCAATTGTTGTATTGTGCAATCACAGCACCTTTCGCAATTGGCGTCCTGACGACGTTAAAGGAAACAATAGCCAAACGCATAAACACATCTTACCTTTGCTGTGGTGGTTTTCTAGCAACCGGGTATATATCAATACCAATTGTGTGCGTGGGTAATGTAGGGTACAATTCAGGCGCATGACACTTAATCCCGAAACCACCAAGTTCGATAAACTCCGCATGGCAATTGGCACGCTTTTAGCTGTTGCCGGTGTTGTTGCCCTCACTTTTGCGGCCATAATGAGTTTCACCAGCCTCCCGCTTACATTCGCCGGCATACTTTTTGTACTCAGCGGCCTGTTTATCGCCGGCAGCCACCGCTTTGCCGAACTTATTTCGGGTTTATTGCGGTAATATAGTAGTATGAATATCCTCAAAAAAAATCGCCCCGCATTTGATATTATTCGCATTGTCGTTGGCCTTACGGCAGCGATTGCCGGGTTTGGCCTGCTGCTCGTTGCGGGTTTGACCGGTTTTAAAGACGGGCTGCTTACGTTTGCTGCAACGTTTGTTTTGATTGCCGGTGTCACCGTAGTTGTTACTAAAAGTGATCGCATTGCCAAGTTGTTGCCTTAAAAATATAAATCTGGTGTAATAGGCGTATGAAAGTTTTTGACCATATCCGTGTTACAATTGGCGGCGGAATTATTACCGGCCGTAAACATATTGGCGAGTTTGTAGGCTTTTGTTTCCATAATGTATGAGCTATCCACGTTTGATAAGATTAGAATTGCTGTCGGCGGATTTTTAGCTCTTGCCGGCGTTGGAGTATTGGTATATGTGTGGGCTACGACGGGCTTCACCGATTTAAATCTCGCTGGTTACGGCGTCCTTTTTATAGTAGTTGGTGGGGTAATAGCCATGAGCAGCAAAGATGGCCACTTGGCCGACGAGATTTTTAACTTTTTTAACGTTTTAAAGTAGTAAGTTTGATACCTCTGTATTAAGGTCTCGTGGTACTATAAAACTATATGAAGTTTCCCAAATCTATCATCGGTGGCGTGCGCCTTGGAGTAGGTTTGTTTATGGGTTTTAGCGGTATTATTTTGCTACTTGTTGCCGTTGTTATATCGTTTGAGATTGTGTGGATTCCAATTGCGGGTGTCGCACTGCTCGTCGGCGGTTTGGCACTTGCTGGACCAAAGCGATTGATAGAGTTCTTGCTAAGTTTGCCCTCGGTATAATCTGTGGTGGCGGCCCGTTTGTTGGGCCGCCACCACGTCATGCCTGTTCCGCTCGCTGGGCTAGTGCGCGTAGCACCAGACTCCAGCGCCACATAATGCGGGCAAGGGGGTCGGTTACTGGCGCTTCTTGCTCACGCCATCGGCGCTCACGTGATACCTTTATGAGCGCCTCCTCGGTCGGGCTGTAATTGCTGTACGCTTCGGCAGTTGCGGCGATGAGTTCCAGGCAATCCAGAGCCGTGGGATGCGCCCGGGAAACCGACTGCGAAAATAGCCGCATGCCGTGAGATTGAACAGAGACGGCGATATCGCCACCGGTGATCGCCCTCTTTTGCACAAGGTGGTCGAGCAATTCGCCCATCCAGGGTATGATCCGCCGAACGTACCTCACTAGCAGCTCGGGCGTGAGGACCACTTCGCCGCGCCGGGTAAGCGGCTGGTCGAAGTAGGTCCACAGCATCGACAACTCGTCGCGCGATGATACTCCTCCACATCCAACTGCTGGCACAATGAGTCCGCCCTGCTCGATCAACTCGAGGTATCGGTTGAACGCGCGCGTAATCTCGGCCAACACTACGGCCGTGTTCTGCGGGTCAACGGTGCTCGCTGGCTCTTGGGCTAGGCGCAGTACGTCGTCGAGCAGGTCAGCGAGAGTGGCGGTCTTGCCGAACGGGGGATTGATAGTGACACATCCCAGGGTTTTACGGCCAATTGGCACGTCTTCGATGCAGACATCACCCGCGGTGTTGCCCGCCGCTAGCTCGAGTACTGCCTCCCCAATATCGGTGCCAACAAGGTCGCCCAACATACTCAGCTTGGGCATAAAACCAAGCTTGACGCGAGCGCTAAGCCCAAGCTTCCTGTTACAAATGAGCTCGATGACTCCAGGTGAGCCATCCTTTGCGCGGGCTTTGTTGATGCGCGTTCCAACGAGGTCGGGTACAGCTGTTCCTGCCATGATTATCCCTTCTGCAGACAGCTTTTGTACCGTAGCATCGGCTGGAATGACTGTCAACGGCGCATAGTGTGACCACTGTTGCCAACCGGCTGTCAAATACATTACCATTGAGGTACATGAGAAATCGCATTAATCTTTTAGAGGCCGGCAGTGGCGTCTGATATTACTCGCCACCTCGGCACAGCCTCGATTCTTATTGTCGCGGCGGCTACCTTGTGGGTGCTCGTCCGTACACCGGTCACCAAAGGGGTCTCGCTGAGCGAACACATCGGCCGCGAGCATACCACGTTTATGGTTTTCGCCATCGCAAGCACGGTTAGCGCCGTGTGCATGGTACTATTTTTGTGGGGCTGGTTGATCCCACAGTTGCAATTACCGCCAGCTTTTCAGGCGGTGGCCGCGCTCATTATTGCTGGCCAGCTGGGAGTTGGTTGGGGTCGGTTTATCCCGGACCCGGGCAAGTGGGACGCCCATTCGTACTGCGCCTACGGTATGGCATTTTTGATGCCGCTGATGCTCAGCTTTTTGCTGTTTGCCAACCTTACACCCAGCGCAAAAACGCTTATCGGCTTCGCGGTACTTTGGATGGTAGGTACGCTCTGTTTGTTGTTTGTGCCGAACATTCGTCGTTTTTATTTGCCATTCCAAGCGGGATTTATGATCTGTTTTTGCATGAGCGTCATGGCCGCCGCGTATTTGTAGCTTATACTAAAGATATGACGAGCTTTATTTTTGTGCGCCACGGCAAGAGTCAGGATAACCAAGACGATGTTGTTTCGACGCCGCAAACGCTGCTCACCAAAGAAGGTGAAGCACAGGCGCGCAAAACTGGGCGCGACTTACGTAATCAGGGCATAACGACGATTTTAACCTCGCCGTTCCCGCGCGCCTGGCGTACTGCCGAAATTATTGCCAAACAGCTCAAACTTGCGCCCGAGACAATTACCGTTGTCGATGACTTACGCGAACGGGGATTGGGCCAGCTCGAAGGCCGCAAGCACGACCACAAACACACCTGGTATTTTACAGTCGAAGGTGAATCCGATGTTGAACCGCGCGGCGTATTGATTGCCCGGTGCGAATCAGCGCTGAACACCATTAAAAAAGCTGCGGTGGACGATAAGGTGTTGGTGGTGGGGCATACTATATGCGGGTATTATCTGCGCGAAGTTGCGGCTGGCAAACGCTTGGTTGAGCAGTTTAACGAGCCGCGCGAAACACCAAATGCTGGCTTTCAGACAGTTACTATTACAGAAACACCTATGGCTACTGGCTCTAAAACAGCTGGCTGGAGTTTTGCCGCGTTATTACTTGGGGCGGTTTTGCTCGCGTGGGGTTTGTATCTAAAAATGCAGCAGTCGCCCGCCCCCGCCATTAAAGAGCAGACCATCCCGCTTTCCCCCGAAGACTATAATGGTGACCCTCAGCTGCAAGGAGCGGTCCAAAAATTATTACAAGATCAAGATAAGTCCGAGCAGTCTGGCTCGGATGCTTCTGGCCAGCTACAGCCCGCCGCAAACGACATTCCAAAAGAGTGGTAAACCGCGTATGCGGCGCACCACGGATTGATGCGCCGCATAGCGCGGGGTAGGAGGGTCAGCCGCTCACGCAGTTCGGGAAGAACCTAAGGACGTCAGCGGGCAGCTCACGCTTTACCTGCCCCGAGTGGGCCAGGAACTGGTACTTTTGTGAGCCTTCGGGCACGGTGTACGGGCCGCCGTAGTTGCCTTTGGTGTCAGCCAGGTATGCCGTGCCGCTTGAGCCGGTCATGAGCACGCCGCTTACTGTTACGTCATCCAGCACGGTCGGCGTCACTTTCCAGACCGGGCCGCTACCCTTTTTAGGGTCGCGCAGCTGGTCGGTGGCAACTTGGACCAGATCGGAATCCTCGGGCTCCATAGCCGTGTTGACGACCTCGTTGTACGTGGCTGACTTGGGTTCAGTGTCAAACGAGATGCTGAGCATGACGTTCGGGCACGGTGTCGGTATGCCCTTGGTGGCCTGCGGCTGTGCACTAGCCGACGCCAAAGCCGCAGCCGAGACACTGTTTGATGGGGTTGCTACGGGCGTTCCATTGTCGCATCTTACCCATATCGTGGTGGCGACCCCGAGTGCAACGGCCAGCACACATAGTCCCGGCAGCCAATACTTGCGTTTCAAAAGAACCTCCCTTACGCACCATCGCCTGGTGGCGAAAACGGATGCGGAGATTATTATGACGGCTTTTATAGTGGTCTGCAATGTAAGATTGTCTTATAAAGTATCTTATGGTATGGTAGTTTTTAACCTTTTCGGTTACTCGATTTAGGAGCACCACAATGCCCCTGCATGATCTGCCATCTTATGCTGCGAACCGCAGGATCTGTCTTCCCCGAATCAGTGGAGTCTTCGGACTGCCCTGGGTCGAGGGCGACGACAAAGCGAACGCGGCAACCTTCAACGAGGCGTTCGTCGGCCCGGAGCATGGAATACTCAACATCCCGGTAACTCAGGTGCAGCTTGACGCCGCACGTGGTGATTTGGTAGCGCTCGGGTTCGCCGAACCGCACCTACCAGCACTGGGCACGTTCGGCAATACCTACGGTCTCGGAGCGGTCAACCCGGCCAATGCCCGGCGTTCCCGATTGGTCCGCGACATGGAGGCCGACGGCTACGACCTGGGCGATCTGTACCTCCTGACCGGTCAACGGCGGCTCGAAAAGCGCGACGGTGACCCAATGGAACTCCTGGCCGGAATCAACCGCGACGTGTTGGCCCACCCCTGGGTGGAACGGCACATCGCCGGTCGGCCTTGGGAGAAAAACTGGTCGGTCACCGAGTTCCATGTGTGGGTCGGGATCGAACTCGCCATCGAGCCTGCACTGGAACTCGAGGAGTGCGTCTACTTTCAGGCTGGCACCGATACTTTGCTGCCAGATGTGCCGCGTCGGCATTTTCAGGAAGTCAGGCTGCGTCGTCCCAACGGCAAACTGGTCGTGGTGAACAACGCCCCGGCCATCGAGCGCTGGGATAGCCTGGGCAAGCCGGCAGATCCCCGCCACACCACCATTTCTTGCACGTTGGACCTGTTGGCCCGCCATCCGGAACTTCTGCAAACTGGTGCCGACGAGTTGTACATCTCTGGTAACCCGCACGCTGAGCGCATGGTCGACGACAGTCGCCGCGCCCTGACGGAGCGGGGGCGTCGCCCCAGCCTCCACCTGGCCGCGACGTCGCTACCATCGACCCACGAGCGGTTCGTACAGCTTTCGCTTCACGAGCTGGGTATGCGCGAACACAACGCATATCTCCTGTAACACCGATTAGGTTTGATCGGCTGAGCCATGTTGCACAGCCGATCTTTCCTTTTGTTTGGAATTTTATATCAAAAAACACCCGATCCGGGTGGTTTCTTCTGGGTGGGCGCGGCATATCAAGCCGCGCCCACCACGGTTCCTAGAAGATGAGAGGGCAAGTGTACATCGCCCACACCATACTTGCCCAGGCCCACGGCGTTTCCGTGACGTGGTTGGTGGCGCGATCGTTGTCGGCGTACACCAGCAGGTATACCTCGTGGACGTAGTCGGCCTCGTAGTTACGTTGCAAACTGGTCATGGGGTAATACTCGCCCCAGATTCCATCGGCTCCGGCCCACTTGCTGTGCTGGACCGCACCAAAGAGCTTATCGCCTGGTGCCAGGCCGGTCACGGTGAAATCGCGGTAGCTCTGGGTGATGTCGTTGAAGGCGGCACGGTAGGGAATACCGGGAGTGAACTGCAGCCCAGCGTAGGGGCGGCTGTAGGTCACTTGGTCGTTGACGATGGTCACCTTAATCATGGCTGTCAGGCAGGGCTTGAGCTTATCGTAGCGCAGCTCCCAGCGGCCCATGATCTCGTACACCGCCGCCTCGTTGCCGGGGCAGTTGCGGAGGGCGGCAGCCATGTTGTCGGGCAGGTTCTCGTACGGGTCGTTGCTGATCTGTCCGATCTGAGGGTTTGTTCCTCCGGTCTCTGCATAGAGCTCGGAGTTGGACGGCCTGCTCGGCGCATGGAACGGCGTGGTCTGGGCGAAGAGCGCCACAGATGCCATTGCTATTGCGAGGAGGGCGACCAGAATGCGTCCCCAGAACTTACTTTTGTTCACAGCGTCTCCTAGGGGTCTACTTGCCTCATGGAAGAGGAAGCTTATTATTATTTTATAATAAAAATGCTAAAAAATCAACTATGTCTCTCTGGTCGTAGAGTCTTTTATATCAAAAAACACCCGTTCTCGGGTGTATGTGTAATCCCCGCATCGCGGATGCTGGCTTTAGGGGCCAGGCATCCGCGATGGGGAAAGGAAGGTGGTGCTGTAGAAGGGAAGGATGCGGAGGGTCAAATTACTGGGTTAACCAGCTGGGTCTGACGAGTCCGCGGTCTTATTGGGGTGGCAAGCTATTGTTTAGTGTTCCCCGGTGAGGACGAACACGACAACCGCTCCGAGTGCCAATGCGACCTTCTTCAACATGGGGTGCTCCCTTAAAGTCCTGGCCACATAGGGGGTCTATGTGACGAGAATTAAATAATAACATAATATAAATAAAATGTCAATGCATACAGTACAATATAGTTATGAAAGAGACTATTTTTGCCAAAGGGAAGTTATTTGAACTAGTGCATCTGCCGCAAAAAGATGGCCGAATATTTGAGGTTGCTCGGCGGGCACCAGGGGTGAGACTGATTATTGCCGACAGGAGCGCGCAGAAGATCCTCCTGACTAGAGAATTTCGCCATGAATTACACGCAACAGATTACCGCCTGCCGGGTGGCAAAGTGTTTGATACCTTAAAGGAATACGAATCTCACCGTAATAGTGGTGATGAAATCCTTGTAGCCGCCGCCAAAAAAGCAAAGGCCGAAGCTGTCGAAGAGGCGGGTATGGATATAACAGAGGTGGTTTTGTTTAAAAAATCAACACTTGGCGCAACGGTTGAATGGGATTTATTTGTTTTTGAGGCAAAGGCTTGGCAACCGCACCCGGCCGGTCAATCACTCGAAGACGGTGAACAAGTTGAGAGTGTTGAGTGGTTTAGTTTTACCAAGGCAGAACAGATGATTCTGCATGGCGATATGCAAGAAGAGCGTATAGCGTTAATTTTATTACAGTGGCTGAAAGGACAAGTATGAACGTACCAATAATAAATAAGTCAAAACACCCGCTTCCGATATATCAAACACCCCATTCCGCTGCTTTTGATCTTACCGCTAACTTAGATGCGTCAATCACTCTTGCACCCCTAGAACGAGCGTTGATCCCCACTGGTCTATATATCGCGTTACCCCCGGGGTACGAGGCGCAGGTTCGCCCCAGGAGTGGATTGGCACTAAAACATGGTCTTAGCATGGTTAATGCGCCTGGCACAATTGATGCCGATTATAGAGGTGAGTGGGGAGTTATTTTGATCAACCTTGGCCAGGAACCCTACACGGTGCAAGACGGCGAACGAATCGCCCAGGTGGTGGTGGCCAAACACGAAACGGTTACCTGGCAAGAAGTCACTGAACTTGAGGCGACCGAAAGAAGCGGCGGTTTTGGAAGCACTGGTACATAACGGATCTGTAAAAGGTGCTTGACGCTTGTTACAGATCGGCATAAGGTAGGCGTAGTATGGAATCAGGCCACGAGACACTTCCCACCCCAGAAAGCACCCCTGACCGCCGCGAAGGTGGCGAGTTTGAGATTAATAAGGGCGATATTAAAGAAGCACTGCAAGAGCTCACTTCGATGGAGGGCAGTTCTGAAGTGTTTGGTGATATGAGTTCGCTCGGCGACATTGGCGGGGACGAAACACCAAAAACAACGCATTTGCTTGCAATTTGCGCTGCGTTATGGGCAAAAAAGGCTGGTGATAAAGGGAGTGCCAGTAAGTTCTTAACTTCTTTCCGTCGCTGGGCAAGTAACCACGGTCAAACTGGGATTCAGATTGCCGAGATGTTATTACGTAGGTTATATGCTGCACAAAGATCAGATTACGATCATCACATACTCAGTGATGCCGACACCTTGCGCGACACAATTATTACTACCCTTGGTCTCACCGAACACCTTGGCGAGGCTGATAACGAGCGCTACGAAATTGCGCTTCGTGCGGCAGTGTGGGCGATGGTTGAAAGTGGTCAAATGCTGCCAGAACCAGCCGAAATTAGACAGGTGTTCCGTGATACTATCCACCTCTGGCATCGCGGTGTCGAAGAATATCAACACCAGCAGCAAACCACCGAAGAAACGTATAAATCTATTTTGCAGGATTTGTAGGGGCGTCCCGGCGGCGCTCCTATAAGGAAGGCGTCACCGGGACCGCATCGGGGAGCGGTTTCATACTCCTCCAAAGGACGTGGCCATACGGTGTGACCGCTTGCAGTTTACCCGTATTGAGTGTAAGCAATTATATAAAGTAAAATGGTGTTATGCCAGAGTTACCAGAAGTCGAAACCGTGCGTAGCGGATTGCAAGGGTTACTG
>DATLJN010000054.1:0-8872 GCA_035538835.1 Magnetospirillaceae bacterium
AGTGCATCGCGTTCCCTGCTATTCAGGTGCTTGGCCGGTATACCGTTTAACATAAATCGTACTATACGACGACGTAATGGTTTTTCAAAGGAGTTTGCACGTTCCAATGCTTTTTTTAGGTTCGTTACTGAGTTTTGCACATCGAGCACAGCTGGTACGATATCTCCACCATAATAGGGTGTGACTCGACCTATTTTAGAAATTCCTGCGCCAAACAATAGTTTCAGCCGTATAAACAATCTTACATCACAGGCTAGTAGCCATAACGTGTGTTCGCTACGCAGGCTATGGTGCCACATTGCCCTATATAAAAGAAGTGGCGCAATTTTACTGACACCACTCTCTTTTGCTAACCCTGATATTTCTATAGTTTTTGCCGGATCGTGCTTCCTAACCATCCTCCGAGCTCTTTCGTACAGATTTGCCTGCTTGACTATGGCAAAGGAATTATGACCATAGCCCTGTTTTAATTCAATTTGCCGAGCCGTCGCTACCACACGCGAAGTTTTAAGATCAATCACTACAAAATATCGAGAATGTTTTTGATGAGGATCAGCGTGGTGCGTTAAAAGGCCATCAACGACATCTTTTTCACTCACAAAGCCCCTACTTAAATAAACCTTGGCGTGAAGTTTTTTGGCCGCCCCTAAGTAATCGTCGCTCACAACTTCTTCTACACGAAAGTTGCTATGTTCATCTTTACGGAATGCGGCTAAATAGTCGACAAGATCGCGCAGCTGGTAACTTAGTTTCGTAAGATATCTTAGCATGTCGTAAACTCCATATGGCCCATCATCGTATATGATTAACTTCGGTTTTAAGAGCAGGCTCAATGGTATACTTTCTAAAAAAGTTGACCGGCTGAAGAGAAACTTTAGCTACCCTTAATATGGGCTTGCCAAAATCCATGCCAAGGTTTACAAAGCGGACATCTTGCTCAAAAAGCCACTCGGAAATCATATTAATCGAAAAATTCAGTAGATTTGGCACGGCATAGCTTATCATAATGTATTCCAAGCTAACGTACTCTTTATCATTTGGCGCATAAAAGAGAACAAAGCATTGCAGCTCACCATTAATCTTAAGGCAGACATTTTTAAATCCGAGTTCATCCGCATGTCGAATCGCATTCTCCATAGCGCCGTTGTCCGATGAAGCGAGTCCGTTAATACCTCTCTTTGGCCACTTCGTCATTGCCTGTAAAAGTAGCTGTTGGTTCTTTTGTAGTCTAAGATCAACAGGTCCAACACTTACTCGTGCACCAGACAACTTTTCCCCAAAATTCAACACTCTTTTAGTATGATGTCGTGACGCATTCTTAAGAGGGTAAAACTTTGACAAGGCAATAATATATTCATCATAACCGCGTTCGCTCTTAAAATTAAATAGTTCCGGGAAGCGCATATTGTCTATCACGAATTCTGGAATATGCACTAATTTACAGGTCATGCCGTGGTCTTTTAAATAATCAAAGATAGTACATAAGCTTTCGTCTATCTGATTCGTGCCAATCAAACTTAATTCAACCGTTTTGGTGTTTCCTGTTGTGCAATACGAAATGATAATATTACCCTCCAACATCGAAACCGCTACAGGCGCCCTAAGACCCCACCAACCCATCAAAAATGGAAAAGAAAAATCAGCAATCGGTGGGTATTCCGCAATTAACGATTCATATTGTTGCCTATCGTTCAGCGTAAGTGTAGAGAACTCAGGAAAAACCTTAAAAGGCATAGCCATAAGACCTTTCGAGACATATTAGTATTTATATAATCTCTCGATAAGTTTATTATACTATAAAATATAGTAAATTGCAACAACCACTGATTGTTTAGTGTGCATTGTGATTACCCTTATTCTATACTACACTTGTCATCAAAAGATATACCATGATACGAACCAAAAATGCCTTTATTCTGCCCAGCGGTTTTGCCATAAGTCTATGTCAGATGATTGTTGCCTCGTTATATCGCTGTTTTTTGCGATGTTCGGGTGGATTTAGTACCGACGTACACTTGCCAGCAGGCACGGCGCACCGCAAACGTTACATTATCGCTGCCAACCACCAGAGCATGCTTGACCCATTTGCGATTTTTGCATTAATCCCCTTCCGCCACCGCCTGCCGGTATTGCCCATCAAATTTATGACGATCCCAAAGGTATATCACCGCTGGTACGTAAAGCCATTCGCCTACTTATTAGGCTGTTACCCGGCGCATGTGCGCGAGCGCAATCACCACACATATGGTATTGATGGCACAATTAAATTACTGGGATACGGCTACAACATTTGTATTTTCCCAGAAGGCACGCGGACGTTACAAAAAGAATCCGACCCCAAACACGGCATTGTAAAAGTTATGGAACAGTATCCCGATGCCACACTCATTTTGGCGCATCTGCAGTGGACACGTGGCAGAAAAGGCGGACGTCACATTGCCATAAAAATCGCGCCAGCACCAGCCTCTTTAGACAAAACCAGCCCCAAAGCGATTATGGATGCCATTTATGGGTTATAATGCAACTATGACCATGCCGACCGCCAAGATTGCGATCATCGAAGACGATCTCGTCATTTCCCAGATGTACCGCATGAAGTTTGAGGCAGAAGGCTTTGAAGTACAAACCGCCGAAAACGGCCGGATTGGCGTTGAGCTGGCCGAAAAAATGCGGCCTGATATTATTTTGCTTGATATTCGTATGCCCGAAATGAATGGGGACGAAGCGCTTAAACTGATTCGCGCGACCACTTGGGGCAAACAACTACCCGTCTTGGTGCTTACCAATGTTGGCGAAGAAGAAGCCCCGCAGGGTTTACGGGCGCTTGGGGTTGCTGCTTATATTGTGAAGGCCGATTTTACGCCGCGACAGGTGGTGGAGTTAGTAAAGCAGACTTTGGCCGCCCACTAAAAAAGTCTTACGAACTAAAAATTGCTCGCCCACCTTCTCCTGCCGGGGCTGTTGTTTCCCAATTTGAGTGAAGGCGCTGTTTGCGCCGGAACGTACCCAGAAGGAGAAGGTGGGCGAGCAATTTTTATGCCGCCTGTGTTACTTTTTAACCGTCTTCTGCGCAGCCCGAATGACATTATCAAACAAGGCACACACTGTAAGCGGCCCCACGCCACCGCGTACTGGAGTGATCGTTAGGTCGTTGCGTTCGCGCGCTGCCGGGTCGATATCGCCAACAAGGCCATTTTTATCAGTTGCCACACCAGCGTCCACCACAACTGTGCCAACCTTTAGCCAATCGGCATGCACCAAACCAGGCGCACCTGCCGCGCTTACCACAATATCGGCCTGGCGCACCAGCGATGGTAAATCGCTTTGCCGGCCCGCAACTACCACGTTTATTCCAGAAGCCTGCAACATACGTGTCAGCGGCGCGCCAACCAGCCGGCCCTTGCCGATAACCAGCACGTTTTTGCCACGGAGTTCAATATTATATCCGGCGAGCAACCACAAAATCGCGGTTGGCGTTGGCGCATCGTGCACAGGGTGACTGTGCAGCCCATCGACATCTTTTTGGACTGCTACGGCGTCTAAAATTTCGACTGTCTTCCCGGGATCAGGTATTGGCAACTGCACAATAATACCGTGAACAGAACTATCATCGTTCAGTGTTTTAATAAGAGCTACTGCATCTGCCTGGCCGACCGTATGTACATCGACATCAACCAAAATGTCAGCACCGTATTCGCGCTTGATCTTCATATAACTATCAACAACCGGCGCTGGATTTGTGCGGATAATTGCTAGCTTTGGGACTATTTTGTGCGCCTGACGCAAAGCCCGCACTTGGGCGACTTGGCGTTCTTTAACAAAATCAGCAATGTCTTGGCCGCTGAGGATTCGCATACGACCATCTTACCACGAGCTACCTCTGGAGACCATCTTCTTCGCGTGTTGCCAAAAAAGCCTCGTCAGCAATCGCCAAGGCGTCGCCAGCTAGCAGGTCTTCGTTGGCCATAAACTGGTGATGAACATACCAAATTCCTACGATACCAAGGACAATTATCGTCCCAACAACTACCAATTGCCATATGGCAATTGGGCCAGCCATTGCCTGTAATGCCAAACCCACCGCAAGTAATCCCGGCAGAACAAGCTCGGGTATATATCCCTTGTTTGTCGCGTCGCGTTCGGCGGCATTCTTATTTGTAACCTTAAAATGCAATGGCAAACCGGCGAGACATCGGAGCCAACTCGTCGACATAATCCCCATCAAGCCTGCGTGGCTAACAAATGCCCGCCAACGGCGACTGAGCCGCGCCGTATGCTTACCCATACCCACCACCATGTAAATCGCCCGGGCGCCAAAAGAACTAGCAAGCGCTACACCAAGCACGATAAAGGTAGCCTGCACAACAATTAACTTTGGATGAACCACTTGGATCAGGCCAGCTAAAATCCAACACAAAGCGATAATAAGTTCGGCGCGCAGCCAGGCGGTGAGCTGCACCAAAAAACTTATGCGCTGTGTGCGGTTAAGACGCGGGGCTGTTATGATTGCCCACAAATGGCCAAGCAACACCTGCATGTTACCGTAACTCCAGCGTTGGCGTTGGACGCGCAGACTGGTGTAATCAAGCGGTAACATCCCCATACCAAAGCTTTGGTTAATATATACGCCGCGATAACCAAGCTGGTTAATACGGATACCAAGTTCCGTATCTTCGGTAATGCAGCCGGTGTTCCAGGCGAGACGGCGATCGGTAAATAGTTCAGCACGTAACAAACCCATCGTTCCCGTAAAGGTTACTGCGCCGGCGGTTTGCGCATCTTGCATAGCTACGGCAAAAAAACTACGGAATTCAAGTGCAAGGCCAACATTTTGTGTGCCTGCATCAATGTAATCTTGCGGCGTTTGTACGAGTGCAACTTGAGGATCAAAAAAGTATGGGGTGCATTCGCGTAAAAAGTCTGGGCGCACTTGATAGTCGGCGTCAATAATGGCGATCAGTTCGGTGTGGGGCGACATTAGGCGTCGGGACCATTCAAGCGCGCCTGCTTTACTCCCGGGAATATGGTCACGGTGAGCAAACGTAAAGAGATCCGGCCGGTATTGGCAGTACCGACGCACCAGCTGGACGTCGTCGGTTTCGGGCGCGTTATTATGGAACACAACGACTTCGTAATTAATATAGTCGAGCTTAGCAAGCCGTTGTAGACTGCGAATAACAACGTTCGCCGGTTCGTTGGCGTATACGAGATGGATCGAGACAAACGGTTGGTAGGAGTCTGGAACGTTGGGGCGTTCTGGCGTTCTTTTAGCACGCAGAGCGGCCGCGATATGCAGCCAGGCTTGGCCGAGCACGATCAACAGAATAATGCCCGCCGCTCCCAGCAGCATTTCTGGCACAATAAAACTAACCCCCACAAATCCAGTCACTAGCCCACAGAAAACATACGGGCGCGATCCCTTCATATTTCTATTTTACCTTATTTATCAAATTTCGCACACTGAACCCTATATCTATATACGTCTTGTATGGCAAAAAGGTTGCGACACTCGCACGCGCACCCATGAAAAAACACCCACAAACGTGAGTGTTTTTTCATGGAGGGCCCACTGGGACTTGAACCCAGGACACCCTGCTTAAAAGGCAGGTGCTCTAACCAGCTGAGCTATGGGCCCATAAGTTGCCTGCGGCAATTTATGTTTTCCGGCTTTACGCCGCGGCGGAGGACTTTAGTCCGAGCCGTGGGAAAAGTGGATACTAAAACAATGTGTCATTGCCGGCGGTAGCGATCATCCGGCAACAACAGGGCAATTTTACCCCATTTCATCTGTTATTGTCAATGACCGGGCTTTTTGCGAGGGGGTTTGCCGGTAAGTAACATGTCAGCTATAGCCACCGAAATGCCCACAACAACAATAATACTCACATATTTGTGCATAAAGTTGGCAACGGTAACACCAAGATCGTCGAGCTGAAGCGCGCCAACGAGTGGATCAATAAGGAACGCAAAACCAAGCACCGCAAACCCAACTGCGCCCAGTAATCGCTGCCACGTTACCTGATAGCTTGGCCCGCTGAATAATAAAATCATGGGCGGCAAAAGCACCAAGCCTGCGGCGACCACCAACGAAAGCGGCGGCGCTACGAGTACAAATCCCTGTTGCTGAATGAACGGTGTGAGGAGTCCGGTAAAATTTGTGCTCAGCAGCGACCCGGCAGCAAGCGCCAGCCCCAACACCCCAAAACGCCGGTTTGCGGCGTATGCCATGACAAATAATAGTCCTAGTACACCCAGCATAAACATAAGCGAGATCATACTTTTATGATACCACTTGGTTGCCGCTCGGCAAGCTAAGCTTTTTTCTTCTCGACAACAACAATCTTAAGACTTTGTTCAAGCCGGCGGATGTCGGCTAAAAGTTCAGGTCGAGCTTTGTTAAACAGCTTAACGTTAAGGACAGGTGTTCCGCCGTTACGCGCAAATTTGCAGTTGGCGCCAATTTGCTTGTTGACCTTGTGGGCCATAAGCGACTCAAGACCCTCGAGGATATTAATCCCGCGAATCTCCTGCAACACGCCTTCTTTGCGGGCGTAAAATTCCATCACCGCGGAATATCCTTTGGTGCGCTTTGAGAGAATCGGTTTCTTGGGGATACGCACCAACACATCGTTGAGGGCATGGTTAATACCAAAGGCCTGGTTGTACATGTGGTCGCGGTTGCCGCCCATGCGTGGTCCGATTTCGATAATTTTCCAACCGTTTTCGGTGCGCATAAGCTCGGCGTGGCAAGTGGTACTGCGTAGCCCGAGCGCCTGGATACCGGCAGCCGTCGCCTCTTGCGCCGCTTCTTCTTTATGCGCCTTAAGATCAACCGGCGTCTGGCGTTTGTAACCAAAGAAATCATCAAAACCAGCAGCTTTGCCGGTCTCTACGTACACCAGCGGGCAAAAATACACCTGGCCGCGCGAATCAACATACGCGTCGATAGAATACATAGGTCCTTCCATCATCTGCTCAACCAGCAGTTGTGGCTTGCCACGACCCTTCTTTTCTTTGTAAATCTTTTCGATTTGTTTAAGCGACATCTCAAGGACCGCCTCGAGTTCTTCACGGTAATAGCACTGGCTTACCAAAAGGCTCTGCGCTAAACCACTCGGCTTAACAATCAGTGGGAAGCCCACTTTTTGGACAATTTTGTCGATTGATTCTGGATCAGTGCCGCTCACCGTGGTGAACGCAGGTGTCAATTTTTTATCCCAGGCGTAGAGCATCTGACGCATTTTGACTTTGTCGGTCGCCCACTCTAAAGAAGTTTCGGTCGGGGTACGCAGATAGGGTACGTGCGGAATAATACGTTTGAATAAAGGGACAAGCCCCTCGCTGTGGCAGGTAGCCGCTAGTAATCTCTCGAGGTATGGCTTGAGTTTCTGCTCAATTTTACCAATGGCATCGACGTTAATTGAAACAACGTCAATATTTGTGGCACCTTGCAGTTTTGTTTCGATCGCCTGCGTTTTGCGCGGCACTACAAGCAAACCCCGCATGGGCACGCCTGTGATTGGTTCAAGGTCGCGCAAGATCCGAGCCACGGTGTTTGGCTTGGTGCTTACGAACAAGATTGTGTCTCGTACAACGCCATTCTTCGGTTGCACTACTTGTTTGTCTGCCATGCTTTTACTTTCTCACATTAAACTACATCATGATTACAACTCTTTAGGAGAGCCGTTCAGTGTTACCTTACCATAATGTGGCGCGAATCCAAAGACTTATTTTTGCTTTATAAATGTGATGAGTTTTTGTTGAGCTGCATCTGTTGGAGTGAACTGGTAGCTAAGCAGGTCGGCGGCCAGCTGGACGGTCAGTGGCGTGCGGGCAAAAAAACCAAGAACCGCAAAGATACCTTCAACATACGCCTTATCTCGGATATGGCAATTACCCTTCGTCGCGGTATGAGCACCGCGGAACAGACGTCGACACCTCTTATAGGCTACTTTACGCGCTTGTAACGGATCATCACCTTTTGTCACGTCGATACGCCACAATAACTCAAACACACCCCGAAAGTCACGAGGCGTGCCATCAACACCAATAGCGAGGCCGATACCCGCGTAGAGCCGCTGACCATTCACATGCACCTCCGATTGCTGGATGTCGGCCATCACGCAAGCCAAACCCTCTTCGAATGTACGATAATGTGGCAGACCGGCGTTATATAGAGCCACACTGCTGCGCGAATGACTGCGCTGCACATGCACACCAATCTCATGAAACGTCTTAGTGAGCGCCGTTTTAGTCGGCAAAAACCGGTGGCCATCGCCAACTATAACTTCTCTCGCCGCTTTGTTGACCGCTAAATTAGGCGCGGTTGGACGGTGAACCACCCGCCAACCTTGAACCTTGTATATTCGCAGCGCGGCCGTGAACATATCAACCATATCGATGAGTCCATCAGGGCGTGGCTTTATTGCCTTGGTAATTTCATCAATCTTGAGAAGTGGCTCAAACAGGGCGCGGACAGTCGGATGAATCTCGGCGGGATGTTCTGCTCCCGCTTCGTGTTCGGCGCGTGCAAAAAGCGCAATCAGTTCGCGCGCGCTTGACGAGGTATCCTGTTCTAAAACGCCCATATCAGCCTTTTTGACTAGCTCCCGCATACTGAACCAAAAAAGATCAGGCTCCACATTGCCGTACAATGTTTTTTGAGCCGTCATAAACGCAGCCGAGTCGTACCGACGACCGGGCGAATAACCGCGCGCGAGCAGTTGACGCTCGGCTACCGCTTCATCGATTGCTACTCCATAAAGTTCATTCAGCGGCGCGGCGATATCTTTAGGCCACCCTGCCTCTACAACATCAACTATCTTTAATAAACCGGCTAGCTCGTCGATCTCTTCTTGTAAAATCGATAAGT
>DATLJN010000055.1:0-6191 GCA_035538835.1 Magnetospirillaceae bacterium
AGTAGAGTTTTAACAAGTTTGGGGTCTCGTAGAAAGTTCTGCGAAAATCGTGTGGTGTCTTTCATGACTAGCCTCATAGCTTAAGAGTAATACAAAAAGTACCAGCTCTGGCTAGATATGCTATGAAGTAGTTTAGAAGAAGATCACAAACGACAACAAGCCGGAGCTAGTTGATTCGGGTTTGGATCGTAGATGTTGCCATAATAATTATTATAGCACTAACAATCGCGTAAGCAAATACGATACTTAGAGTACTAATATACTTTACTAATCAACTCTAGTTAAAACACGCCGCCACATCCCTAATTGTTAGCAACCACGGACTTCCGTTTGTATGCATTCAATGAAAGCGCATACATCAGTACTAAGATCCCTATACACCAAGCAAACGCCAGCAAGGCTTTATTGCCAGGCACGCCACTGGTGAGTAGTGATCGCATGGTCTCAATAATCGGCGTAAAGGGCTGGTTTTCTGCAAAACCGCGTAATATTGGTGTCATAGAAGCAGTGGGCACAAATGAGGGACTGAGAAAAATGAGTAGCATGAGAAGGTAGCTAAAAGAACCCGCGCCTTCTGCCGTTTTTGCTTTTAACCCAAAGAATATTGCCATCCATGTTGTCGCCAAGGTGAAAAGGGTAAGCAATGCAGCGAACAGTAGCCAGCTGGTGAGATCAGCACCCGATCGGAAGCCAACCACAAACGCCACAACTAAAACGAGTAGAGAGGAGAATAGGTTAGAGAGCGTTGACGATGCGGCCTGTCCACTCAAGATCGAAGAAGGAGCAACCGGCATGGTTCGAAACCGGTTGACGATACCTTTCTGTATGTCCGTATTCAACCGGAAGGCTGCGTAGGCAATGCCGCTGATCACCGTCAAGATAATAATCCCCGGCGTAATAAAGTCGACATAGTTTACTGAACCTGTCTGAGCACCAAGCGCACCACCTAAAACATACACAAACATGAGCAACAGTGCGATCGGCGTGATCACCACCGTGATAATGGTGTCTGGGCTGCGAACAATGTGACGCAAACTCCGCTTCGCCATTGTCCAGGTGTCTTTGAGCACTTGCATAATTATTTCTCCCCCTTTTTGCCGGTCAATTTAAAGAACACATCGTCAAGTGTCGGTATTTGTTGCGAAAAATCAGTCGGTTCGAGCCCGGCGTCACGCAGGCGAATAAATAACTCAGCGATTTGTGCAGTGCTTCCGCCAATCTCTACGATAAGTGTGAGGCCATGTTTTTTGGCGATGCGATAATCTTTCTCTAGCGTGGTTGCGGCCTTAACAAGCTGTTTTTCGTCCTGGAATGTTATGCTGACCAACCCACCTGGAACAAGTTTTTTTAATTCACTAGCGGTGCCGTTGGCCACAATTTTGCCTGCGTGGAGCACGGCAATAATATCGGCAAGCTCATCGGCTTCTTCCAGGTATTGAGTTGTTAAGAATACAGTTGTACCATTTTGAGCAAGCGTCCGGATCGTTTGCCACATATTATTACGCGCCTCAGGGTCAAGTCCGGTGGTCGGCTCATCTAAAAAGACAATCGAAGGGCTACCAATGAGGCTCATAGCGATGTCAAGCCGACGCCGCATACCTCCTGAAAACGTCGCAACGCGCCGATCCGCAGCCTCAGTAAGATCGAACTTTTTAAGTAAATCAGTAGCGGTCTGCGCGGAGTTCTTTACATGCCTTAAGTCGGAGATAAGCTCTAAGTTTTCGCGCGCCGTGAGTATATCATCAACAGCTGCAAACTGACCGGTCAAACTGATACTTTGTCGAACTTTGTCAGACTGTTTGACAACATCAAAACCATTAACGGTAGCTTTACCGCTGTCAGCGTCCATGAGGGTGGTTAATATATTGATTATCGTCGTTTTGCCTGCGCCGTTGCTGCCCAGTAGCGCAAAGATCGTCCCACTCTCTACCGTGAAACTGACGCCTTTAAGAACAGGGTTATTTTTAAACCCTTTGGTTAGTTCGCTTACTACAATCGCCGGTTTCATGCCTACTCCTTATTTTTCTTAGTGTTATGAGCTTTTTGGTGATACGCCATCCATTCGTCGTAGAGCTGAGGTATCCGTTCGGCGAGAAAGTCATTCATAGACACCATCATTTCGAGTGGTTGCCGACGCTCCGGTGAAGCGCTTTTTAGAAGCTCTAAACCCTCACGTCCTAAAGCGGCCATCTGTATGTATTCGCTCGGCTGGAAGCCGGTATTTCTCCAGTCAAGAGGATTGAGGCTAATAAGATCAGCGCGAGTACCTGCTGGCCGTGTGCGGCGGATGAGCTGCATATTCTCAAGCGTCTTAATTGCCCCATTTATAGCGCTTCGGCTGGTAAACAGCGCCTCAGCGATCTCGTTAATAGATTGCTCCATCGGTTCACAAACTGACAGGTAGCCAATGAGACGTCCTGTCACCGGGGCAAAGCCGTATTTTTCGGCATAAAACCGCGCAATGTGGTCGGCAAAAATAAGCACTTTATCTCTGTTCATAATGGGAGTATAACATAAATGAATGAGATAACACACTTTTGTGTTAGATGTAATGTATACTATACTTATTAAGGAATTAACGAAAGATTGGAGCAATTATTATATGGCAAACGATAAAGCTTCTGAATTTGATGAAGAGACTCTTCGCGCGCTGGCCGACGAAGGCAACGAAACGGCACAGGACCGGCTTGCTGATCTGTACAACGCGAACGACAATTTGGAAAAACTATCGGAGCTACTTGACGAGGGCAACGAACATGCCGGGCACTTGTTAACTGTTAGAGCCGTTAAGAATAAAGACCTGCGTGAGCTGCAACGGCTGTCGGATGCCGGAAGCGAAGAAGCGGGTTCTGAACTGGAGCGTCTTCTCAAGGGTTGATTCTACTTCAGGGACAAAACAGATACACAGCAATCAGTCCACCGATCCTAATGCGGTTCCAAGGCAGAACAGTAACTCGGCAAATTATAATTCTACCCAAAAAGCAAGCACGAGATCGACGGTACTAACTTGAGTAACAGAAAGGCATCGAAATGTATATCTCACGTATAATCTTTACTATAAAAGATGGCCAACAGGGTGTCTTTGAGGACACAGCCAACCGCATCGTCCAGATAGCAAGCGCGCTGCCTGGGTGTAGGTACTTTGGGCTCTCGAAACTTACCAATGAGCCAACAAAATATATGCTGTACGAAGAATGGGATAGCAAGCAACACGCAGATGTATTTAAGGCATCTAAAGAGCGAAATGATGCCGTGGCGCATGTCGCCCCTACTATGGGGGGTACTACAGTCATGGCTGAGTACCTTGCCGAGCCGCAACAGTAGGTCTGCTTTATTATTCGTCCTCAAAGTGTAAGCGTTGCCATCGGCTCATGTACACAACTTCGCGCCAAAGATCGTCTGGCCCAATCAGCTCAAACGCGGTGGCCATGTCTACCTACATAAAAACCACCCCGGCTTTCGCCTGAGGTGGTCGTTTTTTATATGGAACGATTTACTTTTTGTCGCTCTCGGCTGCCTTAAGTTCGGCGGCATCTTGTTTGGCGTATTCGTCGTGGTGTTCGGCGAGGTCTTCTTTGATTTGTTCGATTTCTTCCTCGGCGGCAACGTTTGCGGCGTTTACTTTACCGCGGTCAAAGTCAAGGCCGCTCAGGCGGGCAGACTTACCGCTACGTGCACGGAGGAAGCTTAAGTATTTGCGGCGAACTTTGCTGCGCTTAGTAATCTCTACCTTCAGCACAAGCGGACTATGGATGAGGTATGTCTTTTCGACGCCAATACCGCTGGCAATGCGGCGAACCGTAAAGCTGCTCGTGAGGCTGCTTTTGCGATCGGTGCGGATTACCACGCCTTCGAACACCTGAATACGCTCTTTGTTACCTTCTTTAATTTTTTGGTGCACACGAACCGTGTCGCCGGTGCGAACATCGACAACCTTCTTTTTGGCCTGCGCGTCATTAATAGCTTTGATTAGTTGGAACATAAGTCTCTCACTTAGCTTTTGTTTAGCAATTAGAGGTATTTTACCATAATTACCGCTGTTTTGGGAAGGGGGATTTGTGTGTATAATAAACCATCAATGACGGGGTTAAATCACGTGCTTACTGGGTCGGCGATTGCATTGATGGTTCGTCAACCTCTTTTGGCGGCCCCTTTAGCTTTTTTGTCACATTTTGTGCTCGATGCCACGCCCCATTTTGGCGGCACGCCAGTTTACGAATTTGGCCAGCACCGGCTCTTCCCCTATATCATGTTCGCCGACGGCATTATTAGTATCAGCGCGGTATTATTTATCTGTAATCAGGCGCCCGAGCTCGCCAACGTTATTTTACTTAGCTCACTGTGCGCCATGATTCCCGACGTCTTATTATTCACCTATTATGCCAACGGCCGGCCAAACACCTGGTTCCACCGGTTTCATTTAGGAATTCAATGGTTCGAGCGCCCGCCCGGATTGTTAGTCGAAGCAAGCTACGCCGTTTTTATTAGTACCGTAATTGCCGCACTACTCTGGAGGTAACATGGACAACACCGCAGCAGCCCTGGATATTCACAAAAAATTTGGCGGGAAAATTAGCACCGCGCTCCGCGACACGCCAACCGCCGAAACATTAAAATTGTATTACACGCCCGGTGTTGGCGCAGTTTCGCAGTATATTGCCGACCACCCCGAGACCCTGCGCGATTATACGTGGACAAACAATTTAGTGGCCGTTATTAGCGATGGATCATCGGTGCTGGGCCTGGGTGACATTGGCCCGCGCGCCGCACTGCCGGTTATGGAAGGTAAAGCGATGCTATTTAAACATTTTGCCGGGATTGATTCAGTGCCAATTGTTTTGGACGTACACACGCCAGACGCAATTGTGGCAGCCGTAAAATCAATCGCGCCAAGTTTTGGCGGCATTAATCTCGAAGATATCAGTGCGCCACAATGTTTTGAAATTGAGGAACGACTCAAAAAAGAATTGAGTATCCCTGTTATGCACGACGACCAACACGGTACGGCAATTGTCGTCCTCGCTGGACTCATCAATGCCACAAAAGTAACCGGCCGGCGCTTGGCCGATTGTAACATCGTACTCATCGGCGCGGGCGCAGCTGGGGTAGCAATTGCAAAATTACTACACCTTTACGCCCAACCGCGACTCATCGCCGTTGACAGCAAAGGCATTGTGCACGCTGGCCGCAACGACTTAAACGAAGAAAAAAGACAACTCGCCACAATCTCCACTAACGCCTCTAGCGGTACTTTACAAGATGCCCTCAGCGGCGCTGATATTGTTATTGGCATTTCCCGTGGCACACTCACCCCCGGTGACATTAAATTGATGGCCAAAGACCCCATTGTATTTGCTCTGGCAAACCCCACCCCCGAAATTATGCCGGCCGATGCGCTTACCGCCGGTGCCGCAATTATCGCAACTGGGCGCAGTGATTTCCCAAACCAGGTCAATAATGCCCTCGCCTTCCCGGGTATTTTTAGAGGTGCGCTCGATAACCGCATTAAGATTATTACCGACCAACACAAACTTGCCGCCGCTGAAACGATCGCTCGTTTAGTTGATGCTCCTTCTGCCACGAACATCATACCATCTGTTTTTGACGACCGTTTGGTGCCTGCAGTTGCAAAGGTAATTGCATAGTTATCGAAAAAATTATATAATCCTACGGATCAGCAAGACCCCTTCAACCAAGGTAGGACTAATGAGTCAAGAGAACTTGCCTTCGGGCAAGAAAAAGCGCTCGGGCTGGTTCTGGGCATTCCTGATCCTGGGGATCCTGAGCGTACTCGCCATCTTGTGCACGGCAGGAAACACGTACTTCTATCCTTGCTCCATCACCGGGAATATCAGGGCTTCCCTGCCCTGCGAGGTCTCGGACAGCGCGCGCTGGTGGGCAGTCGGCAGAGACTCCTTCGGCACTCTATGCTGTATGCTCGTGCCCTTCATCGTGCTGACGCTACTGTGGCTCATGTTCGGGCCAGAGGCGAAAGCGCGTCGGGCAGCCAAACTCGCTGCAGGAGACTCCAAGGCTCCCATCAGCCCCGACCAGCAATAAGTCCGCCGGGTCAATCCCCATGCCTCACTGCGGCCGCCATTTCCGGCGGCCGCAGTGATTGTTTAAATGACAACCATAAGGGTTGTTTTTTAATCGCCTAAATGGTATAATAATTGCACGTTGCCTCCTAG
>DATLJN010000056.1:0-5722 GCA_035538835.1 Magnetospirillaceae bacterium
GTCATCGAAGTTGCAAATCGTTTTAACCAGCTTCTCGAAGCCGAATTGAACTTTGAGACCACCAACGACGATACTGAGCTTATCAACCAAGCACTAATCTGGATGCCTGACATTATTACTGAGCACCTCCACTTTGACACAACCTGGAACCACCTGGCCATTACTGCGAAAGCTGTGCGGACACATCCAGAGTTATACGAAAAAATTTTTACCTATCTCACCCAAGTGCACGGCAATCTTACACTGGTTGAGCAGACCATAACATCCGCCAACAAAAAAGACTATCGCCCACTTTTGCAATGGCTGGGCGGTTATTTAGTGGCAAAGCTCAGCCCTGTTATTTGGTATGACGAACTTTTTAGGCGGATTGATCTACGCGACGCTCGCAGCGACCTTGTAGTTATTGTTGGCCTCCGATACCCGAGCGACGCCGTAGCCATACAGACCCGTGGTGGACGTGTGCTTACCATGAGTCGCACTGGCCTTTCGGCCGATGAGACCGACATAACAGAGGTACAGCGAAGCAGTATCGTGCCCGATATTACTATTATTAATAACGGAACATTAGAGGCGCTGCGCATTACCGCGCAAGCTTTATGGAATGACATTGCCGCTGGGGCTGCCAAAAAACAGTACCATACTGCTTGATAGCCCTGAATTTTTGTGCGACACTGCGTAGTAATGATTGCAATTGTTGTTGCGACTGATAAACAAAGGGTGATCGGAAACGAGAATAAGATTCCGTGGCGTATTCGGAGCGATCTTGTACGACTTAGTAACCTTACCCGCGGGCACTGTGTTGTTTTGGGGCGCGTATCATATGAATCTATGGTGTGGTATTACGATAAAAGCGGCCGCGACATGCCGGGCGGTACATATATTGTAGTGACACGCGACCGCAGCTACAAGCCGGCACGTAAAAACGCGGCAACCGCTCATTCGGTACCCGAAGCTCTAACCGTTGCCCAAAAAATGGGGAACGACGTGTATGTGATAGGTGGTAGCAGTATTTTTGAAGAGGCCTTGCCATTTGTCGATCGGATATATCTCACCGAAGTCCAAACCGAAGTCGCTGGCGATTCGTATTTTCCGCCGCTTATTAAGTCGGAGTGGCACGAGACCTCACACGAACACTTCCAAAAAGACGACCGTGATGAATATGACACAGATTTTATAGTGCTCGAACGAGTAAGATCTTAGGCTATGATCGCACCGGAGGCGGTTGTTGCGCGCATTTTAGATGCGTATTCTGTTGATTTTTTGGCAATTGCCGCTGCGCAAAAAGGTTACCGCAACAGCTCTTTTGCGGTAAAAACCGCGCATGGGACACTTAATGTTATCTTGTATAAAACAGAAGCGGGGATGGCTGAAAGAATCCAGCGGGCCAATTTTGTGGGCGATTTTTTAGCACACCGTGGATTGCCCGCGCGCCAGACCTATTCGTCGCGGATTATCCGACTCCGTGGCACAGCGCTTACAAAATACGCCGCAATATATCATTACCTGCCCGGCGATACCATACCTTGGGAGGCCTACACCATGAAGCACATTAAAGCGCTCGGCGAAGCGATGGGGAAGATGCACGCCGTACTACGCAATTTTAGCGGCACGCTCCCAGGCGCAACAGATGAACTAAAGGCGCTGCACGCGCGCATGCGTCGGTATTTTAGCGACATACATGTCAGCCGAGCCATGTGGCAAAAACTTAGCCTTATCATTAGTAAACATACTTTTGATAAGTTACCCGTAAGTCTACATCTCAAAAACCAGGCACTTCATTTAGATTTTGTGCGTGGCAATATTTTATTTCAGGGCGCAAAAATCACCGGCATTTTAGACTTTGAAAAAACCGCCCGGGGGCCTGTAGAATACGACCTCGCCCGTACCTTGGCCTTTCTATTCGTGGATTGTAAGTACAAAACCGAGCCAAAAATCCGCAAATATTTTTTGCAATCGGGCTATATAAAACGCGGTGGGGGAGTGATCGTCGATGCCGGCCTGCTCGAACGACTCGTCAGCTTCTTTTTACTTCATGATTTCTACAAATTCCTCCGCCATAACCCTTACGAAGCGCTCCAGCGTAACGAACACTTTATGCGCACGCGGCTGGTCCTATTACAACGTGGCCTGCTTAGTGTAAAATAAAGGAAACAAGGAGGGGTATGGCTGCCAATTGGAAAAAACGGCTGGTTTCTCAGAGCGACCTAGACACATTGCACGACCAACTTAAAGCCCGGGGTAAAAAGATCGTCTTTACGGCAGGAAGTTGGGACTTAATTCACGCTGGCCAATGCCGCTACCTAGAGAAGGCGCGCGACGAAGGCGACGTGTTGGTTGTTGGCGTCAGCAGCAATGACGCGATCCGCAAAGTCAAAGGGCCAAACAAGCCAATTTTAGACGAAAAGATCCGTGCTGAAATGCTGACGTTTTTGCGCTCAGTCGATTTTGTTACCGTTCTGCCCGAACCAAGTTGTGCGCCCACGCTTGGCCTGCTTAAACCCGACGTATTCATCACTGTCAACGAAGATTGGACCGACAACTACAAACAATCAAAAGAGTACAAAACCGTTACTAAATATGGCGGCGAGGTACAAGTTGTTGATCGCCAGTCCACGGCTATCAGCACAACTAAAATCATTCAACGTGCCATTGGCGGCCACCTGGGTGATGTGTTCAAAGACTTTATGGAGCTGCGCAAAGACCCGCTGAAGGAACGATAAGCCGAGTCACAACATGAAGCTCACGCCCGAACAACAGAAAAAACAAATCTATTACCGCGACGCCCGCACTGGCGGGTACTATGATGGCATATGGAAAACCGTCGGTAAATGTGTCTTTTGCGACCTGAACGACAAATACATTGTGTACGAAGAAAACGGCATGGTGCTCGTTGTTGCCTTGTTTGCATATATCGACGGCGACACCATGATCATTCCGCGTCGTCATATAAAGTCGGCCAAAGAACTCACCCCAAGCGAATGGGAAACGACCCGTAAAATAATGTATATCGCCAAAAAAATATTTCGCAAAGCGTATGGGCTACAAGATGTGCAATATGTTCTGCGCGATGGCGGGATTTTGGTGGGGAGCACAGTCCAAAACCACTTTCATATGCACTGTATCCCATCGGACGGCCCCGACTTAACCGTTTGGAACTACCGTAAGCTTAAGTACACACCGTTCGAGAACGCCGAGCTGCTTCGCGCCCAAAGTAAGACCATCGAACGGCTTGCTGCAAGATTTGACCAAAAATATACCACGGAGGCGCCAGAGTGAACTTTGATTGGAGTGAGCTCGCGTTTGGGAGTAAAAAACCGATAAACAGCTTGGCCGCGATATTTATTGCCGCGCCGCGCGAAATGTCAGCTAAACGGTTTACGCAACTTGTTAAGACGTATTTGCCCCAAGGTAATATTTTGCTGGGAACCGCAAAAGAACAATTTATTGACGGATTCGAAGGGCAACAGCAATTTAAAACACTGCAGGTGAACACTATTCAGCCCATCATTGATAAAGTTAATGCCTCCAGTCCCGTGTATAAAATCTACACGCTCGCGTACTTTCAACGTGAGTTAGTGTTTATTCTCGATAAGCTTTCGTTTAAAAGAGTAGTGTTTATTAACGGTTCGTGGAAACAACTCTTTCATACATTGCCGCCGTACTTTGTGCTCGCAAATAAGCGTATCGACTACGATTTGGTGAGTCCGTTTGCCGACGAAGACGAAGCTAAGACCTTTGCAAAACGCTATGACCTAGGCGCATCCGACCCAACCGGCACATTTACGACGGACAGAATGATGGATCTTGCCGACCAAGCGGCCACAAGATCCTTTGATAACGGTTTTCAAACTGGGGTCACGTTGGGACGCAAAAAAGGTACAGTATACGAATTTGTCGCCCAGGCATTCAATACCGTCGTGCCGTATCAAACATACGCGTGGCATTTTGGCGCCGCGAGGGAAAAACACTTTTCCCCCATGCACGACACAAACCATTACGATACCATCCATGCCGAGGTAAGTCTGCTTATCCAGGCACAAAAACGCGGTATTGACCTGCGTGGAACCACCTTATTTATCAACCTGCTTCCGTGTCCGCACTGCGCGCGCATGTTCACCCAAACGGATATTACCGAATTTGTTTACGCACACGACCATTCCGAAGGCTACGGGTTTAACATGCTCACAAAAGCTGGCAAACAAGTAATAAGAATAGCGAGGTAACGTACATGGCCCATCCCGAATATGAATATCTAAAACTCATCGCCAATATCCTTAAAAATGGCAAGAGCAAACCAACGCGCGGCATCCACCACATCAAATCAATTTTTGGCGCGCAGCTACACTTTGATATGCGCCAAGGATTCCCAATGCTGACCACAAAAAAGATGCCATTTAAAATTATGCTGCACGAACTATTTTGGTTTATATCTGGTAGCTCCGACGTAAAATACCTGCACGACCACAAAATTTTTTACTGGGATGGTTTTTTACACGAAGGCAGCAGTGATCTTGGACGCGTCTACGGAGTACAGTGGCGCCACTGGCAACGCCCGGACGGCAGCGAATTCGACCAGCTCGCGTGGGCAATCGAGCAACTTAAAACTAACCCCGATTCAAAAGGAATCATCGTCAGTGCCTGGAATGCCGGCGAGCTTGGCGACAAACGCTGGAACCCCAACGACTACGGCGACATGCGCCTGCCACCCTGCCACACCATGTTCCAGTTTGATTTAACCAAAGGTAAATTGCGGTTGCATTTATACCAACGCAGTTGGGATGTATTTTTGGGTGCGCCGTTTAATATTACACAGTATTCGCTATTACTGCACATGGTCGCGCATGTCATTGGTGCCGAACCGCGCGAATTGATTGTATCGGCTGGCAACGCGCATTTGTATAAAAACCACATCGATGCCGCTAAGGAACAGCTACAACGTAAACCGCTTCCGTTCCCCAAACTCAAGATTGTTGGTGATGTTAAAAATATTGATGATTTTAAAGAAGAAAACTTTGTGCTCGAGGGCTATGAATCCCATCCGCACATAAAAACCGATTTAGTTATTTTGTAACTTCTTATATACGGCAATGTGCTCTTGGGTCATTTGCTCGAGCGTAAAACGAGCCTCAAATGCACGCCTGCAAGCTATCCGGTCAATCGACTCAATATTTTTGATAGCCGCTGCGAGCGCGTCGATAATAGTTGGCTCATCGGTTTTTGGAACAACTATGCCACTGCTATGTTGTTCAATAATTTCTCCTGTCGCGCCTGAATTCACCCCAATCACTGGTGTACCACAGGCGAGCGCCTCGATGCTAACCATGCCAAATGGCTCGTCAAAGACCGATGGCACAACTAGCGCACGCGCGTTACCTAAGAATCTCTGCTTGGCGGCATTATCCTTTATAAACCCAACGTATTCAATGCTGTCGCCAAGTTGCGAGACTATCTGCTCCTGCCAGTATGCATCTTTTTTGCCAGCATAGTGTTTGCCAGCAATTTTGAGTGTTACACCGGCCCGTTTTGCGGCGGCAATTGCCAAATGTACACCTTTTGATTCAATGATTCTGCCAAGATATGCCACGTAATCACCGCGCGGATTAGCAACAGGTCGAAATTTCTTGGGGTCAAGCCCATGATAAATATTTGCTACCCAGTTTGTACTTTGGGGCATTCCGGCGCGCTGCGCCTGCGACATCGAAATCCAGTTGCACTGCGCATA
>DATLJN010000057.1:0-24086 GCA_035538835.1 Magnetospirillaceae bacterium
GTTAGCTATGTGTTTCTGTCGGTACGGTGCGCTCGCAACACCCGCTTCACACTGCTCTCACTAATCCCAAACTCCTCCGCCAGCTTCCACTTCGGCGTGCCGGCCTGGAACTGCGCAACCAACTTGCGGACAACCGCCTCGTCCAGCCGGTCTTCCAGCGCCCACACCCGCCCAACCCTCCCGGCTGAGCGGACACTCCGCTCTTCCGTTTTGGGTGGGTTGGCAATGCTCTTCACTGCCCGGTTGAGATCATCCAAGATGTCAGAACGACCTGAATAGTGGCGTAGGATGTCCAGGCAATACACGGAATTTTCGAAGAGTTAAGGACGGTTTTTAGAAGGTCGCCGGGTATGAAGACGCCCACCCCTGCAGGGGTGGGCGTTGCAGGAGATTGCATGACGCCTACGACCAACGCTTACCGAAACGTGGGATGTAGGCGCGCCAGGCGAACTGATCGATAGCCACGGGCAGCTCCGAACCGATGGGTTCACCCGGGGTAACCAGATGCCCTTTCTCGGCGAACTTCCAATGGCCGCTTGCGTGCCACTGCTGGACAACATTGAGGACCAGCAGCCAGAGTGCGAAGTCTCCCTGGACCATTTTGATGATCTCCGGAAGATAGTCTTCGTAGATTTCCAGAAGCGGTCTTGGCTCCGAATCGTGTGGGATCAAACCGATTGCCTCGCAGGCGAGATTCGTGACGATTTCGCTCATAGGCCCCAGCCCTTTCTTGAAGGATGATCTTGCAAGGGGCAATTATGAATAAAAGTCACAAACATGCAAGCATATGCGTCACCTGCTTCACCTTCGCCGCGTTGAAGCGCGAGAGGTGTGCGACGAACGGAGGTCCGAAGTGCTGTCCAACAACCAGCTGGCGGCGCTTGCCATAACCCTGAGGCCGCTGACCTTAAAGACGCGGAAAGACTTTGAGGGTGCTGGACTCCACCGGCTTGCCCACCTCGTCGTCGCCTCGAAAGTGCGGTGTGAGCGCAAGGCTCTGTCGCGCAGCTGGACGCACCGTTCTGGTCTCTCGGCATGCTTGCATCATCGATTACCTTTACTTACTATATCGATGGGCATGAGAACATTCTCATGCGCATGCCGCTCGCCTTCAACACGGCGAGTCCGTTGCCCCAAAGTCAACGGCAGCTTCCGACATTGGAGTTGAGCGTCATGTCACAAAAGCCCGAAAAAGCGCAGCGGCCAGACAAAGTTGCTATATGGCTTGTACTCATAGGAGACGTGCTCGCCTTCGGGCTGACCGCTGCCCTCATGGGTGAGGCGGGCATGGCCCCCTGGACGTTAGGGGCGCTGATGCTCGCCATCCTTTTCTTCCTTCCACTTCAGTGGGCAGCGATCACCTACGTCAAGTTGCAGTGGTGGAAGATCGATAACGACCAGGCAGACGACTCAAACGATTCTCGTTGATCCCAACGAGCGTAATGGTGACAACAGTCATCTCCGGGGTACGAAAAGCCCCGGCTTTGCATTCGATGATCTTTCATCCGCGTATGGGATAATTTCGCCGTGAATTGGGGTCTTTTCGCCTGGCTCGTGGTTGGCTCGCTCCTCGCTGCCGACCTCCATCGCGCAGCGCTATGTCACCACAGTTGACGGCACCGAGATCAAGTTTGTCATCCACTTTGGCGATGACGGGAATGCTGGCGCTGTAGTCGAAGGGATCCCGCGGGGCGCTGTTTTCATGCTCACCTATGAATCAAGAATCGGCGCATTTCGGGTCAGCGTTCCCGATAGGGTCATTCGGTTCTCGCCCTTCAAATTGAGGCTATTGAACGGTGGCAGCTTCGGGGGCCGTTCGAGTTGACGGTCGCCCTGAGGGGAACGAAAGACGCGACCTTGGCGGGGGTCGCCGAGGGCTGGGCTGAGCCAGGATTCGGCGATTACGTGACATGCCTTGATGAGCACGTCTTGCTGCGCCGTGAGTTGGATGAGTTGACCGATGCGGAAGGCGTGGCGCTTGACCTTGGCGGCCGGATTGAACTTGCGTTCGGAACAACCAGGCGGCGATACCTTGGCCGTAGCGGTGAATACCAAGGGCGTTTCGACCCAAGATTCTAGCAGGCACTTGGGATTGCGGCGCAATGAAAACCAGCCACAGAAGAAGGTGAAGGACCTAGCTCCCAAATACCTCGCGTAGCAGAAGCTGCTGTCTGTTTTGTCTGGACTCCAGGAAAAGAGTGGTGTTGGCGAGGAGCTTCTTAATATTCTTCTGTGTGCCCAATGTTCGCCAGCCCTCACCGCCCACAAGTGTTCCAGTGGCTTCGAATATCCGCAGTTCGCTCGGAAACGAAAACCTGGAATTGTAGGAGCCGGTTTGCAGAAGAACGGCCATTCTCTCGATGAATCCGCCGGAGGCCATCCGGCCAAAGAGAGCGAGGCTTGTTTCGCACGCATCCAGCAGTATCTTCTTGCCGCTGGGGTGGTGCCGAAACCAACTTGTCTCGCTGCCTGATATTAAAGGCTCGTTGCGCTCGCCCGTTGAACAAAAGAAGCCATGCCGTACCGGAAGTTCCTCGCACAAATTGCTTTGTATCGCGCTGGCTACAACATGGAAAAGCGGTATGAGCCGCGGGTGCCGCGTTGCAAAGGCCTTGGCCGAGGCGAGTTCACACCTGATTGTATTTGTATGGGACTTTCGCTCAGAGAACCGCAGCATGTCCTGTGGGTTCGGGTTGGCCAACGCGTCGAGGTGCATTAATTGGTCGAGCGGCTGCCAAGGCTGAGCCTGCAAAACTTCAAGGGCAGCGACTGTTTCTCGCGCCTTGAATCGAGATGTACGCCGTACCTCAGCGCAAAGTTGCTTCAACCCAATTGCTACCTGATCGGAATCGAAATGTACTGGGAGCTGTGCAACGGACGGCTCCGCAGCTTTGGCTTCTGTCGTAAAAAGTACCAGTTCAAGCCAAATGAATCCAGAACGGTAATTCTTAGCCTGAAGATCATAGTCGATGTAACTGAAAAGTCCAGCATCCCTTAGTTGCTTAACAAGGGCATCACAAAATATATGCTCATATAGGTGAGCTAAATCTGGTTCGCTAGAACGTTTGATGAGGACGAGGCGTTTCATGGATGAGCCAATTTTATAGCACAACTGGATGACAATCAATAAAGCAAAGCTCCGCCGGGAACGGTGCCCAGCGGAGCTTGTGAATGCGAGTTAGAAGGTACGGCCGTGCGTATTCCGGCCTTTTGTGTCGTGATTCTTCCGCGGGTTGGAGCCGCCGAAGCCTTTGGATGGGCGCGGTTGTTGTTGCTTCCAGGGCTTCGCTTTCTTGTTCTTGCCCTTCTTGCCCGATTCAAAGAAGCTGTCAAAGATCCCCATAGCGTTGCGATACCTCTTTCTGGACAGTCTGTTTTCAGTCCGGTTCCCTTGGACTGTTAAACGGCTGAGTTGTTGAGAACGACACGGCTAAAACCGAGCACTTTTCATGTCGGAATTCTTAAATCGGGCATTTTCGCGGTGACATCTGTCACTTCGTAGCCAAGAGATACGCCTGACTCCCTGCATGTGGTCGTTCCAACGGCTACGTTCGACTTGCCCGCAGCAGCCGCTTCACGCTGCTCAAGCTGACCCCGTACTCCTCCGCCAGCTTCCATTTCGCCGTGCCGGCTTGGAACTTGGCCGCCAGCTCCCGGACGGTAACCTCGTCCAGCCGATCCCCAAGCCCCACTTCCGCCCGACCCGCCCGGCTGAGCTGACGCTCATCCGCCCCGTTTTGGGCGGGTTGGCAATGATCTTCACTGCCCGCTCAAGATCATCCAAGATGTCAGAACGACCTGAATAGCGGCGTAGGATGTCCACCAAGAAAAATACTCGTCGCGCGACGAGTATTTTTCTTGGTGTGGGTTGCTCGTATATACCCCACTATGTTTTTATATTTGAATGGCTCTTGAGATACGGGAGTACCGTGACGATGACCTGGCGCTGCTGTACCAAGCCGTCACGAAGCTCCAGGAGTACCTTATCGAGATCGATCCCTTGCACCGACTACGCATGATGCCCGGCTATGAACACGTGCAGGTCGAAATGATCCTGAGCGATGTGGCCAGACAGCATGGCGCGATTTTTATCGCCGAGCGGAATGGTGCGTTCGTCGGTATGGTGACGGGGTTTGTCGTCGAGCAGTCCGGGGCGAGCAGGCTCGGCTTGGTTGACGCTCGCACCGGCATCATTAGCGAACTATTCGTTGTAGTTCATGCCAGAGGAGAGGGTGTCGGCCGGGCGTTGTTGTTGGCGATGGAGTCGATGCTAGAAGCGCGCGGCTGCGACGCCATTTGGCTTTCGACCTCCGCCTTCAACACGAATGCCCGTTTGTTCTACGAAAACCAAGGCTATTCCGAACGGGAAGTACAGTACCTCAAGGTGCTGAGACCCATTCGGTAGGGCCATCAAGAGGCCACGGCCCTGGGCATCGCTGTCTAGGGCCGCTTCTTTGTGCATCACCCCTTGTTGTATACTAAAAGTATGAGCCGAATTCGTGTCATGCTACTTTTTGGCGGCCAATCTCCGGAACATGATGTTTCGATCGCTTCGGCACGCAATGTTTACGCTGCGCTTGATGACCGCACGTATGATATTTCGTTATGCTATATAAGCCGCGATGGTCATTGGCATTTGGTAGAAGATATTGAGCAGCTCGAAGGAAAACACCCGCTTTTACATCCAGTCCTCGGTGGCAAACACTTTATAGCCGAACCCGGTGTAAAACCGCTGGTACCCGATATCTTGTTGCCAATTTTGCACGGCACTAACGGCGAGGACGGCAGCGTGCAGGGCCTGGCGCAACTCATGGGCGTCCCTATTGTGGGATGCGGCGTCATTGGATCAGCGATATGCATGGATAAAGAGGTGGCTAAGCGGCTGCTGCGTGCCGAGGGTATTCCTGTGGCCGATTATGTCCTGCACCGCGCCCACGACCCAGTGCCAAAATTCGCGCAATTGACGCTTCAGCTTGGCAATCCTATATTTGTAAAACCGGCATCACAAGGCTCATCGGTTGGTGTGCATCGCGTGTTCGACGAAGCGGGATTTATCGAAGCACTTGCAGACGCCCACAAATATGATCACAAAGTTTTGATTGAACAAGCGGTGGCTGGCCGCGAAATTGAATGTTCGGTATTAGGTAACGAAAAGCCGGAAGCCAGCGGTGTTGGCGAAGTCCGCCCCGAAGGCGGCGCATTTTATAGCTACGATGCCAAATATAGCGTTAACAGCAAAACCGAACTGTTTATTCCTGCCGACGTGTCCGACGACATAGCCCAGAAGGTTCGTCAAACCGCGCTTCGTGCTTACAAAACACTCGAATGCCGCGGCCTCGCGCGCGTTGACTTTTTTGTGAGCGACGCCGGCGATATATGGGTGAACGAAATCAACACCTTGCCAGGGTTTACGAATATAAGCATGTATCCAAAATTATGGCGACAGGCTGGGTTGGGATATGCGCAGCTCATCGATAAACTTATTAATTTAGCACTGGCATGACTCACGCCGCTTGTATAATCTGCGACAAAAACGGTGATGTATTAATGGTGCACGCCAAAACATGGGAAATCCCGGGCGGCCCGGTGCCCGATGGTCAGTTCCCGCAAGTGGCGGTGCAAGAAATAATTAAAAAAGAACTCGGCATTACAGTGCGGTTTATACGTGAGCTCGGCAAACGCCACGATGGGCGCCGCAACTGGTTTTTGGGTGAAGTCATATCTGGCGAACCGGCGCTGCACAGTGGTCGTTATGATAAGTTTGGGTTCTTTTCGCTTGTAACTTTAACAAGACGTTACGATGAATTATCGCCGGATACCAAGGAATTCCTCGAAGCTATGGCCTATGGTGAGATTGATCTTGACGTGTAAGTTTGTACTGTAATAGATTTTATTATATTTTCCATGTGTAGGTTCACACTTTAACCTTGAATTACCTCTTATTTTCACTTACAATACTTCTGTTATACGAGGCGCTTTAGCTCAGTTGGTAGAGCAGGGGCCTGAAGAGCCCTGTGTCCCCAGTTCGAGTCTGGGAGGCGCCACCAGAAAAATACCCAAATCTTTGTGTTTGGGTATTTTTCTGGTGGCACTATAAGACGCAATAAGTGTCAGGAAGGAGTTTTAAGATGGAATGTAACCCTTGTAACGTCGTCGGCGACCAAGGCGCTTAGTGGGCACGGAGATGGAATCGCTCGCTGCGCGGTTCCCATTAACTCTTCAGGGTAAGACGCTCATCTATCCGGATGGGCGTTTTTGTCTGGTGGCCACAGGTCGAATGGCCACTTACTTGCTATACTCGTAAAATTATTGTATTATATTCTAAGAGTAAAACTCTACCCTCAGGAGTGAATGATGGACTTTGATGCTGCTTGGGCTAGGCTCGGCGATCCGCAGTACGCTCAGGCGCACACGTTGGCAGCCGAGTCTGGCTTGCCGGCCTACGTCTTCGCGGGCGGGCGCCACTACACGCCCAAACAAGATGTCTTCCAGCTATGTGAGTGTGGCACTCGATGGGTGCTCATCCCGCGAATTTCGCGCGACGAGTTCATCCCTGGCGAGACCGTGCACGTCACGCGGACCCAGTCTGCACTGATTGGCCCGCAGGGCGGCGACCTCCAGTCGGCATTCGCGGAGATTCGCATGGATGACACATGTTGTCACATGCAGGTCAACCCCCGCCTGCCCAAGAAGACGTTGCTCGACTGGAGCTTCCCCCACAGCCCGTACCTCAATCGTATGTCGGGTGAGATTGGGAAGGTCTACGTGCACAGAATGCACGGCCACGCATTGCCGCTCTTCCGTATCACTTCGGCCACGCCCGACGAGATTATCGTCGAGGTGGACAAGTTCATGCAGGTCTTCGGGTCATCGACACCCGAACACCACTGCTCGTAGGGTGATAGCCGGCTCCTCGTTTGGGGCCGGCTATCCGGTTAGAACTTATCTTTTATATGTGCATTGCGCACGCAACCCTTGTCAATATTGTCTTTTTTGCGTAAAATATACCCTTGTAATGCGGGTCTAGCTCAGTTGTTTAGAGCGCGTCCTTGCCAAGGACGAGGCCGGGGGTTAGAGTCCCCCGACCCGCACCAAAAGGGACTTTTCTGATTTGGAAAGGTCTTTTTTGTTGGGGATTAAACTGTAAAGTATACTTACTTGTGGGGTGTAAACAATTTTGTTCTTATCGATGTTAAAACCGGCTGGAAAAATTAAGTTTTTACACCGTATTTGATTTTCTTTAGAAACTGCAAGAAATTTACTGCCCATATTATTTATAAAGTCCCACGCAAATTGTAAGAAACGTTCTTTGTCGTCATCGGCTGTGTTTTGGAGGTTATCAAGCTTTTCTTCAAGCTCACTAACTTCATTTTTCTTTTTCGCAATAAGCGCGAGTATATCTTCTCTAATACTCACATTTGCGGCGTCTGTAGCCGCTTCGACTTGCTGAGCTATGGAGGTTTTTAAGACATTGACCTTGTGAGTTATTCGTATCATTTCTTGGCGCACATCACCCTCATGTTGCTTCCAGACGATATCTAAGGCCTCAAGAAGGGCCTTGCGACCGTAAGAAGTAATTGGGGTGTTCTTGAAGATATTTTCTACTTTGGTATGAAGTTTTTCGCGAGTAACATACGAGCCACACGAACGACATCGGTACTTCTGATAAGTGAGCGCTTTATTCTTGCCATTACTATGCGTGAAGCCCACAAGACGACCATATCGCATATTAACGCAGTCGTCACAACTTATTAGATTTGACATCGGATACTCTGGATTGCCGTTTTTGCGCGGTCCTCCTTGGTTTTTCTTTTTAGCATCCATCACCTTCAGGAGGGTCAAATGCTGCTCCTTGGTAATTAACGGTTCGTGTAAGCCGTGCTCGTTACGTAAACTGACCTGCTTGTTGATTTCGACAATTCCAGCGTAGTACGGGTCCGTAAGAATAGTGCGGAACTTATCCATTTTGTAGAGTGAGCGACTCTTAACGAAGTCCGTTTTATTTAGCTCCACCAATGCTTGTGAGGGCGTAATCAAACCCGCCGCTATTTTCTCTAAATAGAGCTTCAGAATAGGTCCACGTATTGTATCGATTTCATGTATCCCTCGTTCATAGCCGCGCTTGTAACCCGGCTTAGGAACAAAAGGGTAGCGGCCCTCCGCTAAAGCTTTGGTTTGACCAGCAATAGATTTTGTCTGGCGTTCTTCATTGCTGCCTTCCGCCGAAATATACTTGGTGAATTTTAGTAACTTTGCTGCAAGATCACCTTTATTTAATTCTGGATTGGATGCGTACCAAACTTTAACGCCCAAGCGCTCAAACGAGACTTCAAAATAAGCAGCCTCGTTGATTGAGCGCATAAAACGGTCAGGCTCATCCACAATAAGATATTTGATGCCTTTGTCTTTTTTGCATCGATCAAGCATTTCTTTCAAGTCTTTGCGGTCTACATTGGTGCCGCGTTTGCTTGAAACGCTCCCAACCCACCAGCCATCATCGGGAATCTTTACTCCCAAATCTTCAGCAGCTTTTAATACGGCTGCTCGTTGGCGGTTAAGACTGTTATTCTCGAGTTGCTCTACCGAGGAAACCCGGCAAGTGGCAATTGCTAATGGTTGACGTGTCATTTGGACTCCTTATCCTCTGGTGGGATGACGAGCACGTCATTCTCAGGCGATGCGCCATCCTCCTTTTCCTTAAACATATCATACAAAAATTGCGCCAATGACTTTGCCGCCTCTTTGCGATTTTTGTTGATATTTGTTGCTGCCATACCCTAAGGGTAGGTAGGCAAGGTCTGGATAGGGTCGGGGATTATCCTGACCTAAGGACTAAATTTGTATCCCAGCCCGGCAGCATGAGGAAAAAAGTCTTGATCCGAATGGGTGATGATACGGAATTTAGCTCTAATAGTAGAAACGTAACGCTTTATATATTGTGCCGCCGGATCGTTGTTCTGGTCGCTAACTCGTTCTAAATAATCTTCACTTAGGCAGTTATCAATAAGATATTTTGTGTCGGTATAGAGCTTTTCCGACGATCTTTCGATAATCGCAGCAGCAATTTTACGCGCTTGAGGCTCAAGGTTAATTGAGCGCCCTCTGTACGAAATAATGTTTTGAACGTGTAGACTAAAGTCGTCATTTATTTTTTTCGATACTTTCGGGAGACCTGCTAACTCTTTCTGGGGTACGTCAGCTCGTTCTACTAATCGCGCCCCAATGTCCACGAGGTCAAATTTGTACGCCTCGTCATCGAGCTTTTTAGCATCAACGCCCCAAATGGTTATCTCCCATTCGTATTCTTTACGAGCAGAATCGGCTTCATCCCAGATCGGCTTTGCCCAGACTCCCACACCGTCACCACTTAAGCCACGAGCTTGTAGTTCTTGTTTTCTAAACTCGTTCTCAACACGCTCGCCCACGATAACGCCTAGCTCCAAAAAGTAACGTACGATGGCGTCTTCTTGAATGACAGCCTTAATGTTCTCATCTCGCGTTCTAGTGTCGTCCCAATCAAAAATGTAGTGAACTTCATCCGCGCCATACAGACCATGTGCTTGGATGTGCTTCAGCTTTGCTAGAACCGTTTTGTAGGCAGAATCGCCAATGAGATTAGTTGGTGTATGCATGCGAATTGTTACCAATTGTTACTATCTATCGCTTTTCTTCGCTTTTTTAATCTGCTTTTACCTGTATCTTTTAACAGTGAAATATCTGTTTATAAAGTGTATTTTAGGCTGTTTTCGCCGTTGTGTACATCTTAGCGTATAATTGAGCGCATAAGTCGGTTTCGGCTTATGACCTAAACTCATATTTTTATGAGCATGGTCAACAAATCCATACGAAATATAAAGCTCGTCATGAGTCGCTATTTCGTATGGTCGCACTGGGAAACTGGTGTGGGTAGTCGAAAGACTATCGCTCGTGGCGGGCTTTTTAGTTGCCGCGAAACTAACCAAAGGAGAAGACGTGGCGAACGCTATTAAGAAGACAGAACTAGAATTCATAAGCTTCAGTCAAGCTATTACTAATACCGAGCGGAGGGCTTATGAAAAGATTCAAGCGCTATTCAAAGAGAATGACTTTAAGTATTTTGGTCTTTTCAATAGACAACGAACAAAACTAACATTGCTCTGGATTGATGCGTCAATTTTGAACACCATTAGAAATCTTGGTTATGCAAAACTTGCCGATCAGCTCCAAGACCATAGAGGGCATGTGATGATAACGGCGTACAAACTTAAGAGGGATGAGGTTGAATCTTTTTATGCCACATATTCCAAGCGCCTAATAAAAGCTATTGAAGTGTCGCCAACTAAAGGTGTCCTGTTGGCCTATCTACGTGACACAGGAGCGCACGACGCATTCATGTTAGCCGCCAATGCCAGTGAGAAGCTTGGCCTTGAGATGATAGAAATTGTTGGTCAGATGTCGGAGACCCTCGAAAATGTTTTGGAAAATTATGAGATTAAAGAACGCGCTTATATACTTGACAGACCCTAACAGATTAGCTACACTATAAGTATGAGTTTGTTAGCTTTCCAAAAACAATTCCCTGATGAAGCTACTTGTCTTACATTTTTGGAAGAGCAACGCTGGTCTAGTGGTCGTTATTGTCCCCACTGTGGCAGCCTGAAGTCCTACAAGTTTGCAGATGGCAAACTATTCAAGTGCGGCGATTGCCGCAAAAAGTTCACCGTTAAAGTCGGCACCATGTTTAGCGATAGCCATGTACCGCTACAAAAATGGTTCTACGCGATCTACTTAAATACTTCGCTCAAAAAAGGCATCTCTTCAATCCAACTCGCTAAATACTTAGACATCACCCAAAAGACTGCCTGGTTCATGTTGCAACGCATTCGCTACAGTGTCGAGAAGTCAGGTCGAGGTGATTTGCTGGGTAACATCGTTGAGGCTGATGAGACCTATGTTGGCGGCAAGAAGCATGACGGTATGCGCGGCCGTGGTGCAAGTGGCAAAACGCCAGTCGTTGGTATTGCTGAACGCAAGGGCGAAATACGACTAGCGGTCACAAAAGATACGACGGCCAATACGCTAGACAAAGTAATTACTGACAATGTAGCTCCTGGCGCAACCGTTATGACTGACGAATATCGGCCGTACAATCACGTAACGCGCCTTGGCTATGAGCATCACCGCGTCAATCACAGCAACAAAGACTTTGTGATTGGCCAAAACCACACCAACACCATTGAGGGAGCATGGAGTCACCTGAAGCTAAGCATCCGCGCTATCTATATTGGCGTTAGCCCGAAACACTTGCAAAAGTATTGCGCTGAATATGAATATCGCTACAACACACGCGGGCTAAAAGACGATGAGCGTTTTGATAAATGGTTTGGATTTGTGAATGGTGCTAACCTTACCTACCGCAAACTAATTGGTGTAGGTCGGTTCGCTATGGTTCCGGCAGGCACAGTTCCCTCGTTAGCATTACTATCCAAGAAAGACCGGCTCAAAAAGCTTCGCCTCGATATGCAAGGTAAACCTCGCGCCTTGCCTGGCGAGGACGATTTGCCGCGCGATTCTGAAGGTTTTTAGTCTATATTGGCTGTCCTAGCGGTCTAGGACAATAAAGTATGTTTCTTAATCTGTAACATTTGAATATCCGTGTCACTTACCTTATAAATATACGGTGTAGGTGGGGTTGGCTAAAATATCTAGTACCAGTCACCTATAAAAAATAGAAACAAGAAAAACAAACTATACAAAAAATAACAATCATCAAATAACTAAAACCTAACTACTACCTACTAAATCACTACCCATAATGAAACTACCTAAACTAACTCCAAGACAACAAACAGTACTCATACTGTTATACAAATACCGATTCTTAAATAGAATCCAAATACAAACACTCATGGGGCATAAAGACTACAGACGCATAAACGCATGGCTAGCCGATCTTAGAGATAACCACTTTGTCGAATGGATATATTCAACTGATTTTTTGGAAAAATCCAAACCGGGTGTCTACTACCTGGGTCTAAACGGCATCCGCTGGCTCAAGGAGCACCAAGATCACCCAATTGAGGAGTTCCGCAAGCGTTATCGTGAATCGTCTCGTAGTCAAGGTTTTATTGACCAGTGCGTGCTCGTAGCGGATTGCTGTATCGCTATGGACAAGAAAGCTGCTGAGAGTAGCACCACCGGCAAGAATAAAGTTCACTATTCATATGTCACTCAAGCAGATTACGCCGATCCAGACGACAGTTACCACTTCCTAAGCGAGAGCGAACTTATTCGTCCTCAGCTCTGCTACGAGAAGACAACTACAACCAAGGACGACGCCATAGCCGCTACCTACCTCCTGGAAGTTATTGAACCCACTATGCCAAGATACCGCGTCAGAAAACGCCTTAAGAATTATATCGAATATTTGGAAGAGGGTGAGTGGCAGAGCGAAACCGACGAAGACGAGCCAAACCCCATTGCGATGTTTGTTTGTCCAACGCTAACAGACATGATCTATTGCAAACGAGCTACCAAGCGGCTGCTTGAAGAAAAGGAGGGTGAGGATATTCGGTTGTGGTTTACGACGACTGAGAAGGTTAAGGCGCTTAGTGTGACGGGCAAAATCTGGGAAGAAGTCAAAGCGCCCGAATACGATGACCAAGACGAAGAAGACGACGAGGATTGATGGAGCTTAAATTGGAACTTTCACTGCTTGCAGTGGAAGTTGATCTATTTGCCGAAGGAAAATAGATTTTGAGCTTAGTTAGTCTCAAACCTACTCATGGCTAGCTTGGCCAATGATCTTACCTCAATAGTAAGCGTAGCTTTCGCAAGGTGTTCCACGTCTTTAGCTTGGCCTCGCAGGTTTGGCGTAAGCGCCCGAGTTAGGGCACCTACTATTCGTACGGATCCATCTTTTGTAACTATTAGATCGTAGGCAAAATAGTTATTGTTGGTGTATTCGGTCATAAACGCATCACTTATTAAGGCATGTGCTCTTGCAAGCTCGTGCATTTTTTCGTCTACAAGTTGTGGTTCAATAAGTCGACGTTGGGGGGATTGTTCGCCTATGGCGTTCCGTGGATCGGGCAGTCTCAGCTCGACAGCCGCTGTTTCGCGCCCAAGCGTAAAGAAGCGAAACGCATGCAGGTAGCTAACTTCCGGATCAAGCTCAAACTCTTCAATCGGAAGGCCGAGCTGGTCAATCAAATCAGTGGCACTCATGACCTTTTCTGGGCGTTGCAGTACTGCCTCTCCGGCAAATGGGTTAATAAGCTTCTGGCCAATCTGATCTGAGCGTATGAGCTGCGCTCTTGTGCCAGGGTCTTTTTTAGGGTCAGTGATGTCGCTTATTCTATTTGGTTTTATGAACACGAATTCGCCAGGTTCCCAGCCTGCAAGATCAGTGCTTCGCCTTGTCTCAATGCTATATCTTTCAAGCCCGTACTTGCGCAGTACAGGCTCCAAGCCAGTACGAACGGCTTGTTCTGTGCGTGCAGGCTCAGTATTGTGACCGTTGCCATGCGGGAAGGCGCTTCGGTCGCCGCCGTCCCAGGTTTTTGTCCGCACTCTCCAGGCATAGCTTCCTACATCTTCAATAACAGTATCGACGTATTCTTCTTCACCATAGCGCCTAAAACGTTTAATCCGCCCTTGCTTATCAAAAGTCTCAGGGTTTTCCGCCTCTATGAGTATAGTGTCGACTCTTCTGAGCTCATCGCCTAAGTCTGGGATACCTTCTTTAGTGCCTAGTTTTTCCATTTCATCTGGTATGCCTTGCTGGCGACCGTATACTTGACCCTCTAAGAGTTTACGGTCTTCCATGACTAGGGTGGGGTTGTGGAGTGTCTCTGACATAAAAGTAATGAGCCTATTTAACCCTACTTCCACTCGGTATCTGCTTCTCGGGTATCAAAAAGACCGGCCTGTTTTCGTAATCCGCAGCCACAATCATGCCTTGGCTTTCGTATCCTCGGAATTTACGCGGCTCAATGTTGAGCAACAAGGGCATCTGTTTGCCAACTAACTCTTGTGGGTCGTCGAAGAACGCCGCCATACCCGCCATAATCTGTCGTTTCTCGCCACCGAGGTCAAACACAAACTTTAGTAATTTGTCAGCATCAGGCACTCGCTCAACGCTTTCGATAGTGCCGATTCGGATATCTAGTTTTGCAAAATCTTCAAATTGTATAGTCATCTTAGTCTCCCCTGGTTTAGTTAAAGTAATCTATCTTTACGGCGCGTCTAACTTTGCTCATCGTTATAGCGGCAGCTTTTCGCGCTTCATTTGTGCCTTCTCGCAATACTTTTTCGACGTAGGCAGGGTCTTCAGCTAGCTGTCGTCGCTTTGTCCTAATAGGCTTGATTATGTCTTCAAGTACGCCAACCAAACGCTTTTTAACTTCTGTGTCACCCAGGCCACCTTTTCTGTAGTGCTGTTTTAGTTGCTCCACTGTGACTTTATCTTGATCAAAAATGTCGAGGTAGGTAAAAACAACGTTGCCCTCAACCTTACCAGGGTCTTGAACGTGCGCATGAGATGGGTCGGTGTACATCATGCCAACTTTTCGCTGGATTTCTTCAAGCGAATCGTCAAGGTATATGGCATTGCCGAGTGATTTACTGGCTTTGGCATTACCGTCAATACCCACCAGTCGCGGCATAGTAGAGAGTACGGGTGTAATCTTCTGAAACGTTTCGCCGTAAGTAGCATTAAACCGCGCGACAATTTCGTTCGCTTGTTCGATAACCGGCAACTGGTCTTCGCCCACGGGGATTATGTTGCTGCCACAAAAGAGAATATCTGCCGCTTGGCTCACTGGATAAGTCAAAAACCCAGCAGGCACGTTTTCGCCAAATCCTTTTTGCTTCATTTCTTCTTTGACTGTTGGGTTTCTACGTAGCCGAGCCAAGGTAACAAGGTTCAAGAAAAGTACCGTTAGTTCGGCGATTTCTGGAATTTGCGATTGGATGAAGAATGTCGTTTTTTCGGGCGATAATCCAACGGCCAGATTATCTAGCGCAACCTCGTAAGCGTTATTTCTTACTTTTGCTGGGTCATTGGCGTTGTCGGTCAATGCCTGGACATCTGCCACCATATAAAAGCAGTGTTTGTATTGTTCTTGCAGCTTGATTCTATTTTGAATCGAGCCAACGTAGTGGCCAAGGTGCAACTTTCCGGTTGGCCTGTCTCCGGTCAGCACAATCTCTTGTTTTAGGTCTTTCATAGTAGTACCTCGTTTAATGTAATAAAAAATCGTCCTCAAAACACAAAAATCTTGTGTTTCTAAGGACGAGTTTCTATCTCGCGGTGCCACCTTAGTTATCTGCAAAAAATGCAGATCGCTCTCATCGACTCAGACTGCCAAAAGGCACGACATCGATTATCCTATGATTACGGAGGAAGCCGGACTTCCACTAACGCAGAAGTCATCCTGCCCATGCGGGCGATATAAGCCCAACCCCTTAACTTCTAACAGCCAAGGGACTTACATCAAGGATTTTGTGCTTTGAAAGAACTTTATGATTATACCATCCACATTGGCTGACAGCAAATTTCTGGAGCAACAGAGACTTATTAGCATAAGCACAATGATTGTCTGTACTTGTCAACAAACCCAGAGTAAAATAATATCAAATGACTCGCAAAGAAATTCAAGAACTCCTCGAAAGCCTTAATACCGAATTAAAGGCCGAGATTGAATCTTCTCGCACTAGCCTCAAAGAGGCGAAATCTATTACAACTCAATTTAACAATCTGCTAGCTAAAGTAACGGGTTGGTTGTCGAAACTTGAAGACTCAGAGCAAGGAGTCGATGCCAAGCTTGCGGCGAGTAATACGTCTTCTCAAAAGATCGTCGATGCCGCTGCCGAAGCCGAAACAACCTTGACTGCCACCCAGCAAGCCCTCACTACTGTGCAGCAAAACATCGCTGCCATGCAGACGGCCTACACCGAGTTCCAGGCTACCAAGGCAAAGATCGATGACCCCAGTACCGGGTTAGAAGCTATATTGGAGAGTTCCCAAGGCCTAAAAGATGACCTATCCGCCATTACCAAAGAAAGCGAAACGATTTATAAAGAGATTTCGCGTTTCAAGGACTCCGCAGCCAAGCACATCGCCAGCATTGAAGCTATTAAGGACGGTTCGCAGCAAGCCCTGGACAACATTCAGGAGCACAAGACCGAGAGCGAGAGCTTAAAAGAAAAAATCTCAAGTATTTTTGAGCTTGTGTCACAAAGTGGCCACGCCAATTATTTTGATAAACGTAGGAAAAAGCTTGTTATCGCAAGCTGGCTTTGGCTGGCATTTGCAACCGGCTGTATCTTGCTGGCGGTTAAGATGGGTCTAGACCACATAGCTCCGCTTGTTACTATCGAAGTGACCAAGAGCGGCGAGCACTCTCAAGTAGTGATCGAGGCGTTAATTGTTCGGACGGCACTTATTACACCGCTGCTCGCCCTAGGAATATTTGGCATCAGGAACTACGGCAAGGAGCGGCGCCTTGCGGAGCAATACGCCTTTAAGGCAGTCTCCGCTTCAACCGTCGAAGGGTCAATCGCGCTACTCGAACGGTCGCTTACTAAGGTTCCAGCAGAACTTAAGGATGAAAAAGTAACCGATTTTGCAGTCGAGACAGTCCGCTGCATCCATGTTGAGCCACAAGAGTTAACAAAAATAAGCCGTTTTAAGTTCAACGCTGGCAATAAAATCATGAAGCTTGGTGGCGAACTGAGCGACAATATCGAACAGCTAAATAAGAACATTAAAGATATTGCCGACGATAAGGTTAAGTAGGGTCAATCTTACTTACAACCAAGAATTTTTCAGCCCTAAGAACCGCACCATCTGCTCCGCCAACTCCTTTGACTCAATCCGCCGCATAACCTCACAAGTGCCGTTATTCGACAGGATGTTTAAGCTTCCTTCCCATAAAATACGTCCATCCAACATAGCAAGTTTCCGGTGGTGACCGCCGGTATATAGCACCCGGACACCCATTTGTTGTAGCTCCCTAATAGCCTCTCTCGCTTGGTAGCTCCAAGGAAATTGATGCTCGCTCGGGTCGCGTGTATTAACCGTGATCTTAACGCCGTGTCGTCTTAGTTGCCGAAGCACAGGCAACAACTTCGCCATACGACTACTAGTTACAAATGGACTTTCAATAATCACCTCATCAGTACAGCGTTTTAGATCATTCATGAAGCTATAGTAAAAGTTACGTTCGTTAAATAGACGCGAGGTGAGCAAACTATCTGGCGTGGCCTTCCGCCGCCGCAACAATCCCAGCAAATTCATCTAGTGGTAGCTCCTTGGGTTGCCGCAGCTAATGGCTGTTTCCGAAACAGCAATACATTACTATCATCTTCCATCTGCCGCGCCCAATGTAGCAGTTGGGACAAGGGCAACTCTGACATAACGTAAATCGTCATAACGCCTCGTGGAATATTGTGTAGATCATCTGGCTCAACAAGCCAAATGGTTGGCGCAGTGATCTCTTCTGGCTGGCCGATCATAAACTGGATGTGCTCAAGGGTAAGTTGGTAGGTCTTTAACTCGGCCTTAGCGTGATTGCCAATGGTTGCAGCTCGTTCGTTCTCTATGATACGCAAAACATGGTTCCAGCGTTTATGGAAGGTAGAGAGCATATTGCGTGGTTTATCACAGACAACTATTGCACTACCTATTGGAACTCGTATTGCTAAATGTGCGGCTATTTTACGTGTGATCTCAAAGCCTATTTGGTAGGGATGAATTTCGACATACCACTGAGCGTAATCGTTCATGGCAATACCACCAAGTCTTTGACAACCGAGGCAAATGAGCTTACTATCTGCCGACGAGCCATGAGACGGCAAAGACCTCGAAACCACAGCCGTTCCTCGCTTTTATCCAAGTGACGAGCGCAAGCAAAACCCCCGTACTCCCCTCGCGCAAAGCAAGTTGTAGCTTGCGTAAACGTGATGCTGCGGCTACAGATAATACAGTTGACGCGGCTGGGTGGCTCAAAGCGAGTAGATAATGCAACAGTCATAACCCCTCCTATTTTGATGACAGTAGCTAACATTATGCTAGTTATTGACTGTAGAGCTATTGTCATCACTTGTCTAGTCTTTAAGTAATATGGCAAGCAACATACGAGTAGCATTCGGTAAAAGAATTCGACAAGTACGACTAGCAAAGGGCTTTACGCAAGAAAGTCTAGCCGACACAGTTGGGCTGCATCGAACTTATATTGGCAACATTGAGCGAGGTGAGGAAAGCGTTTCAGTAGACAATGTAGCGAAGATCGCTAAGGCGCTTAAAGTTAGTATTTCCGAGCTGTTTAAGGGACTCTAGGGCTTCGCGCTATAATGGAAGCCATGAAGACTATTGTTATCATTGCTCGCCGCAATGTTTGGGAACAAGCCCTTAAGGTTGGCGAGTATACGCAATCAACTATTGATTCAACGCTTACCGAGGTTGGTTTTATTCACTGTTCTTTCCCCGACCAAACAATCGAAATCGCAAATCGCAGATTTGCCAGCCAAGATGACTTACAGCTCCTTTTTGTTGATGTCGAGAAAGTCAAAGCGCCCATCAAGTACGAGGGCGCACTTAGTGGTAGGGCTGGAACATTCCCGCACATTTACGGGCCGCTCAATATAGATGCGGTCTATGCTACCGTCTCACTCAAAAAGGATGACAAGGGCGAGTTTATAACACCCGACGAGCTGCGAGAAGCGCAGCACATGAATGACTTTAGTGATACCGTTAAGATAATGGCTAACACGCCGCCAGTTAGTAACGAAGAGCTAAAGCGGCATAAGAACTAGCTGAAAATAATATGATCACTAATAAAGCGCGCGATCTTGCCAGAATCCTCTGGAATTACCAAAGACTAAACGCAGCTATTGAACCGGCCGAAGTCATTATTGCGATGGGGTGTGAAGATGGCCGAGTTGCGGAGCGAGCAGCGCGACTTTATAAGGATGGTTTCGCACAATGGGTCGTTTGTACGGGGCGCAGTGGAGGGCGTACTAAAGCGATATTGCAAGCAAAAGGCTTCCAAACCGAAGCCGCCTATTTTGCGGATACAGTGCAAAAGGCAGGCGTGCCATCGGAACGTATCCTTAAAGAGGACAAGGCGACCAATTCAGGCGAGAATATTGCTTATACAAAGGAACTACTGATCAAAAAGGGCATTGAGGCAAAACGTATCATTGTAGTAACTGTACCGTATGCGGAACGGCGCCAGCAAGCTACTTATGCTGAGCGGTGGCCAGAACAGTCAATTATTGTAACCTCACCACAATTGACATTTGAGGCGTATCAAACCGAGGAGTTGGCCGAAGATTACCTAATAAACGCCTTGGTTGGTAGGGTGCAGCGCATGAAAGTTTACAGTGAGCGTGGTTACCAGGCCAAAACTGATATACCAGAAGATGTATGGAATGCGTGCCAACGGTTGATAGATATGGGCTACACTGAGCAGTTGGCTCTTTGACCGAAACACCTTATTGGATGGTTGGGTCTGTCAAATATATAGGCGCGTTAAAGAAAATAAAATATAGAAAAAATTTTGGTCGTTCATTAAAAAAGCCACTTAGAGATTCTATATATCTCGCTTAGTGATGCCACACGCTGGGTCGGTTGTACCCCGTCCGTATTGCAACCACTGATGTTCTGTTAGAATAGAGAAAATGAAGCTTGCGGATAATGAGTACGCTGACTGTTGATGTAAACCCTAAGGTATTAGTATGGGCTCGTAACGAGCTTGGTATTGACGTAGGGGAAGTGGCGGACCATCTAAAAACCGATGTTGCTACAGTCGAAGACTGGGAAGAGCACGGACAGGAGCTAAGATATAGCGACCTAAAGAGACTGGCTACCTATTACAAAAGACAGATTCCAGTATTCTTTCTGAAAGAAGCGCCCAAGCAAATTGCAAAACCTAAGGACTATCGTAACCTTAGTTTGAAAGATAAAGGTCTTCACAAAGACACTCTCATGGCCATTAGGCGGACCAATCGCTATTTAGGCGTTTATAGAGAAGCTGTTGGCGTTGAGGTTATTGAGGAGCAGTATAAGTGGCTTAAATCGGTAAGAAATAGCCGTGTGGACACATCCACCTATCTTAGGCAAGTGCTCGACGCGCCTATGGCCGAACAGCGCAAGGCGGCAGGGGATAATTTTAAGTTCTGGCGTCAGAAGTTCGAAGAAAAACTCAATATATTTGTATTCCAATTTCCCATTCAAAACCAAGAATTTGACGGCTTTAGTTATGTAGAGAGCGGCAAACCCTATGCAATAACTTTGAATAGTAAGATATCTGATAATCGTAAGGTATTTACTCTATTTCATGAGATAGGGCACTTGATCGAGGGAGAATCTGGCATTTGCTTTACTGCCAACAATGGCAACGCCCCTTCTAATATAGAGACAAAATGCAATCAGTTTGCAGCTGAATTCTTAATGCCTGAGGTTGAAATAGTGCCTCCCATTTCTTTCGAAGAGCTGAAGAGTAATGCTAAAGGATTGGGTGTGAGCGCCGAAGCTTATCTTATACGATGCAGGACGCTTAATCTTTTGGATGAGCCTAAGTATAAAGAACTCATGGCGTTAATTCAGAAAAATAATAAAAAGATCAAGAAAAAGGAGCAAAAGGGTGGTCCGTCCGCTCTGTTAGTGAGCAAGAGCCAGCGGGGGGATAAGTTCTTTGATTTCGTGCTTAGCGCCTACGATTCCCAGCGGCTTAGTCCTTCGACTGTCAGAGATGTATTAGGTATAAGAGTGGTGGGGCTTAATAGGCAGGACAAGTAGATGGTCCAGGCTACCACAAAGGAACGAATCTACGTTTTTGATTCGAGTATTTTTATTAACCTGAATCGCATAAACGAACATTCTATTGAAATACCTAAGGACGTGTGGGATAAGCTTGACGAGCTTATGACCGCCGAAAGGATAATATCGCAGCGCTACGTTTATGAGGAAGTGGTTATGAATTCAAAGACGCCTGACAAGGTTTCGGCGTGGTTAGCCCCCAAGAAGGCGTATTTTTTTAAGGAAAATGCCGAACAAATCGCCTTTATGATTGAGGTGATTCAGAAATATCCTAAGCTTATCAACCCGAACAATGAGAAGGAGCAGGCTGATCCTTGGCTAGTGGCGCTAGCGAGGGATAAGAACCTCATTGAGCCAGAAAAGAGTTTCGTACTCGTGACACAAGAGAATCCGAACAAGACTGTGAACTTACCTGCTGCATGCAAGGAATATGGAATCGAAACGATTAATCTAAGACAGTTTTTCAATGAGGTGGGCATTGTGTTCGGTGTCGCCTTCGAATAAGTCGATATGAATCGTAATTGATAGCGTCTATTATTTTTTCAGCGCGCCTGCAATTAGATCCCCAAGACCACTCCCAGGACGGAAGTAAACTTCTTTGAGGGCGACTTTGACTTGGCAGGTATTTAGTATTTCCACCGTACGCGCATCAGCCTCTCTATACGCTGGCTCTTTCGCGAGCGCTACGACATGACGTGGACCGAGCGGCATAAAAATAGCGTCGGCTTTGCTCCAGGATACGTCATCTAATATACCCACTTTGCCTGTATCTTTTTCATAAGTGACTACCGGAATATCTCCCAGTAGAAACTCCTCATTTGGACTATGCCATATTTCTAGGGATTTCGATTCAATAAAAGATTGGCCCTTACGATAGAGTTCTAGAAACGCGACATCCAGATACCGTTCGCGCCTTAATTTCTCTGCAAACTCAGTATGAATGATCTCATAGAGCGCCTGCTCAGACATATTAGAGGTTCTGCCGTCGGTGAGACCAAATGCCGCCTGTTCGAGCGTAAATCTCTCTAGAATGGCCGTTATCGCTTTTTGGGTAGTGCCGGGAATTAAGATTTTATCCACGACCTCCCTTGCCGCGAACCCTCTCGCCCAGTGTAAAGCGATGCATTTTTTGATTGTCGTAGTTGCTATAGGGTCTGATAAAAGCTTTCCTTGGTCGAGTAGCTCAAAAGCGTGAGGCAGTCGTGACTCAACTTCTTTACTCCAACGTTTTTCGGCGTCATCGGGTGCATCCGTATCGACATCCTGAATACCTCCAAAGTTTTCGACCTTGTCAGTTCGTTGCTCTAGGCTATGTAAATCAAGGCCGCTTATTGGTCCGCGTTTATGTTTGGCGAAGCGGCGGAGTAGAATGCGTGATACTAGGTGTTGGATCATTGGTGGTTTTAGGGTTCTGTGAGAGATTGTTGTAGGTGTTGGCTAGCTTGTCAGAAGCTGGTAGCGAAAGATGGCGTAAGCGCAAAGGTTTAGACTTTTGTCTATATCTACATTTATTCGTAAACCATCTTTAGTATGACATAGATTTGATATAGTTACCGTAATGACGCGAATCGAACCCACCCAGTCTACTAAATATCGCTTATTGGCATTGTCTGGCAATCAATGCGCATTTCCTGAATGCGACCTACCCCTCGTAAATGAGGAAGGACACTTTATCGGACAGTTCTGTCACATTGAAGGGGCCGAGCCTGGCGGCGAGCGGTACAACGCGAGTCAGACGGATGAAGGTCGAAGGGCGATTGGGAACCTGATCCTTCTTTGCGCAAATCACCACATTATTACTAATGATGTGGACAAGTACGATGTAGGCTTCTTGCAACAAATGAAGCGCAATCACGAAAGGCAGTTTACGGATCGCCCATTCAAGCCAAGTGACATTACACTCGCAGAGGTTGGTGTGCTTGTCGATGAGAGTGTACGCCGGGCGGTAGCGAGAAGTAATGTTGCGCCGTATACTGATGCTGAGTTTACGCAAGATATGGCACAAATAGAGTCCGATTTCAAGGATCAGATTCGAGCTGCGCAATCAAGATTTGGTAATAGCTCTGCTGTTCAACAGGCTGGACAGGCTTTGCAGAAAGTAGCTACAAAAAAACGGGTTGAGGCCCAGCGCAGGAAAGCTACGAGTGAGCGAATGTATGAATTGAGGTGGCAAGATATTATGGACAAATACGAAGAAAAAATAGCCGCAAAGAAGTCAGATATCCACGCCCGAGGGTTGGGTTTTTCTGGGATCGGACAACAAGAAGTGTTGACGGTTGAGCGTAAGCGAAACAGGGAGTTGGAAAAACTTAAACTGGAATTTGGAAAAGAATGAACCAAACATTAGATCCGAAGATACAGAAGTGTATTGGTAATATTGAAGATAGACTCCTTGGCGTCCAGAATGATCTAAAGGCTTTTGTGTATGTGCGACAAAACAACCTTCAACATAGCACCAAGGATAATATCGGGGGCGGTAGCATCGTTGTTGCGTTGAGCTTATTTACCGCCCTCAATTTTTTAGGCAAAACCTACTACTGCATTGCGCGCCCAGACAAATTCAACGAAGACGGGAGTGCCAAAAATGAAACTGCAACATTTGTAAATTTTATGAAGTTTATCCAGCGAGATATTGACCTAGGTCTTTCGACTAACGGCCAAGTCTTAGAATTGGTATGGAGTGGATTCAGGGACCATCTAGCGCACAGACTTACAGTTGAGCCTGGCAAGTCGATAATAACTTTCCAGTTTGAACCTAGTCATGAAGGTTCTATCTCGGATATTCTTGAGCGGGTAAAAGGTCGCCAGGTTTTTGGTCACGACGGCAACCACAGGAACTGGATTGTTAACGGTGATGTGTTATTAGCTGTGTTGCCTGACATTATTGCCAAGACCATCGAGTTTATAGCGTCGAGTGATGCTGACAATGTAGATCTTCTACTGAAGGTTATCGGCGTCGAATACCCCTAAGTACATCAGTGTAAGTCTAAAGACTTAGTCCGTTCCGCCGCAATATAAGACGTTGCTTGTACGGAACTCCCAATATCTCCCTCCATCGCACCAGTTCATCCTGTATTAAGTGAAAACTTTTTTGTACTCGCTGCACCAAGAACTAATCTTTCATCTTTTAAGAACCCTGCCCAGGGTTCTTTTAAGTATAAAGGACTCGCGACCCCCGTTTGAGCTACCCGAATCGGGCTTATGATGAATTTAGAGAAGCCAAAAGGCGTGGATGAAATCCGCTTACCTGGCCAACGGGCATGAGCTGCTTATAAAGAGG
>DATLJN010000058.1:0-4041 GCA_035538835.1 Magnetospirillaceae bacterium
AAATAATCTAGAAAAGGTGGAATACGCCCATCCGCTCATGGAAAACTCACTCAAAAATACCTTTGGCGTGCTGGTTTACCAAGAGCAATTCATGCAGATTTCGCGCGAGGTCTGTGGCTTTACCGGCGGCGAATCCGACACCTTGCGCAAAGGTGTCGGTAAAAAGAAGCGCGATATCCTAGAAAAAATGGAAGTCAAATTTATTGAAGGTGCAGTTAAAAACGGCGTCCCAAAACAGGTGATCGAAAAGTTCTGGAAAGACCTTTTGGGTTTTGCCGACTACTGTTTTAACAAGTCGCACTCTGCCTGCTACGGCATGACCAGCTACTGGACTGCCTACCTAAAAGCTCACTACCCAGCGGCATTTATGGCCGCACTTATGACAAGCGACCAAGGTGATACCGATCGACTGGCGATCGAGATATCCGAGTGCAACCACATGGGCCTACGAGTCATGAACCCTGACGTTAACCAATCGTTTGCCGAATTTGCCGTAGTGCCAGATTCTAACCAGATTCGTTTTGGGTTGAATGCCGTTAAAAACGTTGGCGCCAACGCCGTAGAAGAAATCTTGCGGGTGCGCGAAGAAGGTGAATTTAAAAGCCTCGAAGACTTTTTAAAGCGCGTCAACATCCGCGTTGTAAATCGTAAAAACATGGAAAGCTTGCTTAAAGCTGGCGCATTCGATAGCTTTGGCGACCGCAGTGATTTGATTTTTAACATTGATACTATCTTGGCATATGCCTCTCGTGTCCAAAAAGATGCCGCAGCCGGCCAGACCGACTTGTTTGGAAACTTAATGCAGGATATGATTCCGCCACTCGCGCTTGAACCAGCGCCCACTAAACAAACCGAACGCGAGCTGCTGCAGTGGGAGCGTGAACTGCTCGGGTTATATCTTAGCGCTCACCCGCTCGACAAATACAACGCCTACTTTAGCGAACAAACCGCGCCAATCGAAAATCTCAACAACACAATGGACAACAAAACCGCAACCGTCGGCGGAATTGTGCTCGAAAGTCGCGTCATCAACACCAAAAATGGCAGCAAAATGGCTTTTGTAAAAATGGAAGACAAAACTGGCGAGCTAGAGATTATCGTTTTCCCTAAAACATTTGAGGAAGTTGGCGAACGCTTAGTGCAAGACGAAGTCATTAAAGTAAGAGGCAAAATCAACTGCAAAGATCGTGACGGCAAGCTGACCGAAGAAGTTAAGATTATCGCCGACGATATTACCTTTGTTACCGAACAGGAGCTGGATAATTATAAAGCGACAGGCAAAGCCATGAAACTACCAAAGCCAGGTAAAAGCTTGGCGGCCGAGGCCGGCAGGGCGCCAACGGTGAGTGTGACATACAAGCCTATTGACGACCGCGAAGTAACAAAGCCGGTTACAGAAGCTAAACCGCGCCTTTACATTCATGTTAAAAACCCTAGTGACCGTGACAGTTTAGTAAAGCTTAAACAAAGTTTTAACAGCTATCCTGGTACGTGTGAGGTTGTGTTGGTGCTTGGTGAGGACAAAAAATCAGCGGTGCGCATGCCGTTTACGGTTGAACCTCACGATGATCTTAAAGCGGTTATTGGCAGTATGCTCGGCCAGGAGTGTGTGGCGCTTAAATAGTATTATAGGCGTCAATTGCGGTATAGTTGGTGGTGTTGCCGGAGAAGCGGAGGTCTACAGTGCGATTGGTGACGATTGACGATTTGAGCGAGGTGCTCAAAGACAAAGGTCAACTTAAAACCAGCAATAAGCTTAACGTGTGGCGGGCGCTCATCATTAAGACTTCGGGACTTGTGGCAGTTTGCCGAATCTGCGATAAGCGGTTTCGTGAATGCCGCTGCCCCGAAAATGGCCACGCCATTAGTCAAACCCTGTGGGTACACACTGTCGTACCGGTGAATGCGAGACTGACAGATGTGTCAAACTGGGGCTTCAAAGTCGCTGAGTTAAAAACGATCAAAGCGACTGATATTGATACGCCCAAATACCCCTTCCGTGACTTTGTTATGGAAGTCGTCGCGGCTCTTGTTGCTCTTGTCGAGACAGAAAAGTAGCGCAGATCGTCCCCGCAGTGAGCTGCCTATGCCGAACGCCCTGCTGCCGCATAAGCTGACAGCAGGGCGAAACTTATATACTTAACGCGTACAGCGCGATTCCGGCAGCAACACTCACGTTAAATGATTCCTTTGTGCCCCGCATAGGAATTTCGATAATTGTATCGCACTGTGCCAAAATGTTTGGCGGTATGCCGTTGACTTCTTCGCCAAGTAGTAGGGCAATCTTTTGTGGCAGATGAACTTTGGGTAGCGCGACTGACTTCGGATCTTGTTCAAGCGCAATAAGTTGAAAGCCGTCGGTTTTAAGTGAGTCCAGAATCGTTTGCACCTCATCCGCCTGCTCGATTGGCACGCTTGCCTCGGCACCGAGGGCGGTTTTATGAATATGTTTTGTGATTTTATCACGGAGGTGCGGCAGCCGCTTGTCACCAGGTAGGGTAGGATATGGTGTGTAACCGGTGCAATAAACTTTGATCACACCAAACCCGTCGCACGTGCGCAAAATTGCACCAATATTATGCGTACTGCGGATGTTATGGGCGATAACAATAATTTCCATGTACCGATTGTAGCAGCCCATTGCTTTTATGCTTTACAATAGGTGTAGTGCCAGACAGCCCAGAATCATCCAAATTCCGAGAACAAGAGGAATCTAATACCCAGCGCCGCGCTGGTTTATTGGGGTTGCAGTATCTCGACACACGCGAACTCGGTAAGGCGGGGCCGTTGTTCAAAGATATTCTAACGCAGCAAGAAATGTATAACGGCCACATTGTGCCGCTGAGTGACAACAACGAAAGCGCACCGCTCATTTTTGGTATTACTGTTGCTACGCCCCAGCAGTTGCTACGCCAGCTCCATGATCGTTTTCAGAACCGTGTTGTGCAGTTTATGATGCTGTCCAACCAGGGGTTCGAGGAGTACATGGCGCGCTACAATCCGCCAAAAAAAGTAATCTACGACAACGTCAAGATCGCAAAAGCGGGCGATAGTGACACAATTGCCGCCGTATCCAAAACACTTGATTCAGTGCCGTCTAATGATATTGTTAGCTACCTTTTTAAGCAGGCTGACATACTGGGCGCCTCTGATATTCACATCGAAAATCAGCAAAACAGTGTGCGTATTCGCTTTAGAATCGATGGCGCGTTACACCCGATTGCCAACCTCTCGCAAGAAAAATATCGCGTGCTTTTTGGTTCGATTGCCACAAGGTCGAACATTAGTACGGCCGCCACAACCGCACAAACTGGACACATTCAGCAAGAAATGAAAAATGCCGACGGTACAATGCGCACGCTGAATATGCGCATCGAAACAGTACCTACTATTTTTGGCCAGGACGCGGTGATTCGGTTGTTCAATTTTGATTCTAAACTACTCAATTTGGAGCACCTTGGTCTTACTAAGGCGCAACAAACCGGCATTAACGATATTATTGCTCACCCGCACGGCATGGTTATGGTGGTTGGACCAACTGGATCGGGCAAATCAACGACATTGTATAGCATTATTAATGCGCTTAACGACCCGAGCCGTAAGATTTTGACGCTCGAAGATCCAGTGGAATTAACCGTGCCGGGCGTGAGCCAAATACCGGTTAATACCCAAACTGGTGATAGTTTTGCCGAAAAACTGCGTGCAGTGTTGCGACTCGACCCAGATATTGTGATGGTCGGTGAAATCCGCGATGTTGATACCGCGCGTACGGCGATACAGGCTGCTATTACCGGCCATCTTGTGCTGAGTACATTCCACGCCAGCACGGCGAGTGCGGCGTTTAGTCGTATTATCGACATGATCGGGCAGAATCCAATTTTCTCCAGCGCAATCCGGTTGGTGGTTGGCCAACGGTTGGTGCGTCGGCTTGATGACAAGACGAAAATCGCTTATAAACCAGATGACGCAACAAAAAAGTATATAAGTGAGGCCCTCAAGGATCTGCCTACGAACATAAAAAAACCAGACATAGCAAATTTG
>DATLJN010000059.1:0-5126 GCA_035538835.1 Magnetospirillaceae bacterium
CTCGTGCTACGCTAGGTGCGATGAAACTTACCTATACACGCATTTTAGTTAAGATCTCGGGAGAACAGTTAGCAGGTAAAGACGGCTTTGGGTTTGATCCGCGTATCGCTAAGCAAATCGCAGGCGAGATTGCCCAAGTTGTGGCACTCGGCGCCGAAGTTGTTGTTATTGTGGGCGGTGGCAATTTTATGCGCGGCGCTGTGGGTGCTGGTGATGGCCTCAAACGAGTCACCGCCGATTTTATGGGCATGCTCGGCGGCGTTATGAATGCCGTTGCGACCGCCGATGTCTTTAATGCACAAAGTGTGCCGGCATATGCATTAAGCCCGGTTATGGTCGAACAAATGATTGACTATTACACGCAGCGCCGAGCGCTTCACCATTTACGCAAACGTCGTGTTGTGGTTATTGGTGGTGGTATTGCTCGACCATACTTTACTCACGACACCGCGGCGGTGAGCCTCGCGCTTGAACTCGATTGTGATGTTGTGGTTAAAGTGACGAAAGTTGATGGCGTGTACAGCCGCGACCCCGCTAAGCACGCCGACGCCACGCGCATCGACCGCATGACTTTCGATCAAGCTGTATCTGACCCGGAAATTAAAGTGATGGACAAGGCCGCGCTTGGCCTTGCAATGGAACAAGGTAAAAAAATTATTGTATGCGACCTTGATACGCCGGGTAATCTTACAAAGTTAGTTTCTGGCGAAACTATCGGTACACTTATAAGTTAATTGCAATTTCTTCAAAGAAGAGTTATAAATAGATGACCTGTCAGCTCCGTTAAGGAGGAGAAAGTTGTCTAACCTCTTGCCCGCTCTCGCGGTGCAGGCAACATCAGAGGTCGATGTCGTCGCGCCTTGGTGGATGCGATTGATTATCGCTTTTGTGATGATTGGCCTCGGTGTGTATCTTGTTCTGTGGTCGTCCACCAGGGTGGCCACCGAAAGAACCAACGAGGCTGGGGACGATGCCAGCAACCGCAAAGCCGACACCGATGGTAATCGGTCGAACGTGAGGTTCGCCGGTTTCATCATCGGTGGCCTCGGTCTCTATATCATCCTCAAGACGATGGGCTTCTTGCCTAACCTTTAACTCTGCCGACGGTTAAAAGCTGCCCACCTCCACAACGGAGGTGGGCAGTCACCCTATTTATCCCCGCTGCGTAAGCAGCTTTTTGTTTTCGCGTTCAATGTCGCGCCGTTTAATAGTTTCGCGTTTATCGTATGCCTTTTTACCCTTGGCTGTGGCGATTTTGAGCTTGATAAATCGCGTGCGGGTACTCATGCTAAGTGGCACAATCGTCAGGCCTTGGTCTTTGGCGGCCGACATTTCCATAATTTCTCTTTTGTTTGCTAATAGTTTACGCGGGCCGGTTTCGACGCTGCGCGTACTGTGGCCGGGTTCGGTGTGGAGCACCGAAAACGATGCGTTCGTCAACCACAACTCTCCACTTTTAAGGGTTACATACGCACCCTTTAAGCTCACCTGCCCGCTGCGAGCAGCCTTAACTTCTTGGCCGGTGAGCATAATGCCCACATTAAACTCGTCACCTAATTTGTAGTCGTGACGTGCGCGGCGGTTTTGGATGGTGGCTTGTGGTTGCTTTTTAGCCATGACTGCTATTGTACCGCAAATTAAACAGAGGTGATATAGTTGACTAAATGTCTTTTTTTATAGTATAACCTTATAACTGCCAGACTTTCATAAAGCTCGGCACGTTCCGGTTAGACATCTTAAGAGAGGCAAGACGATGCAGCTTATCCCTCCCGACGACCAGCTTGGTCTCATCCCGCCATTGACGTGGGTGGTGACAAGCTCGCCGCTCCTGTCAGCCCTGCTGATGTTCATCGTCACCCCCGTGCCCGCCTTATCGGCGGCCGCATTTTGCTTCCGAGCGACGAGTTTAAGCCGTCCAAGGCGAACATCTACTTCCCGTTGCTGCTCGCCTGCAATGTTGCGCTGATCAACTCGAGGTCTGGCGAAGTGCTCCTTACTCGGAATCCGGTGTGGGTGGGCATCCAGTTATTCCTTGTTGTTGCCTGGATCGTGCTCGGTGTTCTCCACCGCAAGGGCGAGACGCATCTCATGGATAAGGGCCAGCGCTACAGCCTGACGTCGCTTTACCACGACGCAGTGGTGTACGCGGTGGCGGGACCTACCGCCACGGTCACAACCATCATCGCGTTTTTCGTTGGCGAATGGAATTTTGCCAACATCGTCCTGCGCCTGGTTGTGATTTGGTGTGTGGTTGCCTACGCCCGCAGCATCATCTTCGATGTCCGCAACCCCAACCGCACAACTTTCGACGGTATGACACTGCTCGATGTCGCGCACGTCAACCACAGCTACCCCTGGCAGTGGATGCGGCGTCCCGGTCATGCGCAGTGGTGGTTCGCCCGATTCCGTTCGCAAGTTGTGAACGAGATCCCGGCGCTACGCCGTTTTAAGCGTCTCTAAACCGGAAAAGCCGCTGATAGGAGTGAATCCACCAGCGGCTTTTCAATTTGCCTTTTTAATGCTATAATATTAATTACGTTCGCGGCATATCCGCGCGAACATTCCGATCTACCCGCGAGGTGTATATGCCTATGCTGGACCCCGATCTGGCGCCGCTTGGCGACAAGCTCGGCATGTGGTGGCCCTGGCGCTTGATTTTCGATAAGCACCCTGTGGTCATCGCGCTGATCTTCATCCTGATCTCCCCGGTCATGATGTGGGTCTTCGATATCCTGGTGGTTCACGGGCGGTTCATCCCGCTCAGTCACCAATGGCTCAGCGCGCAGTTCGACATCGCACTAGCGGTGGCCATCGCAACAATGGCCGCAATGCTCCGTGGGAGTGGAGTGCCTATGCAGCATTTCGCGCCCTGGTTGCGGAGTTGGCCGCTACATCTGTTGCTGGTTGTGTTGGGCCTCGCTCTTTCTGCGGCTCATATGTATCAGGAGCGCGGAAGTATCACTACTGTGGAGCGGCGGACGGGGATCAACTCGTTGTATCACAACGGGCTGCTTTACGTCATCTTGGTCTACGCACTCGGCTTACTGCTGTGCGCTGTAGCCTGGATGTTCATCCGTCACGGAGCGTGGAGGGAGCCGCATATGATCCTCGGGCTTCTCGTGGTGTTCGGGCTGATCTATGCCTGGTATCGCGCGGGCGTGTACGACGGCAGCCACCAGCTGGCACCGGATGGCACGTCCAAGCACGACCTCGCCAACCCCGAGCACCCGTGGCGTGATGGCCTGATTCCGCAGTTCATCGGCTGGCTGAAAGCCTGGCTGTCGGTGCACATCACCCCGTTGTTCTAGCAAGATCGGATAGCCGTCTGTCGCCGTGGATTCGTCCCGGCGGCAGGCGGCTGTTCTGTTTTAGAAGAGAGTATGTCAGTGAGTGAGCCTATGTTTTTTAAGAGTGCGTTTCGCACCGGTTTTTGAAGGATCCTTCAAAAACAGCGGGCTGCACTTCGCTGGACCCTCTTAAAAAACATAGGCTCACTCACTGACACTACTTCCTTTAAGAAGTCTGCGCGCTCCGGCGCTTTTTTTGCGCCTTGGTGAACACGCCAAAGTGGTACAGCGCTTCTTCGCGCGGGGCGTATTTGTAGTTAAAAAATAAACGGTTGATTTCGGCTTTTGTGTAGAGCGACAAAATTGTAAATCGGCCGTCGTGCACGTAGCGACGATTTGATAACTTAAATCGCACCGATTTTAACAGCCGAAAGATTGCACCGTTTTCGACGGCCCGCTTTACGTAATCGTGATCTTCGCTGTGGCGGAAATGTTCATTAAAGCCCTTTATACGCCGATGCCACTCTTTTTTTGCGAAAATACAGAATCCGCTACCCATCGGGTTTTTAGAATACTGAAACGATGCGTGATATAAGCTAATCGCCTTTGCGCCGATACGGTCAACTTTTGGCGACTCGCGGTCGACGTAAAAATGTGCGCTGGCTAAATCGAGCTGGCGTTGATCAAACTCGGAACCGGCGTCTTCTAAAAAGCTCGGTTGCAGTTCAACGTCGGAGTCCAAAAATAACAACACATCGCCAGTTGCGGCCGCCGCGCCAATGTTGCGTGCCAGGCCAATGCCGCGCTGCGCACTAACGCACGTCAGCGGCAACTCGGGGACAAATTTTGCAATATCTTCGTAGGTTTTATCTTTAGAAAAGCTGTCGACGATCACAATTTGGTGTGGTTTTGTGGTTTGCGCCGCGATGCTCGCCAGTAAGCGCCGAATGTACCCTTCTTCGTTGTATGTGGGAATAACGATGCTGATTTTTGACATGATTACATTTAGTATAACAAATGCCGTACGCTTAACGACTTCGCTTTTATCTACCCCATTTTGCTATACTACAAACAACATGAAAATTGGCATTTTTACCGATACGTACCGTCCGTCTGTTAATGGTGTCGTGTATGTCACCGAAATCTTGCGCCGTACCTTTGAGGCCGCCGGCCACGAAGTGTATATCTTTGCGCCTTCTGCCGGCCTGAACAGTAAAAGTGACGATGACCACATTATTCGTTTTCCTGCCGTCAAAGGTGTGGTAACTGGCGAAGATAACTTTTCGATTTTTTTTCCGCCCGCCGTACTTAAGCAAATCAAAGAACTTAATTTTGATATTTTGCATTTTTTGGTGCCGGCCCCTGTTGGGCTAATGGCGATTTACGCTGGCAAAAAGCTCGAGGTTCCGGTGGTGGCCGAATATTGCACGGATTACTTCCAATATGTTGAACATTATCCGGCGGCCATTCCGGGTATCGTAGCGCTCGGGCTGGCGCTACCCTTTACGTTTAAGGTGTCACGCACCGAACTGCTGAGTATGCTCAAGGCGGGTATGCCACGGGTTGGCTTGGGTAACTGGAGCCGATCGTTGGTGAAAAATTTGCTGACTGTTATCCACACGCACTGTGATGGCGTGATTGTACACTCGCGCAAAAGTGCGGAGCAACTCGCCGCGTGGCAGACACCCGAAAACCGCTACGATACGCAGATTATCCCGACTGGTATTGACCCGGCTAAGGCGCCGTCGGTGCTCGAACGCGAACGACTCAAAAAACAATGGGGCATTACGCCCGACGACGAAGTGGTGCTATATCTTGGGCGTTTGAGTGCCGAGAAAA
>DATLJN010000060.1:0-19879 GCA_035538835.1 Magnetospirillaceae bacterium
ATTTATGGCCTCGATGTCATCCAGATTCCGGCTAACAAGCCCATCAAGCGCGAAGACAAGACCGATATGATCTTCAAAAACGAGCCGGGCAAGTTCCGTGCAATCGTGAATGCCGTAAAAGAGTATCACCTCGCTGGCCGGCCAGTGTTAATTGGTTCGGCAAGCATCGAAAAGAATGAGATGCTCAGTAAAGCGCTCACTAAAGCAGGGATCAAGCACGAATTATTGAACGCTAAAAACAACGAACGCGAGGCTGCAATTATTGCCGAAGCCGGCCAACGCGGCGCCGTGACTTTAGCAACCAACATTGCTGGCCGCGGTACCGACATTGTGCTTGGCAAAGGTGTAAAAGACCTCGGTGGTTTGGTGGTGATTGGTTCGGAACGGCACGAATCGCGCCGCATCGACAATCAGTTACGTGGTCGTGGCGGTCGCCAGGGCGACCCGGGTCTTACCCAATTCTTTGTGAGCTGTGACGACGACCTGATGCGTATTTTCCAGGGCGACCGCATTAAGTCGCTCATGGACCGCCTGGGTGTCGATGACGAAACGCCTATTCAAAACCGCGCCATCAGCAAAACGCTCGAAAACGCCCAAAAGAAGGTCGAAGGCTACAACTACGACTCGCGCAAAAACGTCGTGCAATATGACAACGTTATGAACCGGCACCGCAAAGCCGTGTACAAAATGCGCCGCGAGATTTTGGTGGGCGAGGACATCTCCGACGATGTGCAAAAGCTAATCGCCGAGCAGGTCGGTATTATGGCTGCGCTGGATGTTAAGGATAATCCGCAATTTGCTGTTGAGTTTGAGCAGATTATCCCGCTCGAAGGCCGGGAGCTTAAAAAAGTTGCCAAGATTGAAAAGGACAAAGAGCGTATCGACGTTGCTCTGAAGTCCGCACAAAAACTGTATGCCGCGCGCGAAAAAGAAGTGGGCAACAAGTTGATGCGCCAAGTTGAACGCGAAATCTACTTGCAGATTTTGGATACGCTGTGGATGCAGCACCTCGAAAACATGCAGCACTTGCGCGAGGGCATTCACTGGCGCAGCGTTGGCCAGCGCGACCCGTTAGTCGAATATCGTCAAGAATCGCAGCGTGTGTACGAGACGATGCAAGGGACTCTGCGCGAAGAACTAGTGCGCGCATTGTTCCATGTAACTAAGCGCGAAGTTGCCCAAGCAACCGGCGAAAAGGTTAACACCGAACTCACTAAAGCTGCCGAAAACGCGGTAGAAGTCGGTGTCAACGAAGTCAGCGAAGTCGAGCACAAGGCTAACTTTAAAGCCGTTCCAGCGGCGACCGAAGAATCGGCCAAAAAGAAAACCCACGATAAACTCCGCAAAAAACGCAAGCAGCAGCGGCAGAATCGCAAAAAGAAGAAATAGTTGTATAATTAGTTTTCTTGTGCTAGTCTGGGCTTGATCGAGTTAGAGTTAGTTTTTGTCCCTCTCAGCGTGAAGGTAGGCACATATGCTCCTCCGCATTGGCTTGATGCTGGCTGCAGCTGGCACGATCGGCTAGGGCCTGTTCATGAGCCTTCTCGTATTCGTTGATCTGGCAATGATCGATGTCGCACTCGCGAAGTCGATGCCCACCAACGTGCATGCGAATATGGCGATAAGTGATGCAAAATGGTCTGCTGTGCTTGTGGCAATGGGGGTGTTTGTTGGCTTGGGAGCCATCATCTTCCCCAATGACGAGACCAAAAAAGACAAGTAACAACGACACTCGTCCGGTGCGGAGCGATGATGAATCGCCCCGCACCGTTCGTGTAAATCCGCCAATGAGCGGCTTTTTTATACCAAACGATACTTTTAAAAGAGTGGTAAGTAACAGGGGTAGCGGGCTGCCTGGTTTTTGGCGATGCTGATGGTGATCGTGTTTCTGGGAGCGATCATCGCTTGGTTCATTTACAGACGGCGTGTCAGTGCCTAATTCTTCTGCGGCGGAGTGTGGAGTTGCCTTCGGGCGGCTCCACACTTTTTTGTTTAAAATCATAGGTGGCCCGGCCTAAAAATGGTACGATTAGTACCAGTCAATCTATCAACCTAACTTCTGGATTTTACCGTATGAAACACACCGCCGAAGAAGTCGTCCTGCAAAATGGCAGCCGCGGCCTACTTATCCACGTACCAAACGCAACCGTCATGAGCTACGATTTTGATTTTCGGGCTGGCCACGACTACTGTAAATCCCCCGAAATCTTTGAAACCCCGCATATTATGGAACACATGGTACTTGGTGCCAATGAACAGTTTGCCTCGGCGCGACAATTTAGTGCCGAACTCGAAAAAAACGGCGCGTTCTTTAACGCTAGCACCGATTCGACCAGCCTTAAATACTTTACCGACTGCGCCGATTTTGAATGGGAGCGCGTGCTTAATCTTTTACGCCTCGCAATTACCAAACCGCTATTCTTACAGGACGAATTTAAGGCCGAATATGGCAATGTTAAAGAAGAACTCACTGGCTACTTAAGTAATCATTATCGCGTATTATGGCAGCGTCTTGCCCAGGCTAGCGGCGAGCATTTTTTAAACGACGAAGAGCGGCTCAAGTCACTGTCGAATATCAAGCTTAAGGACATAACCGAGCATTATCACCGTACGCATACCAGCGATAACCTACGTTTCATCATCGCCGGCAATCTTAAAGAAGATCGCAAACAGCAGGTCACTGCCATGTTAGAGAAGTGGAATTTGCCGCGCGGTACTCGTGCCGGCTTGCGCCACGAAGAACTCGTCGGTGCCGCAGAGCCGCTACAAATCATCCGTAAAGATGTCGAGAACATTGTGTTTGGCTTAAGTATCCAAGCAAACTGGCGCTTACCCGACAGCGAAGACGACGCCATGAGCGCACTTAACCATTTGCTAACGGGCACGCTGCATTCGTCTATTTTGGGGCGGGCGCGAGCCAAAGGCTTGGTATACGGGATGTTATCCGATTTTATCGTCAGCGATGCCGCCAGCGAATGGCAGTTCGGTGGGGAAGTCAGTGCAATTAATGCGCCCAAACTATTCGCCATTATGACCGAAGAAGTTAGTAAGGTGCTCGATGGTAATATCCCAGCTGCGGATATTGATGCCGCGAAACAATTTGCCCTAGGCAAGCACCAAATGGGCTGCCAAACGGTAGGTTCGATTGCTGCCTGGTATGCCCGCCGGTACTTTTTTGACGGATATGTATATGACTACACCGACCGGCCAAAAGCAATAGCAAAAGTTGATAAACCAGCAATGGTAAAAGCGGCGAGTGAACTTATCGAAGGCAAACGCTGGGCATTCGGTGGTCTCGGTAATGTATCGGTCGACCAGTTGCGCGAGTGGCACGGGCAACTGGCCACGCTTTTTACGTAGATTTTGTCCAATCCTCACGTTCTAAATGCCTATGAGTTGCGATTTTTTTAATTAGCTTTTATAATAACAAACTAAGTCGCACAACCCTTGGAGGCATCGAAGTGTTTGCTGACATGTTGGAGGGTTACGAGCCGCTAACTCTGGAGGCTGCCCGCGCAAGCTGGCTGAAGTTCCAGCCGGGTACTCGTCATCGTAACCTCGCTCGGCTGTGGTTGGCTTGGCTGGCGCATACACGTTTTTGCCAACAATATGGCCAGACTCCGCAATCCGAACCCTGTACCTACTACGAGACAATTGCCGAGTTCCTCGTGGCTTTTCCTCACTGGGATTGCTGCGATGTTCATCGGCAGCTCTGCGGCGCCCGGTTCGAGCTCATCGAAAGGGCGCGTCGCTTCGAGGCGCAATTTGAAGTGCAGCCAGACCCCGAACTAGAGATTCTATCTGCAGACTGGTGGTCGGCTCAGCACTTCTTTTATGTCTTCGACCCACGGCGCAAGATTGTGGAAAAGCCCTACGACGGGATGGGCGACAACTAACAACTGTGCTCGTGCGGGAACCCCAAGCAGGTGTCTCGCACGAGCCACCTGCCTTAAACGCCGATTGCGCGCGCAAACTGCGCCGCTTTATCCTCGTAATCCTTAAACAAATTGTAGCTTGGCGAGGCGCTCGACAATAAACATGTGGCGCCTTTTTTTGTATGCTTTTTTGCAAAGGCAACTGCATCGGTCATGTCGTTGGTTTCGAGATAGTTTTTTGGGGAGGCGGGTTTGGCGGCTTCGATTGCTCCTTTAATGGCAGCTCCGGTGTCGGGAAAAAGCACGATGTTACGGATTGGCGACGCGGCGATTCGTGCTCCCAAGGCCGTAAAGTCGTAACCGCCGCGGTCCATGCCGCCGGTAATAAGTGTATCGATATCGTCGCCGAGTGCATCAAGCGCAAAAAGTGTTGCTTCGGGCGCGGTGGCGAGGCTGTCTTCGACCCATTCAATGCCGTGGTGAGTACCGAGCGAATATAGGCGGTAGGGCAGTCCGGCCGTGTTTTTGAGTGCTTCGATAGCGATGTCGCGGTCTACGCCACAATATTCGGCAACTTTAAGGGCGGCGGCTAGGTTGCTGCGGTTGTGATCGCCCTTTAATTTGGTTGCGCTGACAGGGAGGGGGAAATCATTTGCAGTAAACGCGACTTTGGTGGTAGCTGGGCTGGCATCGGCGATTTCTTTGCACTCGGGATAGTCGGCGCAGTAAAAAATGGCGTTGCCAGGTTGTTGGTGGAGCGCGATATTTTTTTTTGCGCCCCAGTAATTGGCCACCGAGCCATGACGATCCAAATGCTCCACAAAAAAACTCGTAACCACGGCAATCTGGGGGCTGCGTCGTAAATACTCCAGCATGTAACTGCTGAGTTCAATTACAAAAGTCACACCGGGCTTAGCTTTATCTAAAAAGCTAATCATTGGCAGGCCGATATTACCCATGAGTTCGGTGTTGGGGTCTGCCGCCTTGAGCGCGTGGTAAATAAGGTTACTTGTGGTGCTTTTGCCTTTGGTACCAGTAACGCCCACGATACGCACGCCGCTGTCGGCAACGCTATCAAAAAAAATGACGGTCGAGTTGGTGACTTTGTCGCCCAGTGTTGCAAATTCGGGCTTGTCGGGTACGCCCATGCTGCGGATGACTACATCGAAGCGGTCGAGATTTTTAAGGTAGCCCGGGCCAAGCTGTGCTTCGGCGCCTTCGATTTTGAGCGATTGGTTGCTGTCAGCAAATGTGAGTTTGGCGTTTGGTGCATGTTCTTTGAGCGCCTGTTGCATGGCTCGACCCTCGCGCGCGTAGCCGATAAAGCAGACATTTTTGCCGTTAAGGTTGGTGATCTTCACGAGGTGAGTTCCCGTTTAATAAGTGTTGCGATGTACGGTGGGACATCCGAAAAGTCAGGGGTGAGAGCGGCTTTAACCAGCGCCTGAGGATCTTGGATCTTTGGCAGCTCATGTTGTATAAATTCGCGGCCGATGACTGTATTGGCGTAGTCATCAGATCGAGATGCAAGATATATGGCCGCCTGCGTTTCTTCGGGTGTGCCAACGCATTGGAAGGGTTTAAACGCTTCGGCTCCCCATAGTTGGCGGTAGGTCGAAAGGAGCGCTGCATCGTCGAACAAGTTCTTTTTAAATATATCCACCAATGTGTTGAGTGGCAAAAACGCGGCGAACATCGCAAATACAAACGCACATTTATCACATTCGCCACACCAGCGGCCTTGATGCGGGTCTTGGCCTAGCTTGTTCCACAACCAGTTGCGATTACAACTGGTAATGTGCCTAAAATATTGCGGGTAGTGGGTAAAAAGTTTGGCGATATGTAGTTCGCTTAAAGGCCGGAGCGCATTGAGGTAGCGGGTTTTGTGAGTAATATATGCTTCGATGTACTCTGTCATCATGCGCTCGGCCTCGTTGCTCTTGCTCCATTGATGATTGACTTGCATGCCAAGATATTCCACGTTGCCGTAGTCGGAGCTACGTTCGTTACTAAAGAAGATGCTGTCGAAACCGTGTAAAATCCCGACGACCAATGTTAAGAAAGTCACATAGCCAGTGATGGGAATGTGGCCGTTTAGCGCACCTTGTTTGTTAAGTTCAAACAATTGTGGATCAAGCGCCCGTGATACTTCGATAAGCGGCAAATCGTTTAACTCGGCCAATTCGGTAATAAAAGCGTGGCCTTGCATACGGAAGAGGGTTGACTGTATGCCGGCATGTTTAAGTAACTCCACCGTGGTCTGCGAATCTTTGCCGCCGCCAAAGGGTACCAACGCGTTTTTGGGGTCGCGCGGCGCGGCGTGGGGGATGGTGGTCTGGGCTTCTTCGTCGCGCGGAAAGCGAATCAGGCCGTGCCAGTCTATTTTGTTTTGGTAAAAATATTCGCCCAGGCCTTTAGTGTAAAATTCGTTCCAAAAATCGGCCTGGTCGGGCGCCAGCTGGCCGCTGCGGACTTCGATGTGCGGCGGAGCAAAAGCTTTGTAATAACTTGCACCGCCGGCCAGGTGTAACGCAAATAGGGCGCGGTCAAAATCGGCACTTTTTGTGTATTCAAGCGGCGTGTCTGGGCTAAGGGTAATTGTTTCGGTGAAGTGCAGCGCATCGTCAAAACCATAATGGAGAGCGATGGTGCGGGTGGTTGGGTCAAACTTGTATGAATCAAAGATAAACCGTTTGTATGTGGTCATGCGCCTAGTATACCAGTTTTAGAGGAGACAGGCTGGGCGTGAAGGCGTCCAGCCTGTGCCCGGCGTGGAGTTAAACGAAGGCAACGACTGCTCCGGCGGCGAAGACAAAGGCATAGAACCCCAGCCACGTTGCCATAGAGGTGGTCGCTCCACGAATGAAACTCAGCCACTCGGCCGTGATGAATCCGAATCCCACAATGACTGTGAGTACGAATATCGATCCACCGCGCTGCCAAGCGGGTTCAGCAAACGTTCCTTGCAAGATAACCCACAGAACACCTACGGTAAGGCAGATCTGAAGGAATCGGACGGCCGCCATTCGTGTGGGAACGGGCTTAGACTCTTGCATCTTGCACGCCTTTCTCACTGGGACTACGCACACTCTACGTATATGCGTTGCTCCGACGATAATGCCTTCTGGCTCGTGTGTCAACATAAGGTATACTAACTGCAATGGAACAGGTACGAGCGCAGATAAAACAGGTGCAAAAAGATGTCAGCCACGCGCTGGCTAAATTGCATGCGCCGCAGCTTAGCGAGGAGCGTGCCATCTTGCAGGATCGCATGGCCACCCCAGATTTTTGGCAAGACACCTCGGCGGCGCAAAAAGTGGTGCAGCGCGAAGCAAAGATTAGAATGTTGCTTGAGCCGTGGGAGCATATGGCCGCCGAATTACAAGATCTGGCCGAGCTTGCTGAATCTGGCGACGAACTGCAAGGTGAATTACAAGCGCAGGTACATGAACTGCAAGCGCAGTACGATGCCCGTAAAACCGACCTGCTTTTTAATGGCCGCTTTGATGATCACGACGCCATTTTGCGCCTGAGTGCCGGTGTTGGTGGTACCGACGCTCAAGATTGGACGCAGATGTTAGAGCGTATGTATTTGCGCTGGGCCGAAAAGTCCGATATGAAGGCTGAAGTAATTGAAGAGTCGGCGGGCGAAGAAGCCGGCCTAAAAGGTGCGGTGATTAGCGTGAGCGGCGCGTATGCTTACGGCAAGCTGCGCAGCGAACACGGCGTGCACCGGTTGGTGCGTTTAAGCCCGTTTAACGCCGATAGCTTGCGCCAGACAAGCTTTGCCCTCGTCGAGGTGCTACCACAAATCGACACCCCCGACGAGGTTGCCATTGAAGATAAAGACCTTAAAATCGACGTCTACCGCGCCAGTGGTCACGGCGGCCAAAGTGTGAATACCACCGATTCTGCGGTGCGCGTTACGCATATTCCCACCGGTATCGTGGCGGCCATCCAAAACGAACGTTCCCAGTTGCAAAATAAAGAAACAGCACTCAAAATTGTACGCTCAAAATTGGCACAGCTGCAACTTGAACAGCACAAAGAAAAACTTGCCGACCTTAAAGCGACAAAATCGGCCGATTGGGGATCGCAAATCCGCAATTATGTACTGCATCCGTACACCTTGGTTAAAGATACACGCACCGGACACGAAGAACGCGACACGCAAAAGGTGCTCGATGGCGCCATTGATTCGTTTATGATGGCGTTCCTGTCGCGGTAGTAATATTGACAAAATAAAATAATAATTTATAATATTTAACGCATCATTCCACGACGGAAGGGGTTGCCCGTGAGGGTCCCGAAAATCCTGATTGCTGCTCTGTTGCTTGGGCTGGCCGGCTGCGCATCGCCGATCGCACCCTCGCCCGAACAGCAGTCGGTCATTAGCGCCGACACGTATCGGCTGGCCACGCTCGACGAAGCCAAAGCAAATGGCTTCAAAGACAGTGGCGAAGTCAACACCACTCGCAAGCTGGCGCCGGCACCGCCCAAAGGCACCGACGCCGGGCAGTGGTTTCCCGACTACCAGCACAACAACGAGCTACACAAGTACGTCAGCGATGCCGCTGGCGTGAACGGCCTGGAGTTGTGGGCCAACCACGCTTCGGATCCGAAGTTGACGATGGAGGTCCGCGCCTTCCGGTTCACGGTGAATCAGGGTGGCGGCTCCAAGCCGATGACGTACTTTTGCACCGGCCCGTTCATCAAGAAGGATGGCGGCAAGCTCGCCGATTTCCTGAAGGATTGGATGAAAATCCTTCCCGGCCTGCCAAGCACGGCAGAGGAGTACCAGTTCGTGAACCAGCCCGCTGGTGAACGGCAAAACCTCTGCGTCCTGGTCAAGTGAGATGCCTGTGCCTGGCGGCCGATCGTGGTCGTCAGGCACAGTTTGTCGTTTCGATAATCCTCACTCGCCACCGGCTGCCCGTGTTACAATAGGCTAGATGATTTTGCTGGATAGGGTCACCAAAATCTTTGGTAAAGAGAGCAAGCCAGCGCTTAACCGCGTCAGTCTGCACATCGAACCAAAGGAATTTGTCATTATTGTGGGTACAAGCGGCGCAGGTAAGTCGACTTTATTAAAGCTGCTTACGCGCGAAGAAAAGCCTACCAACGGTAAAATTGTTGTTGGCGGCATTGATTATGACAGTCTTAAAGATAAAAACATCCCGCTACTGCGCCGCAAAATTGGCGTGGTGTTCCAGGATTTTAAACTATTACCGCAGCGCACTGTTTTTGAAAACGTGTCGTTTGCGCTCGAAATCGCTGGCATGAGCAACCGCGAAATCAAACACACTGTGCCAAAAGTGATTGAACTTGTTGGGCTAAAAGGTAAAGAACTGCAGTTTCCAAATGAACTTTCTGGTGGTGAACGTCAACGCGTGGCAATTGCGCGCGCTGTGGTTCGCCAACCAAAAATTTTGATCGCCGACGAGCCAACTGGCAACCTCGACCCCAAGCACAGTTGGGATATTGTGCGTTTGCTCGAAAAGATCAACCGCTACGGCACCACCGTTTTGCTGACCACGCACAACCAAGATATCGTGAACAAGCTCAAGCGCCGCGTTATTACCATCGACCACGGTAAAGTTGTGGCCGATGTCGCCGGTGGTGGTTACCAGCAAGGGGGCGGGGAATAATGAAGCGCAAATGGATCACCATTTCGCGCATTTTTCGTTACGGCCTTTCTAATTTTGCCCGTAATGCGTGGCTCACAACTGCCGCGACCGCCGTTATGACGGTCACACTCACCATTTTGCTGGCGACCTTTACGCTGCACCTTGTATTTAACGACACACTAGCCGAGATTCGCCAAAAAATCGACATTTCGATTTACTTAGCCGATACAATTACCGACGACCAGCGCAGCGAACTCGAAGCCGCGGTGCATCAAATTACCGGGGTTACAACTATTGATTACATCAGCAAAACGCAGGCTCGACAAGATTACATTAATCAAAACAGCGGTGATACACAGCAGCTCGAGGCGCTGAGCGTTCTAGGCGAAAACAACCCATTCCCAGCAAGCCTAAAAGTGCACGTCAGCAACACAGAGCACCTCAACGACATTGCCGATTTAGTTGCGCAAGAAAAATGGCAATCCTATCAGTTTCCGGGTAAAAAAGCGTCAATTAGCGGGTCGCGTAAGGACGCGATCGAAAATATTGCTAAGGCCGCGCAGTTTTCAGAAATCGCCGGTTTGGCAGTGTCGGGGCTGTTTTTAGTGCTTTCTGTCATGGTGATTTTTAACACGATTCGCATGGCTATTTTTAACCGGCGGGACGAAATCGAAATCATGAAACTCATTGGCGCCGAAAAAAGCTTTATTCGCGGGCCATTTATTGTGGAGGCCTGTTTGTATGGTATTTTTGCGGCGATTGTCGCAATTACCCTTATGTACATTGCGCTGCTAAGTGCCGGACCAAGTATTAACAATGCGGGTATTAGTATCGAGCCGACTATTAAATTTTTTAGTCAATACCCTGTGCTTATTTTTGTAGGTGAACTCCTGGCGGGTATTTTAATTGGTATTGTATCGTCGTTTTTGGCGATTCGACGCTATCTAAAAGTGTAGAGGATTGACAAAACTATGGGTAAAGGTTATGCTTATATAAAGTCTATGGTAAAAACAAATAAACGCTTCAAAAAAATCTCGCTGTTTAAAACAGCAATATTGATTATTGCGGCGTTCGCCCTTGCTATCGCGCCATTCCAACAGAGTTACGCCGATAGCTACGATGACCAAATCCGCGCGCTCAAACAACAGATTGCCGGTTACCAAGACCAGGCCAGTCAACTCCGGGCCGAAGCCGACACCTTACAGAACAAAGTCAACGCCCTTAACGCCGAAAAGCTGCGCCTGCAAAGCGAGATTAACCTTAACACCGCTAAAGTCGCGCAACTCGAACAACAAATTATCGAGACTCAGCAAAAAATTGAACAGCAAAAAGTGCTGCTCGGTAACAGTTTGGTCAACTTATATCTTGATGGTTCGGTGACCCCACTCGAAGTCCTTGCATCCAGCAAAAGTGTTTCTGATTATATTGACAAACAAGAGTACCGCGATACCATCCGTGCCAGCTTACAAGATTCGATTGCACAGGTTAAAAAACTCCAGGCCGATCTAAATCAACAAAAAAAGGATACCGAGAACGCCCTGGCCGACCAAAAAACCCAACGCGATGAGCTCGCCGCAAAGGAACAAGAGCAAGCTATTTTACTTGCTCAAACTCAAGGTCAGGAAGCTGCTTACCAGAATATGGTTAAACAAAGCAATTCACAAATTGCTAACTTACGTGCCCAGCAAGCAGCTGCCAATCTCAAGTGGGGTGGCGCAGTCAACTTTGAAACCGCCGGTGGTGGTTATCCAGCAAAATGGGCAAACGCTCCACTTGACGCATATGCCGACGATTGGGGTATGTATACCCGTGAATGTACAAGCTTTGGTGCCTTTAAGGTTGCTGTCAGCGGCCGTTACATGCCTTACGGGTTAGGTAATGCTATCCAGTGGCCAAGCGGTGCTCGCGCCCGTGGTATCCCTGTGGACACCAATCCGCAAGATGGTGATGTCGCTATTTGGCCCGTTGGGTATTACGGACATGTTATGTACGTTTACAGCGTTAATAGCGATGGTAGCTTATATATCGGCGAATACAACTACGACTGGACTGGCCGTTACAGCGAACGCACGATCTCGCGCGCCACATGGCAGGCGCAAGGCTTCCAATTCATTCATTTTTAGCTGAGTCAAGTTTATAGTATCGCAGAGATAGGCGCTGAAGTGCATAGGTGACAACCAGGTCTTGTTACTGTAGACGTTGGGGATAGTACCCAGGGATTGATTAAGATACAGAGCGGCTAGGCGTCGCTCTTAGTATCCCGAATATTTCGTGTGTCGTCGCGTTTCGTGATAGCATAGAAAAAGTAAATCGCTTAAGCCTTATGGAGGTCGTAGGACACCGTGCAAAAAACTGGTGACATTGCTGATTCTGATGCAAGCAAAGCTATTGTTATAAAAAAACGCCGCTCTGTAGGAATGGGGACGGCAGTTTTAGTATCGGTCGCCATTGCGATTGGTGCGTTTGTGTTGGGCACAAGGCTTGATGGGTTTATCGTGTGGCTCAAAGGCGGGCAAAGCGCGCAGTTGGCTGATACGCTTGATTTCTCGAGTCTCCAAGAAGTATACAAAAAATTGCGTGGTACCTACGACGGTAAGTTAGATGCGCAAGTATTAATTGACGGGGCCAAAAAAGGACTCGTGTCGGCTGCCGGCGATCCATACACTGTTTACTTTACCGACGCAGAAGCAAAGCAATTTAGCGACGACCTTGATGGTAAGTTTTCGGGTATTGGCGCCGAAATTGGAACAAAAAATAATAATCTTATTATTGTCTCGACTCTAGATGACTCCCCAGCGCGCAAGGCTGGCTTGCAGACAGATGATATTATCGCCAAAGTAAACGATGAAGAAACAACAGGTTGGTCGATTGACCAAGCAGTCTCTAAAATCCGCGGCCAAAAGGACACAACCGTTAAGCTGACCGTTGTGCGTAATCAGCAGCTTAAAGAATTCTCGATTGTCCGCGATAATATTGTTAACCCAAGTGTGCGCTTTGAAATTACACCAGAAAATATCGGTTACTTGCGCATCTCGCGTTTTGCCGAGGACACTGATAGCCTCGCTCAGAAAGCTGCCAACGAGTTTGTGAGTAAAGGGGTGAAGGGGGTGATTCTCGACCTTCGCGGCGATGGCGGCGGCTATCTCACCACGGCGCAACAAGTTGCGGGCTTGTGGTTGCCAACCGACAAAACCATTGTTGAAGAGCGTGTTGGCGACAGTGTTAAAGACACGCTTAAGGCCGACGGCACGGCACCGCTCAAAGGCATACCAACTGTTGTATTAATTGATGGTGGTAGTGCTAGTGCAAGCGAAATTGTTGCCGGCGCACTGAGTGACCATAAAGTCGCACAACTCGTCGGAACAAAAACATATGGTAAGGGAAGCGTACAAGAATTGCTTAATCTAACGATGAGCGGGCAATTAAAGGTCACTATTGCTAAATGGTATACGCCAAATGGCAAGAACATCAATAAAGAAGGTATTGCGCCGGACATTGAAGTCAAACCAACCGACGAACAGATTGCCGCAAGCGAAGACGTCCAAAAAGCCAAGGCTATTGACCTGCTCAAAAAATAAGCTATGAATATGCTACACTAAGGATGTTATGGACACCAAGAAACGAATTTTATTGGTAGAAGACGATCAGGCACTTGCTAAAGTGTACGTGTCGCGCCTGGAACTCGAAGGCTTCGAGATCAAGCATGTTCCTAATGGCGAAGAAGCCCTCACGGCTACCCTTGCTTTTAAACCCGATCTTATTGTGCTAGATGCTATGATGCCAAAACTTTCTGGTTTCGACGTCCTTGATATTTTGCGCAATACTCCGGAAACTATGAATGTCCGTGTTATTATGCTTACCGCCCTCAGTCAGGCTAAAGATAAAGAGATGGCAGAAAAGCTCGGCGCCGACGATTATTTGGTGAAATCCCAGGTTGTTATTGGCGATGTGGTAGAACGTATTAAACACCACCTTGGCATCAGTTGAGGCTAATCAACATAGAGTAAAGATAAAATTATGGCAGCTCCCGAGACTTTTCCATACTCCGATCCTAATACAGGTGAGCATTCCGCATTTGGGGGGCTTGAAGCCCAAAAACCCGAGCCAGCTGTGCATGATTCTACTATAGAGCAAACAACCTCGCGCGAACGGTGGAGCCTTAAACGGGTTGGTAATAAGCTTTTTGAGTTATCAATGCGAGCTATATATGGCGACTTGAGACATTTGGCTGATTCGTATGCACACGTGTCTTTTAACAATAGCCCAGCAGAAACCCAAACGCCGGCAATCCAGGCGACAGTACGTCAACCCGAGGTTAATCCTAGCATTCAGCCTGAGTCACATCAATATCGTATTCCCAGGCAGCGACAACCTGGCACTATCGATCAAAATGGAGTGCTGCACCTCTAAAAAATCTCCCGAGTGGGAGATTTTTGTGTTATTCGACGGTAACTTGCGTGCGGGCTTCGGTTTTGCCGGTAAAACGCTTTGTTCGCTTTTTGTTGAAGACCACAACACCGTCTTTTGCGGCGTGAATAGTAAAGTTGCGGCTGATAAATGTGCCTGGACCGGCAAGTTTAGTCTGGCCAACTTGGCGTACCAAAACCTCGCCCGTTTTGACTTTTTGGCCGCCAAAGCGTTTAACACCAAGGCGTTGGCCGGGCGAGTCGTGGACGTTTTTGACACTACCGCCAGCTTTTACATGTGACATGGATTACTCCGGTTTATTTACGTATTACTGCAAGCAATTCGCGGCCGACAATCTGATCTGCACGGTGGTAAATCAGATCTTGGTCGCTCGCATGCTTAAATCTAAGACGATTATAGCCCAAATTCTCGAGGTGGTCAAGGAGTCCAAGGTGTTTAAATTGATTACCGACGCGCCAGGTGGGCACGGCAATAACGCTGCGCGTGCCAGGTTTGAGCTGTTTTGCGGCATTACGTAAGAATTTAGTGATGATCGTATCGCAGGTTTGTATGATTTCGGCGAGTTTTTCGGGTTTTGGCAAGCCACTGAGCGGCTGACCGAGGTACGTTTCGCAGACGATATGGTCGATGGGTTGTTGCCAGGTGTGGTCGGTGGCATCGCCGAGCAAAATAGTGCTGATATGCGGCGGCAGATTATATGTTTTGGTGAGCCATTCCATGTTTTGCTGAGAATAATCGACCATCTTTTCGCTGATATCAGTCCCAACGCTGTGTACGCCAAAAAGTGCCGCCTCTTGCAGTACAACACCGGTGCCACAAAATGGGTCAAGAATAACTTGTTCCGCGCGCGCTTGGGCTAAGTTCAGCATGATCTGCGCCAATTTTGGTGGCAGCATACCCACAAAGGCATCGCGTTTTGGCCGGCCAAAGTCGCGTTGGGCGTAATCATCGACATCTTGCACCCACGTTGTGCGGGCAATCCAGGTTGAGGCGTTGTTTTTTACTACAAGAAGCTCAATGCCGAGGTCGCCGATAAGCTTGTTGTTTAGCACTTGGGCGCTGTTGAGTTCCGGGCCGGTATTTGGGATAAGCCGCAGGCTGCGCCCGCCCGCTCGTGCGATCTTTTTAAGACTCAAACCGGTGGCAAAAAGTTGGCGCTCATTAATATCTATCCCAAATACACTAATACCAAGTTTTATTTTACCGTCCGGAATGTCGGCCAGGTAGTGGGGGAGTTGTCTTTCGAGGTGCTGGGCGACGGTTTGCCAGCTTGTCGTGGGGAGTTCGTGCAGCGGCGTGGCGATGCGCATAGTACCGCCAAGACGTGCGCCATCGGCAGTATGTGTAAGCAGCGCCGCACAGTCACCAACAGGGGTGACGGCTTCGGCGCCAAGTAAACTTTCGAGTTCGGCCAAGCCAAGCTTGTTTTGGCGGCCTAAAATTGCGAGTTGCATTGAGTTGATTATATCACAACAGAGGTCATGCCGCATCAATCACTCTGATATGCTCCCAGACATGTTGCGGCTCCGCAAGGAAGCTCGCGTCACTCGGCCGGAAGGCCTGTTCTGGTCCATGTCAGAGTGATTGATGCTACCCGCACTATTATTTTAAATGTATAATAAAAAAGCTTATGAAGCTTAAATTCTGGCTGAATATTATTACGTTCGTCGCGCTTATCGCCATAATCATTTTTGCTTGGACTGATATCATTCATGCTCTCGAAAAAATTACGACGCTTAATATTTGGGTGCTACTCCTGATAATTCCGGCGCAGTTTTTTGCATTTTACTCGCTTGGCCAGGTGTTTCACTACTTTTTTAAGGCGACTGGCGTGGCGCTTACCATGAAGCAGCTCTTTGCGCCAATGCTTGAGCTCAATTTTGTAAATCATGTTTTTCCTAGTGGTGGCGCCTCAGGGTTTTCGTATTTAACGCTGCGGCTTAAACCCTATGGTGTGTCGCCGGCAAAGTCGACACTCGCGCAGCTCGGGCGGTTTGTATCAACATTTTTGGCGTTTGTGGGACTCATGTTTGTAGCGCTGTTTATCTTGTCGCTCCAAGGTGATGTTAACCCGCTTGTTGTGTTCGCGGTGAGCAGCATTGCATTTACGGTGTTGTTTTCGACGGCTGTTCTGGTGTTTGTGGTGGGGCGTGAGTCGCGGATTGATACCTTTACTAAAACGCTCACTATGTGGATTAATCGCGGTATTCACATTTTTCGGCGCAAGCATCCCGAAACAATTTCGCTCCGGCGTGTACGCACAATGTTCTTGGAACTACACGAAGATTATCTGGTCGTCCGCCAAAACCCCAAAGCCATGTGGCCGGTAATGCGTTGGGCGGTGCTCACCAACCTGGCCGAGGCGTCGTTATTGTATATCGCATTTATGGCGCACGGCGAATTGGTAAACCCCGGCGCGGTATTGATTGCATTGGTAGTGGCGAATCTGGTTGGCCTGGTGTCGATTTTGCCCGGCGGCGTGGGTTTATATGAGCCGCTTATGACGGCTGTGTTGATTTCGGGCGGTATACCCGCAGGCTTGGCGCTCAGCGCCACCCTCGTTTACCGCGTTTTATCGTTGCTTGTCAGTTTAATTACCGGTTACGTTTTGTATCACCGGGCACTCAACAGGTATGGATCGCACGATACTGCAAGTTAGCGACCTGCTGGCGCTTGTTAACCAAACATTGGAATATGCCTATCCGAGCGTCATTATTGAAGGCGAGGTCGCGTCATTCCAGGTGAGTCGCGGCAAATTTATTTTTTTCGACCTTAAAGATGATGACGGCGCGGTGAACTGTTTTATGATGGCATTCGCGCTGCGCCAGCCGCTGGAAGACGGCATGCGGGTGCAGATTGTGGCTCAGCCGCGATTAACGGCACGCGGCAAATTTAGCCTGACGGTGCGAGAAGTGTTGCCGGTAGGCGAGGGGAGTATCAAGCGGGCGTTTACGCTGCTTAAAGCCAAGCTCGACAAAGAAGGACTATTCGACCCGGCCCGCAAACGGATGTTACCGCGTATTCCGCAGCATGTCGGCGTTATTGCCTCTGTTGAATCCGCTGGATACGCTGATTTTATCAAGATTCTAAACCACCGATGGGGTGGAGTAGAAGTGCGTGTGGCGAACGTGCAGGTGCAAGGCATGGGCGCTGCCGAGCAAATTATGCGGGCGCTCGATTATTTTAACCAGCTTGTAGAACCACCCGAGGTGCTGGTGATCGCTCGTGGCGGTGGTAGCGCCGATGACTTGGCGGTTTTTAACGACGAACAATTAGCGCGGGCCATCGCTGGCAGTCGCGTGCCAACGCTTGTCGGTGTAGGGCACGAAGTGGATATAAGTCTTGTCGATTTGGTTGCCGATGTGCGTGCTGCTACCCCCAGCAATGCAGCGCAGATAGTAGTGCCCGATCGTCACGCACTGCTTGCCGAGCTTGATCAGCGTGAGCAGCGCCTTGCCGAACGGGTAGCGGCGCGCGCCGCCGAGGTTCGTGGTTTGGTCGACACAGCCACCGCGCGGATGATTAGCCGGCTTGAGCATATCTTAGGCGACCGATTGCGCGCTGTTACTCAGGCAGAATCGCTGTTACGACAACTCGACCCAAAGGTTATCCTACGCCGCGGTTATTCACTTGTTCGTGACGAAAAAGGTAAGCTGGTTAAGGATGCTGCAAAAATAACACCAGGCAATGTGCTGACAATCACCACAGCGCGTGCCATAATACGAGCAGGAGTCATCGATGCCAAGCAAATCTGAACCCACATTGCAGCAGCAACTCACCGAACTCGACGACGTTTTAACTTGGTTTGATCGCCCCGATATTGACCTCGACGAAGCCTTACAAAAGTTCGATCACGGCGTAAAACTGGCCGAGTCGGCCAAGGCCAAACTGTCGCGGCTCGAGAATAAAATTAGCGTCTTAAAACAGAGGTTTGATCAGCAGGTATGATAACGTTTGTAATTGCCACCTGCCTTATTATCTTATTTGGGGCGGTGGTATTTAGAGGCGCCCCCTATGTGCCGACACACAAACGCACCATCACAGTGGCACTCGATTTGTTGCCGCTTACTCGCGGCGATTTGGTGATTGATCTCGGTTCCGGCGACGGAGCCGTTTTGGTTGCGGCCGCAAAACGGGGATATCGGGCAGTGGGCTACGACCTCAATCCGGTTCTTAATTTTATCGCCTGGTTACGATGTTGGCGTAACCACGTGCATGTGAGGATACATCTGCATGATTTTTGGCTTGCAACCTGGCCGCCAGACACCAAAGCGGTTTTTGTCTTTTTAGCGGGGCCATACATGAAGAAATTAAAACGCAAACTCGACACCGTTATGGCAACGCGTAACGAACCGCTGTACGTTGTGAGCAATGGTTTTGCTGTTCCCGGTATCTTGCCAAAGAAAATAACGAAGGGATTGTATCTGTACGAGCTAAAACCTCGTTAGCATATGCTTTACAAAGCACGCTGCCATTTCTACAATGGTAGCAGTATGCATAGAGAATCGGGCGACGCCCATCCATTACTTATTACTACCATTGTACTTGCTGTTTTGACCGTGGGCCTCAGTGGTTTTGGCGTTTGGGCTTTTGTGAACTATCAGGAGCAAAAAAATAACGTTGATTCAATCGTCGTCTCGGCGGTAGACGATGCAAAAAAAGCGCAAATCGACGCCGATCAAGCGTCGTTTGCTGAGCAAGAAAAGCTACCAACCCGTCAAATTATTGGGCCGACCGATCTTGGAAAAGTAACGTTTTCGTACCCTAAAACCTGGAGCGTCTACATCGACCGTGATGGGACGGGTGCAAACGGTACCTACGAAGCGTATTTTTACCCTGGCGCTGTTCCGCCGCTCAGTAAAGAGACGCCTTATGCCTTACGCACTACCATCACCAGCGCCAAATACGAGACAGTCCTCGCCACCTTTAATGAACGTCTCAAAACAGGCAAGCTTAAGGCGAGTCCGGTAACGGTTTCGGATGTTGATGGTACGCGGCTCGATGGTGAGTTTAGCGACACGGTACGCGGTTCAATGGTTATACTCAAAATCCGCGATAAAACCCTGCAAATTTACACTCAGGCTGAAAGTTTTAAAGCCGACTTTGATACATATATTCTAAAAACTATCGAATTTAATAAGTAGCCGCCGCGGTAAAGCGCTCATGTCTATCTTGCAGTGGCGTGCTACACTGGCATTACATGAGGGGTGATCTAAAAACTGGGCAACAAGCGCTGATCGGGCCGTCGGCCGTTATTGCGGCTGCCGCGCACGAACTTAAGACGCCATTGACGCTTATTACTTATATTTCTCAAATTCTTGGTGATGATTCGCTAGATCTTTCAGATGAAGATAGGAAGCATTATCTACAACGTCTCCAGCTTGTGAGTAAGCGAACATTACGTTTATTACAACATATGACAATGAGCTATCGGCTTGAATCTCAATCACAAATGGCATTTCGGTTTGACCTGGAACCGGTGAATATGCATGAAGTCTGCGAGGCCGCGCTGCACGAAATGACGCCATACGCCCAAGCATATAATCAAAAGCTTGAGCTTCTGCATCCTGGGCGTTCACCTGTTGTGGTGGCTCACCGCGAAGTGTTATTTGATGTCGTTGTTAATCTTGTTGATAATGCTATTCGGCATAATCAACCTGGCGCAGCAGTCAAAGTCACGTCGCACGTGCGTGGGCCGCAGGTGCGGTTACAGGTACACGATAGTGGCGGTGGTATGAGCACCAAAACATTGCGCCAACTCCGAAGTAATCTTGGTGCTTTGCCTCAGCCATTCGAGGGTCACGCGGGAACCAGCGGGCTAGGGTTGTACATTGTGCAACAGCTTGTTGGTGCAATGGGAGGCACGCTGGGACTCGGGCGTGCGCGGGAGGGAACAACTTTTTTCGTCGATATACTGCGTTCACAACAATTAAGGTTGTTGTAGGTATG
>DATLJN010000061.1:0-5211 GCA_035538835.1 Magnetospirillaceae bacterium
CGCGTCTCTAAATGCGAGGCTGAGGAAAGCGAGCTGGCCGTTGTCGGTGATCTTAAGCACGTCAACCACCGCGAGACTTTTGTCTGACACTATCACTCCTTATCGTTGAGCCAGATATAGTATGACCTGTTTGCAGTAAAAGGCAAACATATATACTATTTATATGACTGAAAAACCTTTGCGCATCATCGCCCTTTCTGGTTCGCTGCGCCGCGAATCGTATACCACCAAACTTGTTAAGGCTTTTGGCCAGCTCGTGCCCGACGGGGTAACGTTGGAATTGGTTGACGGCTTAGGGGAGTTGCCGTTTTTTAACGAAGATATCGAGCAGCGACCGCCACGGGCTGTGATCGATTTTATTGCCAAGCTCAAAACTGCCGATGCATTTTTGTTTGCGACACCAGAATATAACCGTTCTTACAGTGCCGTGCTTAAAAACGCAATCGACTGGCCGTCCCGCCACAAAGAGCTTATTTTTTATCAAAAACCAGCGGCTGTGATAGGCGTGACGCCGTATAGTTTAGGGGCATTTGGCGCGGTACATCACTTACGGCAGGTTTTGACATATCTCAATATGTATACATTGCAGCAGCCAGAATTCCATGTTAGCCAAGCGGCCGAAAAGTTTGATAAAAAGGGGAGTTTAACAGATGAGTCCACTATCCGTCATATCGAAAACTTTTGGCGCGAATACGAAGCCTGGATACGCAAAATCATAAAATAGCATTGACAAATAAGAATATCTATGCTACTGTATATACAACAAGTTTTCCAAAACAAAAACCGGTAATCATTCTTCTGTGTAGTTAGTGACGCCTGCACCAGACTAGGTGGGCGATTGTTTGCCAGATTTCTGCCGGACGTTTCTGTATTTTGCAGCGTTCTCGCGCCCCAACTATGAGCACAATTACGCTCGGGGCCTCGAATCGTACACAAAACATCCTGCCAGCTCTAGAAAACTTGTTACCTGCCAGTGCGCAGGCAATCGGGCCGTAACGCAGCCCAAAAACCAGCGTTTGCACCTTGTGCGCACAAAACTTGTAAAAATCCGGTCTTATGGCCGGATTTTTTTGCGCCGTGGCTTGTACACCTCCTGTATACTGTTACCATGCATACCATCCCCGATGACGAATTTGCCCGGATCGCCGGCGAAGCGCTCGATAGCTTGCCAGATAAATTTTTGCGTCACATCAAAAACGTGGCAATTGTATATGCCGACGAACCCACGCCCGAACAACGCGCTAAACAACACCTGCGCGACGACCAAACACTGTTTGGCTTATACGAAGGCATCCCACAAACCGCCCGCGACGCTGGCTATACAATGGTTTTGCCAGATAAGATCACGATTTTTAAGTTGCCGCTATTTTATGCGAGCCGTGGTGAGGACGACCTGCGGGCTAATATTCGCCACACACTCTGGCACGAAATCGCTCACCATTTTGGGCTCGACCACGACCGCATCCACGAACTCGAAGACCGTAAATAAAAAGGAATCATCATGAAAGCAGTTTGGAACACCATAACCATCGCCGAAGCGCCAAAAGAAGATCTTATGTATATCGAAGGCAATTGGTATTTTCCGCCGGGTAGCGTTAAAAATGAGTTTCTGCAAAAAAGCCCTACGCCGTATACCTGCCCCTGGAAAGGTGAGTGTCAGTATTTTAATGTAGGCCAAGGCGACCAATGGGACCAGGATGTCGCCTGGAGCTACCCTAATCCTAAACCGTCGGCGATTAAAACCGTTAAAAAAGATTTTAGCAACTACGTGGCGTTTTGGCGCGACGTTACTGTGAGCGAATAAACTCCAAAAAGCTGAGGCCGCCACCCCGTGAAGGTGGCGGCGCTGTACTAATTTGGAGATAACTACGTTGTGATTACGGTTATGCTAACCTTGATTTTTTGGATGATTCGTAGTATAGTAATATTAGTTTGGTGAAGGCCAAACGGCACTTGGACAAGAAGGATAACACCTGCTCCCTGCGTTTAAACCGATCTAAACGCAGATAGCAGGTGTTATTTATCCCCGATTTACGAGAAAGCGAGGCCTGCAAATGACCACAATAGCGACCGTCCGCGTGTTGCACGCCAACCCGCTGACCGAGCCGATCGCCGTGCCGTCAGCCGCTCCGACTGCGGAAGACTGGCAGCGAGAAGAAGACAAAGTCTTTATCGGCTGTGCCCGCAGCGCCGCGATGTTCGTACTGATAGGCGCTCTGTTCGTCGGCCTGTTCAACTTCGACCTCAATTTCTTCCCGGTTGGATATGGTCTGATCATCAGCGTCGTTTCGGCCTTGGTTGGGCTGATCGCCACCGTTCGTGCCAACACGAACGAGAAGATCACCAAGCGTGGCATCTTCTGCTACGCAGCAGCCATCGTTGGGGTTTTCGCGGCTATGCCGGCCATCTACCAGGTCATTCTGGAACTGGCGGCCCGGTGAGCGTGATCATTCTATCTGGTGCTTGTCGCGCCGCCTATCCCACCCGTTGGGACGGCGGCGTGACGACCGACTGTGTGCGTATCCCTGTTTATGAAGCCAGAGATACTTACAGAGACCCATTGCAAAAGTCTTAAGTTTATTGTAATAATTAGTAAGTTTGCCGGGTAACTGGCCAACGACATGTATCATCGACCAACTACCCCTCTGGAGGAGGACGTGGAGGACGGGTCCAACATTGTGTCCGGGCTCACCGACGAAGACGAAGTGTGGCTCCTTGAGCAACGGGAACTTTCCGATATGACCAGTCACATCGCTCACTTGAGCACGTGCTGCTTCATCGCCATGTTCGTCAATATACTCGTGGCGATCTACGTGTTCAGGCAGCGTGTGCAGGTGCCGCTTTCGATTAACGAGGACGCGTTTATCGCACCGCTTGCGTACTGGGTGTTGGGTGCGAACATTCTTGTGGCGATTGCGGCGTTTACCGTGGCACTCAAGCAACCGAACAGATTGCTGCTACCGCGTAGCCGGCGCTTGCGCCAAATGGTGCTGGCCGGTTCGATAATGGCGATTTGCGTCGCCCTTGCGATGTAGTACATGTCCCGCCCTACCCACATCCCGTAAAAGGGAGGGTAGGCGGGGACTGTAACATTATCCAAAGAAAAGGCGGACCGCTTGGGTCCGCTTTTGGTTGAACCAGGTGGTGCCACTGATCGTTACTCCCTTAAGGAGCTCCCGTCAACGCCAGTGGCACCCTAGTTCTGTACCGGCCTTGGTTGGAATCGGCACCGACTACCGCAGTCGCGTTAAGCGAGTGACTGGCGTCCGTAGAGACGCCTTAACGCAGACACTGCGAACCTGGTGTCCGGACTCATAGGCTGTCCGGACACATTAATGTTTTTTGGGCCGTCGTAAGCGGGCGGATTCCGGCCAACGCTCCTAAGAACGCGGTATGAGGAAGCCGTATATATGTCTGGCCTGCGCAGGGGAAATGCACAGTACCACTGGCCTACGACGGCCGCTAAACGGGGTGCGACCTCAGACTCACCCCAGCTACCCCCGTTCGGCTACGCAAAGTCCGGGATGAGTACTACTTTATTATTACGCGCGTGTTTTTAGCATGCAAGTTTTTACACGCATGGGGCGTATAATAAAACTATAATCTTCTACGAGGGACCTATGAACACGATGCTCCAAACTGCCCAGACAACTATTCGGGAAGCTGCTGAGGCGCTCGGTTACAGCCCAAAGACCATCGACGCCATTTTAGAAATAGAGGCCGAACACGTCTTTGAGATTGAGGCCGGTGGTAAAAAATATCAGGCTTATCGCGTGCAACATAATAGTCAACGCGGGCCATATAAAGGGGGGATTCGATTCCACCCTGGTGTCACACTCGACGAAGTACGGGCCTTGGCGACCCTGATGACCATTAAAACTGCGGCGGTTGGTTTGCCGCTTGGGGGCGGGAAAGGCGGTGTGGTGGTTGACCCACGGAGCTTGTCGCCAAAAGAGATCGAGGAATTATCGCGCGCCTATGCCCGCCACCTCGCTCCTCATATCGGATCTAAAAAAGATATTCCCGCACCCGACGTAAATACTAATGCACAAATTATCGATTGGATGTCCGACGAACTGGCTAAACAGCTCGGCCAACCGGACCCGGGTGCGTTTACCGGCAAATCGCTTACAAGCGGCGGAAGCGCCGGCCGCGAAGCTGCTACTGGCCGTGGCGGTGTGATTGTACTTGGTGAGTATCTCAAACGTAAGGGTCTCGCCGACAAACCGCTCACCGTTGGCATACAAGGTTTTGGAAATGTCGGTTTTTGGTTTGCGCAAGTTTTAGCCGAGCTATATCCACACATTAAAGTTGTGGCCGTATCAAATAGTAAACACACTTGGCATAAACCAACAGGCATTACTGTTGGTAAAACAGCGACACGGCCCGAGACGCTGCCCGACCTTAAAGACCAGCAACCGCTGCCGCGCGATGATATCTTGGGTCTTAAAGTTGACATTCTGGTACTTGCTGCACTCGAAGACGCGGTAAACGAGGTTAACGTTAACGATATTAAGACAAACGTTATTGTTGAGCTTGCCAACGGCCCTGTCACCAAGGCGGCAGCAACGTATTTACAGGGCAAAAAAGTAGATATTTTGCCTGATGTGGTTGCAAACGCCGGCGGTGTCATCGTGTCTTGCTTAGAATGGCAACAAAATATTAAAGGCGAGCATTGGAGCGAAGAAGAAGTAAATACCATGCTGAACGGCATTTTAGTGCGGGCTGCACATTCTATGCTAGCCTATGCCGACGAACACAAACGAAGCCTCAAACAAGCTGCAATGGAGCTTGCACTGATGCGTCTTACTAAACCAAACGAGAACACATAGGCGGGACGTGATCAAAAGACTGAACAAGTGGTGGCTCGCTTACGAATATAAGCATACAACGCTTGCGATTCTGCTGTTGATCCTATTTGTTTTGTTGGTTGATAGTGCGCTTTTGGCGAGCATATTCCGCGTGTTCGATGATGCAGGGTATATCAGTGGTATTGCGGCCGGGTTGCTTTCGGTGTCGTTTTTTACGGCGGCACCAGCGCTACTTTTGGTAGTCGAGCTTGCCCAGCATTTAGATCCGCTGCTGCTCGCGCTTTTGGTTGCGATCGGCAGTCTCCTCGGTGATTGGCTTATTTTGTTGTTCTTTGAAGAGCGTATTTTTGCAGAACTCCGGCCCATATTTACAAAACTGCGTTTGCCGCAACTTAAAAAC
>DATLJN010000062.1:0-9859 GCA_035538835.1 Magnetospirillaceae bacterium
GCTCTTTAATGAGTTTGGCAAGGTCAATTTGTTCGAGTAGTTCGCGTAGTGCTGCGCCACCCATGCCAACTTCGACGATATCGCGGTATTCATCGGGCAGGTTGCGGTAATCGGTTTCGCTAATGAGCAGAGCTTTTTGCATACCGTCGAGCTGGGCTTTACGCTGCAAGTAGCCTTCGGTGAGTTCGTCGAGTTCTTTGCTTTGTTGAAGTGCCAACGTTTTTACATCGGCGTTTTGTACTTCGGCATCTTTTTCGTAGCGGGTTTTGATTGCGAGTTTTGCAGCCTCGTACTCGGCGTCGGCGTCGGCAAGCAATTGCTCGCGCTTGTCCATGTCAACATTTTTAACGATATAGCTGGCAAAATATGCGACACGCTCGAGATTGCGGACAGTTAAGCCGAGTAGCAATCCCATAGCACTTGGTGTGCCACGAAGGAACCAAATGTGTGCAACCGGGCTAGCCAAGCCAATGTGACCCATGCGTTCGCGGCGAACAATGCTTTTGGTAACCAACTCGCCGTTCTTATCAACGGCTGCTTCGCGGCTGCGAATGCCTTTGAGATTGTTATTGTGTGGATTCAAATCTTTTACCGGTCCAAAAATGCGTTCGCAGAACAAACCGTCGCGTTCTGGTTTTTGGGTGCGATAGTTAATTGTTTCGGGTTTTAATACTTCTCCGTAAGACCAATCCATGATGTCGTCGCTACTAGCCACGGCTAATCGCACGGCATCAAAATCGGCAATACTTGTACTTGGGTTTAAACGGACCATTACGCCACCTCCTTTTCGTCTTCTTGTGCTGCGGCGGCAGCGATATCATCGTCGTTTACATCATCGGCATCTTGGACAGTCATACCGTCACCCAGGTCGATTTCACCAAATTCGTCGGCTTCGTCGGCAACAGTTACATCCAGCGGTTTTACGTCGTCGGCAGTAATTGTAGCAGGGGCGGCAGCTTCGGCCTGGATGTTTGTGGCGAGCACGGCTTCGGCATCAACTAATTCGCGGTTACTTACTAAATCGACACGCAAGCCCAAACCTTGTAGTTCTTTTACAAGCACGTTAAAGCTTTCTGGGACCTTAGGACCAGTGATTGGTTCTTTTTTGATGATCGATTCGTAGGCTTTTGCACGGCCGTACACGTCGTCGGACTTAATGGTGAGCATTTCCTGCAAGGTGTTTGCGGCACCATACGCTTCGAGTGCCCATACTTCCATTTCGCCGAAGCGCTGACCACCGTTTTGCGCCTTACCACCGAGCGGCTGCTGGGTAACCATTGTGTATGGCCCAATTGACCGGGCGTGAATCTTGTCAGCGACCATGTGATGCAACTTCATCATGTACATATTACCGACGGCAACTTGTTCTTTAAAGCCTTCACCGGTGCGACCGTCAAACAGTTGAAGCTTACCAGTTTCTGGCAGACCAGCTTTTTTGAGTTCTTCAACAATCTTTTCTTGCGATACCCCGTTAAATGGCGGCGTTGCAACCTTGTAGCCAAGGGCGCGGGCAGCCATACCAAGGTGAGTCTCGAACAGCTGACCAAGGTTCATACGGCTTGGTACACCGAGTGGGTTCAAGATCACATCAACCGGAGTGCCGTCTTCCATAAATGGCATGTCTTCGACAGGCATAATGCGGGCAACAACACCTTTGTTACCGTGGCGGCCTGCAAGCTTGTCACCAACGCTGATTTTGCGCATTTGCGCCACAAAGATTTGAATTTGCATTAATACGCCGGCCTTGAGCTCGTGGCCGTTATCGCGGCTGAACACTTTAACGCCGACAACTTTGCCGTGTTTGCCGTTGCTCATGCGCTGGCTGGTGTCGCGGACGTCTTTGGCTTTTTCGCCGAAGATAGCGCGGAGCAGGCGTTCTTCTGAGCTGAGTTCTTGCTCACCCTTTGGCGTAATTTTACCAACCAAGATGTCACCGGCATGAACTTCGGCGCCAATGCGCACGATACCGTTTTCGTCGAGGTGGCGGAGTGATTCTTCGGATACGTTAGGAATGTCGCGGGTGACGATTTCTGGCCCTAGCTTGGTTTCGCGTACCTCTACCATGTAGTCGGTGATGTGAATGCTGGTGAGGTCGTCTTCATGCACAATGCGCTGACTCAGGATGATGGCGTCGTCCATGTTATAGCCACCCCAAGGCATAAAGGCAACAATGAGGTCGCGGCCAACAGCAAGTTCGCCGTCGGCGATGCTCATACCTTCGATGATTGTGTCACCTTTTTGCAACTTGTCACCACGGTTTACGACAACGCGCTGGTTGATGCTTTCGCCGTCGTTACTGCGCTTAAAGTGCATCGGTGTGTAAATCTTAACACCGTCTTTATATTTAACCTGCACTTGGGCGCCGTCGGCCTTTACAACTTCGCCTGCGTCTTCGGCAACCACAAGCTGGCCGGAGTTCTGAGCGATCGCGCGCTCCATGCCAGTACCAACAATTGGGCTGGTCGGCTTAATAAGCGGAACCGCTTGCTTCTGCATGTTCGAACCGGTCAATGAACGGTCAACGCGGTTTTTCTCGATAAATGGAATTAACGCAGCGGTTGAACCCAAGATTTCCTTCTTGGCGGCGTCCATAAAGGTGATTTCGGAGGCATCGGCTTCACCAGGCTTGAGGTTAACGCGAGCAGATACGCGGTTGTTCTTAAACTTTCCGGTGTCGCTAAGCTCGTTGCCAGATTCGGCAATGATTTCTTTACCTTCGGCAGCAGCATCAAGATACACAACTTCGTCGGTTACCTTACCCTTAACAACGCGGCGATATGGTGCTTCCAAAAAGCCGTATTCGTTGACGCGAGCATAGCTAGCCATGTTGATAACCAAACCAATGTTGGCACCTTCTGGCGTTTCTACAGTACAGAGGCGGCCGTAGTGAGTTGCGTGTGCGTCGCGGACATCAAAACCAGCGCGTTCACGGCTAAGACCACCGGGTCCCATGCTTGAAAGGCGGCGTTTGTGAGCAAGTTCGGCGAGCGGGTTAGTTTGATCCATGAACTGCGAAAGCTGGCTGGATGCAAAGAATTCCCGAACAGCGGCAACAACTGGGCGGGCGTTAATAAGCTGGCCAGGAGTGACTGTTTCGATGTCGCACATGCTCATGCGGTCGCGGGCGTTGCGCTCCATGCGCAGCAAACCAATGCGGAACTGGCGCTGTACAAGTTCGCCGACCATTTTAACGCGGCGGTTACTGAGTGCGTCGATGTCGTCGGCGGCTTCTTGCGTAATGTTAAGACGGATCAATTCTTTAATGATTGCGACGAGATCGTCGATACGCATCACGCGGTTTTCGGCGGTATTGGCAACGTCGAGTCCAAGACGCTGGTTGATTTTGTAACGACCAACGCGGCTAAAATCGAAGCGCTTAAAGTCGAAGAACATGCGGGTAAGCAGTTCACGAGCATTATCAACAGTAGCCAGATCGCCAGGGCGGAGGCGGCGGTAGACCTCAATTAAAGCTTCGTTGGTACCTTTTGCCGGGTCTTTGTCGAGGGTGGCGTCGATGTAGCTAAGTTCGCCAGTGTCGACATCTTTAAATAGCTCTTTGATCGCGGTGTTGCCAGGGTAGGCCAAGGCGCGGAGCAATGTCGTTACTGGAATTTTGCGGCGGCGATCAATTTTTACGTATAAGGCGCCGTTGCTTGCTGTCTCGAATTCGAGCCACGCGCCGCGGCCAGGAATGATTTTTGCACCGTAATAGTTACGGCCAGCGCTCGCGTCGGAGGTAAAGAAAACACCAGCAGAACGAATTAGCTGGCTTACCACAACACGCTCGGCGCCGTTAATAACAAAAGTACCGCGTTCAGTCATCCAGGGGAAGTCACCAAGGTAAATTTCTTGCTCTTTAACTTCGCCAGTCACTTTATTTGTGAGCTCGACCGTTGCTTTGAGCGGGGCTTCAAAACTAATATTGTTTTCGCGTGCGTCGACTTCGCTCATCTTTGGTTCGACAAAGCGATAATCTTTAAAACGCAGTTCAAGTTTCTGACCAGTGTAATCCTCAATTGGATTAATCTCGGCAAAAATTTCACCTAAGCCCTCTTCGACGAACCATTTGAAGCTGTTCGTTTGGTGAGCGATCAAGTTTGGCAGGCTCAGCGCGGTGTCATCTTGCGTAAAGAAAACACGTTGGGCGCCCGTCACTGTTTTTTCAGCAGGTTTGCTCATTCTAAAAATGCCCCTTGCATCTTAAAATTTGTTGATCTCGTAGCCCGAAGGTCAACTAAGTCTAGGTAACCTGCGGATATCCAGTGGCCAACTGGCTCGCAGATATAGTACACCTAACTTACACTACTTCTTAGCGTGTAGTATGCGCGAGTTTTCCACTGTCGTCAAGGAGTTTTTAATAATTTTATTGTAGAATTTGCAATAATAACGAGGGGGAACCTGGGATGGGTGATGCTGGCTCTTGTGGAGCCAGCTTGAACGCGGTCACCCCCACGTCGCACAAACAAGCAGGCAGTTAGTTCGACAATCTTGCATGGTAGAGCGTCCGTAGCTCGGTCACTCCGTCGCCAGCGCGGGTGTAGTCCGAAACACCGTGCCAGGGAACAAACCCGCCGAAACCGTTGTTAGCGTCCGCCAAGCAAGCGACCGAATGCTGGTTGGCCGGCCTGACAAGCGTCCACGGTGTCCCGGGCAGTTGACGATCGCGCACCTCCTGCGCCAAAAGGGGCAGAATGTGCGGCAACAGCGGTGAAGGGATGGTGTAGGGTCGCACCTCTCGCGCGCAGAACCAGTACGCGACCTGCGGCCCATCGGCGATGGCCGTGTCACAATACATGCCCACGCCCATCAGTTTCCGGCAGATCAACGTCGCAACGCCAACCACTGCCCCGTTGAACGTCACCGCCAACGCAACGAATGTCGGATCATGTTTCATGGTCCGGACAACCGCGTCGACAGCTTTGATCCCGCTCTGTGGCGTCGCATACCTCTCGACGACCGCCGGAAAGTCAACCACAATACGGTCGCGGTTACTCTCCATAAGCGACGAGAGGCGCACGCCTAAGAGCGTGAACCTATCCATTTTTCGCGCATATGGTACGAGCGCAAGGCCTGTCGCCTTGGGCATGTCGCATCAACTCCTTTCGAAGACGATGAAAATTATATAATGCTACATTATTTAATGCAACCTCCGGGCATAAAACCGCCCAGATTAACGTCATTAGTTGGTGATGCCGACATAAAGCCAGCTAACGCGGTCACCACCACGACTCATTTACTTGGTTTTGGTTCCGTTGGGAATGTAGAGCGCGCGTGGTTCATCCACGCCGTCGACGCGGCCGTAATTGCCGGGCGGTAATGGCGCATAGAAGCCGCCAAACCCATTGCCTCTCTCCATGAGACAGACAACAGTATGGCCGTGGTCGGGTCGGGCGAGTGTCCAGGGCGTGCCAGGCATATCAGTCTGCCGGATCTCTTGCGCAAGCAAGCACAAGATGCCCGGCATTAAGGGCAGCGTCGCTCCATCGGGCCTAAGCTCGTATGACCCAAGCCAGCCGGCGAGCAACGGACCTTTTACCAAGGTACGTCCAAACTTCCATCCCCTCCCTGTCAGCGTTTTTTGCATAAGCGTCGCGGCGCCAACCACCACGCCATCGAATGTGACAGCATAAGCCGCGAACATCCCGTTACTGCTGGTGACGCTCCTGGTAACCTTGGCCACCGACCGAGTTGCCATTTCCAGCGACGCATACCGCGTGGCCACGCTCGGGAACTCACGAGCGATCCGCGTTTGGTTACTTCGGATCAAGGCGGCCATGCGCGCACCGAGGACTTCGGGTTTTACCATTGGATACGGCAGAAGCGCCAATCCTGACGCACTGGGCATATCGCATCACTCCTTTCATGAGTAATACGATTATATAAAGTTATTGCGGCACGGACAATTTTAGGCTTTTTCGATAACTTTGTCAGCTACGCCGTATTCAACCGCTTCCTTAGCGCCCATCCAAAAATCACGCTCCATGTCGTCGCGGATTTTGTCGCGCTTGTGCCCAGTGTACTTAACCATGAGATCGATGAGCGTCGCCTTAACATGGAGTCCCTCTTTAAGACTAATCTCCATGTCAGTCATTACCCCTTGCGTGCCGCTGTGCGGCTGGTGAATCATCACCCGGCTGTGCGGCAACAAACAGCGCTTGCCTTTTGCGCCCGCTGCAAGCAAGACAGCGCCCATGCTCGCCTGCACCCCAATACCAATAGTTTGTACATCTGGTTTGATGTAATTCATGGTGTCGATAATCGCAAGACCGTCATATACGCTGCCGCCCGGACTATTAATATAAAAATGGATGTCCTTTTTGGGATCTTCGTAGGCGAGATGTAGCATTTGCGCCACAATCAGGTTTGCGGTGTGTTCGTTTACTTCTTCGCCCAAAAAAATGATGCGCTCTTTAAGTAAGCGGCTGTAAATGTCAAAAGCGCGCTCACCCATGTGCGACTCTTCGATAACTGTGGGGACAAGATAATTTTTAGGCTGTGTCATAGTATTTTTAGTGTATAAAAATTAGCACTCGTGAGTCAAGAGTGCTAAATTTATCATCAAAGTTGCGACAGAGACCCCGGCCTCTCGCCCAGTGTGTTGTAACTGGGCGAGAGGGGTAGCGCTTCAACTGTTTGAATACTTCTTCGTCTGAGCCGCGGAAAACGCGGCAATGAGTAGGCTCACGGCGCTGATAGTCAGGTGCACCAAGCCAGGCCACAGGAACGAGGTGATTAACATAACTATTACCACAAGCATGCTTGCGACAGAACACAAAAGTGCCAGCCAGCTATTTTTAAGTACCCATTTTTTACCAGGGGCGCCTTCTTTCGGGCTCGAACCTTCGTGTGCAGCGCGATTGGCCATCGCAATAACAAACCCAAGCACGCCTTGCATTGTAAGCAGGCTCACATCCAGTATGAGCATGGGGTTCCCTACTGTCGAACGGTCTCTGTCGCTAAAAACGATACTACTTTTTTGTATTCAACGCAACCAAACGGTCGACAGTTTTTTCGGTCAACACACGGTTGGCGACATCGCGGCGCGCTTCTGGCGTATCAAGCTGCTTAACAATCTCGGGTGCGTGATTATATCGCTCCAACATTTCTGCCAGGCGGGCATCGAGCTCTTCTTTGGCGACCTCAATTCCTTCGACCTTGCTAAGCTCGGCAAGCGCCAAGCCAACTTGTACGCGACGCTCAGCCTGTTCGTGCAGGTCCTTTTCGCGCCACTGTTCTTTAGTTTTACCTTGTTGCTCCAAATATTGATCGAGGGTCATGCCGCGATACATAAGATTTTGGACGAAATCACGCTCGATACCTTCGAGCTGATCGTGAATTAATACATGAGGCGCGGGAACGTGGCTCCCCTTTACTAGCTGCTCAACTAAGGAATCTTTGAGTTTCTCAACAGCTTCGCGCTCTTTTTGCTCGGTAAGTTCGCGGGTAACATCAGCCTTTAGCTCGTCGGCAGTTTTAAATGGCCCAACAGTGGTGGCAAATGCATCATCGAGTTTTGGGGTCATCGATTCTTTGATCGCTTTAACCGTAACGGCAAATGTTACCTTGGCGCCAGCGAGTGGTTTGTGGTGGTAATCTTTAGGGAATGTCAAGGCAAGGTCAAACGTGTCGCCGGCTTTTTTGCCAACCAAGCCGTCCTCGAAGCCAGGGATAAATGTGTTTGAACCAAGTTCGAGGGTGTAATCGGTGCCGGTGGCGCCAGGTACAGTATTACCTTCTTTGTCAGTGCCCGCAAAATCCATAATAACTTCGTCGCCAAGTTTAGCGGCGCGGGTAACGTCTTTTTTAACCGCTCCACTTTTGCGCAAGCGATCAATAACTTCCATAACATCTTTTTCGGTGATCTTAACCATCTCTTTTTTTGCCTTGAGCTTTTTGTAGTCACCAAGCTTTACAGCCGGGACGATCTCGACCTCTGCTGTATATACCAATTCCTGGCCGGGGACATACTTTTGGACATCAACTTTGGGCCGGTCGAGCGGCGTTAGTTTGGCAGCATCAAATGCTTCGATTGCCGACGCATTTACCGCATCTTCGAGCATTTCGCTGCTGAGCATCGTCGGGTCAATATTTTTTTCGACGACATTCGCTGGCACTTTGCCCGGACGAAAACCCGCCACTTTAACTTTGTCGGCCAAGCGACGCAGTGTTTTTTGTTTAATATCGGCCAGTTCGTCCGCGCTGAGCGTAACAGTCACCAGCACTTTTGTGTCAGATTGGTTCTTAATACTGTGTTTCATCTTGAACAGTATAGCGCGATATGATAATTTTTACAGCTTAAACAGTTTGCTCCGAGTAGCCTAGCCGCCCTTGTTAAACTCGGGGAGCGACGCAATATTGCAGCGTCGCTCCCTTACTCTAGATAACGAAGGGTTATTTTTGCTTCTCACGAGTTTCCTGAGGTTCAGGCGTAGATCCGAAGATGGCTCCGCAAATAGCCGTCAGTACACCACCGATGACCAGACCTATGAACCACAGTGCATGATTAGCGAGAATAGCTATGGGAACGCTCATGAATGCCATGTAGATTCCCACGCTTTTGAGCCGACTGATCCACGTGACATCCGGCCTATCCCAGTTGTGGCCAACAAGGTAGGCGGTCAGGCCGATCATGGAGTACTTAGCACCAAAGGCCACCGAGCTGGCGTCACCTTCGATAATCCAGCGCAAAAGCACAACGGCCTGAAGCCCCAAACCTCCCATCTGTAGCAGGTCTATCAGCTGACCTTTGAGCCAGTGTAAGGTCTTCATGACTCACCCTATCTGTGCCGGTGTAACGGCGTGATGACTCTCTTATGTCAAGAGTGTTTCTGTTATACAACAAAGCAAAAGAAAAAGAAAGTACTATACAATATCATCATCGCTGTGGCGATAATCTTTAACCATGCTCACAAGGCGGCTAAATTCGAGTTTGTGTTCCTTTTCTTTTGCGAGATCTTTAAGGGTGAACATTTCTTCGTCGAGTTCTTTTTGACCCACAAACAGTAGGAACGGGATGCCTTTTTTAACGGCAGTTTTGATTTGTTTGTCCAGCTTGCGGCCGGTTATATCCACTTCGACGTTGACGTTTTCGCTGCGCAAACGGCCGGCAAGTTTTTGCGCGCCTTTTAAGGCGTCGCCAAGCACCACCATATATACTTCGGTTTTAGTGCTGACTTTGGGGAGCAAACGGTGCGTTTCTAAAAAGTCAGTCAATGTGACGTCGCCAGGTGCAAAGCCAACCGTGGGGATCGGCTCAACGCCGAAAAGTCCCACCAACCCGTCGTAGCGGCCACCGCCAAATAGGGCGCGGGGGTTTTCGGGGTTAGTATCAAAGACTTCAAACACGATGTCGGTGTAATAATCGAGGCCGCGCATCAGGCCGATATCAAAGGTAGCGCTCTTAACCCCGTGTTCGCGCAATAAAGTAAACAAGGTTTGTACTTGCACAATCGCGCTTGATTCGAGGATAGATTTTGGCAGATCGCCCATGCTTTTTGCCGCAAATAACGCGCCGATCTTGCGCAGACCGTCAGCTACTTTCTCTGGATCAAAAATATCGGCGGCTTGGTCGCGGAATTCTGCCGGCTCGATTTTGTCTTTACGGTCAAACAGTTTGATCATCAGTTGCGACTGGACAATATCCAGTTCCAGATATTCAGCCATCAAAAAATTCACCAGATGACGGCTATTAATTTTGATAGTGTACATTTTGTCGCTCGCGCCAAAGGCCTTCATAATTTCGTCGGCCATCGTGATAACCTCTACTTCTGCATCGATGGTTTCGACCCCAAAAATATCAGCATTGAGTTGCCAAAACTCGCGTAACCGGCCACGTTGCGGCCGCTGGTAGCGCATAAAA
>DATLJN010000063.1:0-10724 GCA_035538835.1 Magnetospirillaceae bacterium
TCTGATATAGATCTGCTTGACTGCCGTCATGGCATCGGCCGGCGTGAGCTGGTCGATACCCGTCGGCACCGCGGAGGGGCCAAAGTCGTACTTGCCGTGCTTGACATCCTGGCCAGGACCCCAGCCCTCCGGATCAACCGGCAGACCAAAGTGGTGGAAGGGTGCCAGTCGCTGCAGACACAAGGTCTTGGGCGGCGGGGATGGCTGCGGCTGCGGAGTGGCCACGGCGGGATTCCGGTTGAACTGCACAAAGGGCAGCAGACCAACCAAAATCAACAGCGCGGAACCCGCCAGCAAAGCCATGATCAGGAGCGGCAGGCCGCCACGAGTACCCCTCATCGAGTCACCGGTCCCGACAGCTCCTGCTCGGAGCGGACGTTTGCGATGCGGTCGATGATGTACCCGATGAGCATGCCGATCGTGGTGACCACGAAGGTGCCGGCAATGCCGAACAGCCAGGCGTAGGCCGTGCTGTCGGCGATGGAGGTAGCGATCCAGCCGAGCGGGGTGCCGTCGGTGATGGTCGTGCTCCGGAAGAAGTTGACGAGTACCGCGGATCCGAACGCGCCGAAAGCGGCGAAGATCAGGCCGAGCACCCAGGTCAGGAAGTAGAGCCGCTCCGAGCGGATGTAGCGGACCTCGTGGGTCGCCGTACACGCCGGGGTGTTCTGCTGGATGAGCGCGATGATGCTCTTGAGGTTCGCGGCCTTCTGTTTCTCGAGTTCGACGACGCGGGCCTGCAGGTCACGGACCGTTTTCCGCTGGCGCCGCCACTGACGGAGACAGAACAACAGGAAGGTTCCGATAAACCCGAGACCGAAGCGGCGATACGACCGGCCGTGATTGCACCTGCAGGCAGAACGCCCGCTGCAGCAACCGATGTTGACTGTGGCACCGGGACTCGCGGTCACGGTGACGGTGGGGATACACATGCGTTGCCTCCAGGTGGAGAAGGGTAAAGGGGGTGTAAGATGTTCAGGCTAGGAGCGATATTGCCTCAAACCATATGCATATTAAATCACAAAAACTAAAAAAAATCAACATCTCTTATCAAGAGCCTTCTCTTTTTCCATCATGCTGCAACTTTTTAACCACCGCATCCGTAACAAGTATGTAAATAATTATGCAAAGGAGTGGTATGTATAAAAAAATTAAGATAACTCTTGGCGTGTTTACTGCTGGCATTATGCTTAGCGGAAGTGTTGCGCTACCCACGCAGGCGGCGGGATCTCAATCAATTGTATTTGCGTCTAACAGAGATGGTAATCTGGAGATCTATGCGTCAGAGCGCGATGGCAATAATGTTCGTCGCCTCACTAACAGTACGAATGACGATAAAGAACCAGCTGCGTCGCCAGATGGCAAGCGCGTCGTTTTTGCTTCGACAGATGACCCCGACGACTTCGAGGAGGCCCTCGTGCTCCTTGATATGCGTACTCAGCAACAAACACAGCTTACCTCAAGCAACAAGCACGATTATCGCAACCCTGTGTGGTCCCCAGATGGTACAAAAATCGCCTTTACCTCAATTAGTACCGAAGGGCCATACGAAAGCTGTATCAACGTTATGGTGGTCCAGACAAAACAGCTACAAAAGGTCATATGCGCCGGAGTCTGGCTGGGAAATCCAGATTGGTCCCCAGATGGTACAAAACTTCTTTACAGCGAATTTTACCGACCAACTGGCGGCAAGATGTACAGTGTGCAGGCACAAACTGGGGCCGACAAACAATTTATCGGCAACGGATCTGCGGCGGTCTTTTCGCCAAAAGGAGATCAGATTGCGTTTAGCGCCTACGATGCCGACTATATAAGTCAAATCTTCGTGGCTAAGGTGGATGGTTCAATGGCGCGCCAAATTACTACAGGGGCCGAGATAAAAACAGTGGCCGATTGGGCACAAGATGGGTATATCACCTACAGTGGCATTGTTCTCGGGGAAACACCGCTCCAGGTAAGAAGTATTAAGAGCGATGGAACTGGTGTCATCGCATTACCACCTAAGGGTACCTCTTTTGATTTACCCGGGAATGGGCTGCTTGTAAACTCCTAAGAATATTGACTAAAAACATGTTTTATTGTATTATACATACATTACCACAGATGTGGTAACACCTTAACAGAGTGAGGTACAAAAGGGCTCATAGCTGATAAGAGCTGTCATCTGTGAGCCCTTTTGTAACAATTCCCTAAGGGTAAACACCCTCAGTTGGAGGCTACGTGGATCCGTACCAAGAGCGGCTGGCAGATATCCTGCCTGTTCTGCTTGGCCTTTATGGCCTGATCGCATTCCGCAAGGTCAACAAAAAGCCGATGGGCGGCGGGGCGCTTACCATGCTCATCACCATGAGCGTGGTGTTCATCCACCACCTGTTCACCAGCTACTCCGATCACAGCCTGGCTGGAGTCAGTCTCAGACTGGCAGCAGCCGTGATCGTCACCCTCTTGGGCGCGATACTGACGATCAAGTCGTTCGTGAGCGCCATCAAGCAGCCCTTCGCCGACGGCATCTGGCCCCTGGTCACCCTGGGACGCACGATGCTCAAGACGCTGGGCTGGGTTCTCCAGGCGACGATCTACCTTGCGGTGATGGTGCAGAGCTGGGGTCTGGTGTATCTGGCGATTCAGCGGTACCTGTACGGTACTGGTGAGCTCGAGAGCTGGATGAATACTGTCGCTGGGTTCGCCCACGGCGGTGCATCCGTTCTCGGTGGCATCACCATCTGGACTGGGTGCATCGTGCTGGGCATCTGCCTCGTGCTCCTGGGTATTCGGTTCATCCGGCGCTGGTTTATCAAGCGTCGGCCGGCCGCAACCCCAGCGACTCCAACCCCAACTCCCTAAATCGATGGTGTGGCCTGGCCTTGAGGCCGGGTCACACCATCTGGGTTACCCCTCACTCTGTTATTTCACCCGTAAAGCCCTGCTGGGCTATTTTTTATGCCCGTTCCAGGGGTGCAAAATCCAAATTCAACCTTTTAACGCCACTTTTAAATTGAATTGTCACATTTGCGCCATCCAGTGCCATAATCTTGCCTTGGCCAAACACTTTATGCTGCACAATATCCCCCACATCGACATCTACACCTTCGGGTACATATCTGGGCTCTAACGGGTCAGTAGGCAAATTAGTCGGCTCGTAGCCGAAGGCTGGCGCTTGCGAAACATCGGCCTTACCATCTATATCGGCCAAAAAACGTGATGGCGGATTGTGCTGCGTTGTGCCATAAAGCATGCGGCTTGAAGCACTCGTTAAGATGAGCTCTTCCCGCGCACGAGTCATACCCACATAACAGAGGCGACGCTCTTCTTCCATCTGGTCTTGGTCGTACAGGGCGCGGCTACTCGGAAAGATGCTTTCTTCCATACCAATCATAAACACACAGGGGAATTCCAAACCCTTGGCAGCGTGCATGGTCATTAAAATCACGGCATCTTGGGTGTCGGCCACAGCGTCGAGATCGCTGATGAGCGCGACTTCTTCTAAAAAGCCCACGAGTCCTAGATCGGCGTATTCGCGCGCCACGGTAATTAATTCTTTGACGTTTTCGGCGCGATCTTCGGCTTGCGGCGAACCGTCGTTGAGGTAATCTAAATAACCGATGCGCTTAATAAGCGATTCCAACAGATCGGGCAGACTCATTGTATCCGCTGCCTCTTTGAGCCGGGCGAGCATTTCCCCAACATCGGCAAAACTTTTGCGGGCCTTAGGGGTGAGGGCCGCGGCTTCTTCGGCATGCTCGAGTGCCTGCAACAAGGTTAACCCCATACTTGCCTGCCAATCCAAAAACTTCTGAACAGATATGGCACCAAGGCCGCGAGTTGGCACATTAACGATCCGTACAAAACTCGCCCGGTCTGACGGCTGATACAACAAACGGAGATACGCGATTAAATCCTTTATTTCTTTGCGGTCATAAAAACGCACACCGCCAACAATGCGATACGGCACGCCGTATCTAATAAGTGACTCTTCGATCGCGCGGCTTTGGGCGTTTGTACGATACAACACCGCAAAATCCTTGTAACGCCGGGCGCGCATCTGCACCGCGTTTTTGATGCGGCTGACCACTAATTCGCCCTCGTGGTGCTCGCTCGACACATACTGAATATGCACCGGACTCCCCTGCCCTGCTTTAGTCCACAAGGCTTTGTCGGAACGCTGCAGGTTTTTAGTAATTACATTATGCGCGGCGTCCAAAATATTCTTGGTGCTGCGGTAATTTTGCTCTAGCTTTACAACCAGCGAGTTTGGGTAATCGCGTTCAAAATTGAGAATGTTCTTAAAATTGGCACCTCGCCAACTGTAGATACTTTGCCAATCATCGCCAACAACACACAAATTATGATCGTCGCTGGTTAAATATTTCACCAAATTATACTGCGCGGCGTTCGTATCCTGGTACTCGTCGATTAAAATATATTTAAATTGCCGCTGCCATTTGGCACGCACGTCGGGCACAGTTTTAAGTAGTCGCACCGTCTCACCAATTAAATCGTCAAAGTCGAGTGCCGCGGCGTCTTTGCGGATGCGTTCGTAAATGCCGTACGCGTCGGCGGCGATTTTTTGCAGCGGAAGGCGGGCGTGTAGGCCATACTCAGCCGGCGGGATGAGTTCATTTTTGGCACCGCTAATTAGGCCGCTGATACTACTGGGGCTATATTGTTTTTCGCTAACACCCAACTGTTTAAGCGCTTGTTTAACCGCACCTTGCCGGTCAGCTTCATCAAAGATGACGTAATTTTTAGGTATTTGGATGTGCTCGCCATCGAACCGCAACAATCGCACACAAATACTGTGGAAGGTACCCATGAACGGCATAAATGCGCGGTCTTCGCTTTGCTCGCCAATCAAATGCGCCAGACGTTGACGCATTTCTTTAGCCGCTTTGTTTGTAAATGTCACCGCTAGAATTTGATTTGGCCGCGCCTTGCCACTGGCAATGATATACGCAATACGGTGCGTTAATGTTTTTGTTTTGCCCGAGCCGGCGCCAGCCAAGATGAGTACGGGGCCTTCGGTAGTTTGTGCGGCGTTACGCTGTTCGGGGTTGAGGCCAATTAAAAGATGGTCGGTATTGTTCACCTATCTATTGTAGCAATAAATACTAATGGGGTGTCAGCCGGCCTGGCAATCTTTTTTTTGTAAACGAACTCGCCAGGGTGAGATTTACAAAAAAAAGATTGCCAGGCCGGCTGACAGAACCCCTTCCATTTTTTACAAAAAGAAGCTCACGGGTGAAACCCATGTATGAGCTTCTTCCGTGAGCACTACGTGCGCAGCTCCGCAGTTACCAGCCCGAACTTCTGGGCGGTAATCGCTATCAGTGCCACTGCTTCGGCAGCTGGCAGACCAAGTAGCCCAATGACGCCGACAACCATTTTATCCCGAAACAAACGCATGCCGACACCATCGGAACGGGGTGACTCCTCGGCTTCCTTGGGGTAATCTGCCATAAAGGAGCTGGTCAAACCGATGATATCAGCGCCTGCCCGTGCCCCAAAAGCGAGGCGTGTTGTTGTTTGCCAGCAAGGGTTGTAGCCCTCGTCACTATATGTTGTCATGCCAGCTATCCGCTGACCTTCTGGCCGGGCAATATAGACGGTAATAAACGTGCCGCTTGCTGCGTCACACACAGCCTGTACCAATTTTTCCCCGAGATTGTTTTCCCATACATCGCGCACATCCGACACAAAACTCACCTCCACTCATGCGTCGGTAGTAGCGTATTTATACCACAACTAAAGAAGAGTTACCAGATTTTACTTATGTCCAACATACCGGTCATCATAAGATAGCCGACCGCAGCCACAGCAACAATCAACACAATAAGCACAACAACACTAATCAAAAACCAAGGCCCTCCGCGGCGCTCGGTGTGCATGGGTTGCGGCGGCGCGTGATATTCTTTGGTGTCAAACACATTATGAACCGTGTCGCTCGGTTTTGGTTGGGCAGTGTGATACTGCTGAGGGATCGACATTTGGCGTAGGTCAGGTTCGGACTCGTCGACTCTATGATGACTGCTTTGCAAAGATGCTTCGGCCATTTCGGCTTTGCTGGTCTCTTGGTTAGGAACCGGAGCTTCGACGGATTCTTCTGGCTGTGGCAAAGCGGACGCATAGGCGCCAAGCGGACGCTTTTCGACCTTAGTTGTCAAAAAAGGACTCGGCGCGGGCTCTTCGACCGGTACTGGCTCGGACTGTAATGTTGGCGGTTCTTCAGTAAGTTCTGGTGTAGGTGCCTCTTTTTTTGCATCATCAAAATCATGCAGGTCGATGGGGTCAGGCCAGCTTTCGGACGCAGCCGGAGCTACAGTTTCGGGCTTTGGCTTAACTGTTTTATTAGAATCTTCAAGCAAATTAAGGGAAGCGAGTAAATCGTCACTAACTTCTGGATCTCGGATGGGCGCGGCTGGGGGTAACGGCGGGGCGGGCTGGAGAGGTTCAGGGATAACCGGTTTCATTGGTTGGAGTGCCGCACCCTCACGATTAAGGCGCCGCGCGGGAGTGGGCCGCTGGATAATATCCATAGCACCGGGCCGCATGCGTTTGCGTGCAGCTGGTTTGGGCATTGGCGGACGAGCGGGTGGCGTCTTTTGCGCGACAGCAATAGCAACAGGACTATCGAGCGCCGGTGTAGTTTTGGATGGCTCAGGAACCGCTTTTGGAGCCTCAACCTTGGGCGTTACCACTTTTTTTGCAGCCGGCTTGCCTTTGGGATTATCCATCAGCTGGGTCACTGCTTGATCGAGCTCGTCGAGGTCTAAATCTTCCATATTTCCCTTTATCGTATCACGCGCTCGCCAGTTCATGCGCGCGCTGTACGATACTCGCAAACGCCTGCGCTTTCAGGCTGCTGCCGCCAATTAATAATCCATCAATTCCTTGCGCGACTAAATATCCGCCTGCGTCGCCGGGCTCGACACTACCCCCGTATAACACGCGAATACTTAATGCCGCTTTTTTACCAAATAACGCTTCGACATTCTTACGGATATGCCGGACACATTGCACGGCGTCGTCGGCTTTATCGTAATTGCCGGTGCCAATTGCCCAGACTGGTTCGTAGGCAATAACAACTTTTTCGATTTCGGCCGAAGTGATGTTGGCAAGACCCGCGATAACTTGGTCATGCAATACATGGGCGGTTTCGCCCTCGATGCGCTGGTGCGCGGTTTCGCCGACACACAAAATTGGCTGCATACCGTTACGCAACACTGCCTGTACTTTTTGCCCGATCAGCTTGTCGTCTTCGCCAAATACGTGGCGCCGTTCGCTGTGGCCAACAATAATATAATCAACGAGCGCACGCAGCATGGTAGACGAAACCTCGCCGGTAAATGCGCCTTCGTCCCGGAAATAACAATTTTGTGCGGCCAGTCGGAACTTGCGGCGGTCGACTTGTAGCGACAGCGATTGGAGCGTGAGCATATTTGGCGCGAGCACGGTCTCGACATCGCGGTAACCGGCGACCTTTTCTTGTAATTTGTGCAAAAACAAACTCGCCTCACCAACGGTGAAGTGCATTTTCCAGTTTGCGACAATCAGTTTTTTAGCCATTCGTGCCCAGGCGAAATTGGTTTACTCTTTGGTAATAGCTTACCATAAGCGAGTTGGGAAAGACAAAAATTGGATGCTACTATAAAAACATGAATACAGACGAACAAGTCGACATTATTGACGAATCTGGCGCACTGATTCGCATCACATTTAAAGACGACGCACATCGGGATGGGTCGCTCCATGTTAAAGAACAACCGTCGCTGTTTGGCGACGCCCACCATTTTGTCGTTAACGCTTTCCCGGCACACTTTGTAGATTAGGCGTTCATAAGTGCCGCAATGCCCGGTAGCGTTTGGCCGGCCATAAGCTCCAAACTGGCACTGCCACCTGTGCTGACCAGACCAAAGCTGTCGCCACCTTTTTTATCCCAGTGCAACACAAAATCGGCGGTATCGCCGCCGCCAACCACGCTGAATGTATGGGCTTTTTGAGCAGCAAGCGCTGTGGCGAGTTTGGCCGAGGAGTATGCGAATATAATATCTTCGGTGTAACCAAGTGTGCCGCTCCACACAACCGTTGCGGCGTTTTTAATATGAGCAAGCATGAGGTCGGTGCTGGTAGGGCCGAGGTCTAAAATGTAATCGTCTGATTGCACACTGCGAACATCAACAATGGTGCGCTTATGGCCGCCAATTTCTGGCGCGACAGCGACATCGGTGGGCAGGAGGATAAATTCATCCACATTATCAGTTTTGCGGCGAGCATCGGCGTAGATGCGTTCGATAAGCTGGTCTTCGCCGGGTTCGTAAACGCTCTTGCCGATCTCCCAGCCGCGATACGCAAAAAATGTATTTGCCATAGCGCCACCGATAATAATTTGGTCGGCGATGTCTACAAACCGTTGGATAACCGTGATTTTATCACTCACCTTCGCCCCGCCAAGAACCGCGACGAGCGGGCGTTTCGGATGCTTCATGACATCTGTGATCGTGCTGGCTTCCTTTTCGAGCAATAATCCAGCGACACTGGGCAAAATATGCGTTACCCCTTCGGTGCTGGCGTGGGCACGGTGCACAACACCAAATCCGTCTTGCACAAAATAATCGGCACTTGAATCGATTGCGAGGCGTTTTGCAAAACTTGCATCATTTTCTTCGTCCCCAGGGTGGAAACGCACGTTTTCGAGCAATAGTACATCGCCGGGTTTGGCGTTTTTAACAGCCACTTTTACACGATCGCCCACGCAATCTGGCACGAATATCACCTTTTTTTCGAGCAATTTACCCAGATGTCCGGCAATGGATTCTAAGCTGAGCGTTTTATCAACCTTACCTTTTGGCCGGCCAAGATGGGCCATGATCACCACCTTGCATCCCGCCTTTATTAAAAACTGGAGTGTCGGCAGGGATTGAACTATCCGGTAATCGTCGGCGATAGCACCCACGCGCATTGGCACGTTGTAATCGGCGCGCACCAGCACCGTCTTGTGCTCCAGCGGAACGTCTTTGATGGTTTTTTTGGTGAATGGCATACTGCTTTTATTTAACCATATGTAATTTCAATTGCTGAAATATTGCCAAAATGTAATAAACATGGTAAAATAATATAGTTATCCCTCATTTAGGAGGTACTACGATGACCGTACCGCTCACCTCGGACTCCCCGATTGCTCTGGCGGTTCGCCGTGCAGCTGTCGAAGCGATAAGTTTCACCCCTTTGGGTGGCATCGATTTTCGATCGCTCGCACGTAAAACCGCCGGCATCACGGAGCCTTCCGAGGCAGAACGGCACGTGCTTTCCCATGCATCCAACTTGGCTAGGGCTTATGCCACACTCACCGGCGCCGACCAATCGGATACGATGGCAGAGCTAACACAGGAAGCAAGGCAGCTGCACGACGCCCGCTTCGCGGCAGGTACGATGTGGCTGCGCGCCTGCGCGGAGCTCGGTATCAAACCGCTAGAGGTCCAACTGATCTTCCTGATGGTCAAACGGAACGACCCAACGATCGTTGCGTATGCCAAAGCCGCGGACATCCCGTACGAACTGGCTTGCCAGAACCTGTACGCGGCGCACGCTGAATCCTGTCCCCAGCACGGCGCAAAACCGCCAGCCAGGGCAGAGTAACAAACATCTTGGGGTCGCCAGCTCGGCGACCCCAAGATGCGCAAGTCCCTTATCGGGTCTTTTTTTATCTCAAATCAGCAAATTATCATTCACATACTTGCTTTTTAATTGTTTTTATGATATAAACATACAGTTACCCTCACCCAAAGGAGGCCCTCGATGATGGGTACCGACAGTCCCCTGATGACGCTCGACGACAAGCGGAGAGCGGCGTTAACGGCCTACGACACAGGTTGTGAGCGATTCGGAGCGATGTTCAGCACCGGTCCCGCTACACATCCGGCGATCGCCGACTACATTGACGCAATTGGGGTCGGTAAGACAGAGGCGACTCTGGCGGCACTTCGCTCGTCACACGAGTCAAACTGCACGCGGTCACACACCACGGATGCCATGCCCTCTGCGGACGACCTGCGCAGCGCACTGGCCGTCCTGCGAAACATGAAGTAACCGCCGCCGTATACCACGGCAAAACATCGTGGACCGCCTTTACCGGGTGGTCCACGATGAGCACGTCTTGTAAGCCCTACGGGGTCTTTTTTTTATTCCAAAACGCGGACGCGGATGGTGTCGGTGCCGCCGGTTAGCCCTGGCTGTCGGCCAGAAACCAACACAACAGTATCTCCTTTTTGCAGCAAATCTTGTTCGACTAGTTCGTGGGCTAGTTCTAGGCCAGCACGTTCGCCATCGGGACGCAAAAAACTCTTGTTGGCATACAACATGCAAAGTTGTTGCGCCACCACGCGCGCGTCTGAAGTGACGGAGATAATTGGCATACCGGGTCGATGTGAGGCGATACTTTTAGCCGTCACCCCAGTTTTGGTTTCGCAAATAATTGCCTTGGCACCAAGTTGATGAGCCAGCGTTACGGTTGCCGAACTAATGGCATCTTGCATACTTGGGTCACTTTCGTGGTAAAACAACGGGCGAACGGGTGCATGTTCCTGGGTATATAAAATGATGCGCTTCATGGTTGCAATAGCCTCGATTGGGTAGCGACCATTAGCCGTTTCGTCGCTGAGCATGACACAGTCGGCGCCAGTAATAACAGCGTTCGCAACATCGCTGACTTCGGCACGGGTTGGCTCAGG
>DATLJN010000064.1:0-2086 GCA_035538835.1 Magnetospirillaceae bacterium
TCATGCCACCGATGAGTTTGTGCCGGTCGGCGGGCTGTCGCCCCGCGACTATGAACTCGTCCTCGAAGCCTGGGAAGGTGTGACTCCGAGCCCTGAACAGGCATACGATCTCGCCTGGGTTGAGCTTGAACGGGCGATGGCGCTCGTCCGCAGTGATATCAATTATGCAACCGAAGAGCCGTATACGCCTAAAGATATTGCCGCGGGTTTTGAGTCGGCGCGCCAGGCATTTCGACAGCTCAGTTTAGATCCAAATGCATCAAGGTTAACCCTGGCCCAGGCACGGGTTGCAGAGAGTTCGGTTAAGCAACATCACGAAATCGTCACAGGCAAACCGCTGATACAATCATGCACACGGTATCTCCCGTATCTTAGAACGATCAGGACGGTTGCGGGTGAGCTTATTGACCAACCCGACCTAACTGCAGACGAAGAACGGTTTATCCACGGCTTAACCGTAGCATCGAACCTGACGTATCATGCCTTTACGAATGGATGGTTTTTGCCAACTCCACCCCGCCAATCGTGGGATATTACTGCGCACAGTGCCAAGCGGGGTATACACGATGTCCAGATACAATTAAGCACCGGCGATGATCCACGGCTGTTGGTTTTGGAGCCGCATGAATTTGGGGACGAGGACGACATATTTGTTGCAATACGCGATTATTTAGGTATCGAGCCACCTGACTACCAGCCCGTCGGCCGACCTTTAAGCCATAAAAGTAAAGGTGAGCTTACCCAAAATAATGCCCGCGCAAATCGCTTTCGTCGGACTGAAGCGATAGCTGATATGCTGATTAGTCGCCTAAATAAAACAATTCAGGATCAGATGACATTAGGTATTATTTTGCCTGAAGATGTCGTTAAAGAGGCAACAAAAGAGAAGCCAATTGAACGTGATATGTCCGACGCCGCAGTGTGGTATCTTGTCGATTTTGATGGTCAGACGATGGATGCAATGTTTTTAAGCAATCTTAAGGAACTCGATCGTTTGCGTCACTTTGAGGGAATTCTGCCAGAAGAGCGTGCCATTTTATCCTGGATGCAATTAGACTATGCGCGAATGTTAGCGCTCGACGCTGGTGAAGATCGGGTCTTACTCGACGAAGCTCGTCAGCAGTTTGGTGTGGCAATTGAGCTTTTTCAAAGTGCCGAGCGACAGCTTAAAAGGAAACGCCGGCCAGGTGAGGCACAGGATATTGCCTTGGCGGCTCAGGTTGCTGCTGTCGAAAGAGGGTTATATACCAGTACTGATCGCTATGCAGTAAGACGTATAATTAGCGATTACCATGCCAATGCCGCCGGGCTTTTTGTTAAAGCAAAGGATATGCACGGCGAGGTTGACCAGGTCACAGCCCAACGATCGGCTTTAAGCCGAGCGACACTTTCGTTGTTGCAGGCTACAGCCGATCCCGAAATCCGGCATTTGTTGCTTCCGACTTCGCCACGACTGAATGAAAACCAGGTAGCAGTTGCGTTCCCAGTGCTGTACGACGAAAAAGCTTCGGGCTATGACCTTTCGTCACCAATTGCCGTGCAGGTAGTCGGTGGGGATGACATTGTTGCAGGCGCTCGCCGGGTAGAAGTTGGGCGTGACGTTTTAATGCTTGATAAGGATCCAGCGGCACTCCTTCGCCAGCTCGCCGGTTTTCTTAGCAGTGAGGCAAAACCTAAAGGCGCAGGTACGAAACGAAAAGCAAAGCCGGCTGCCAGCTCGCGGAGCACTCATGTCCGTGACCTGTCCGAACGACTGGCCTACGCCATTAGCGACGCAGATGTGTAGATGTCTTAGTCGGCAATAAAAGCTTATGCTAAAATTTATAAAGTAAATAGTGCTTTAACATGGTAAATAGGAGAACACATCATGGATACTAAACACACTATGAACGTCCGATATATCGTTAAAAATGTAGACTCGACAATAGAGTTTTATACGAAGTTGCTTGGATTTGAAGTAACAACGCATCCAGCTCCAGGCTTCGCCGCGCTCACAAAAGACAATCTCACGCTCTTTGTAAACGAGCCTGGTGCTGGCGGGGCGGGGCATGCTATGCCAGACGGAACTATGCCAGAACCCGGTGGT
>DATLJN010000065.1:0-9294 GCA_035538835.1 Magnetospirillaceae bacterium
AAAAGGGTCGACGCTCGTGCCCATTTTGAGTAATCAGTCAACGTTGCAGCTGAATATGGAAGCGACTGGGCGACAAGTGCCGATTAAGACTATTAACAAGTTAACGGGGGCACCGCTTGGCGGTGTCGAAATATCAGCCGGTGATTCAGCGGTGACCACCGCCGAGGATGGATCTGCAACGCTCGTCCTTCCCGCTGACCAGACCGCCATTAACGCGACCCTCAAACATGACGGATTCAATACTGTTGCGGGCGATGTAACTGTCACCGAACAGACTGATGACAAGAATACTTTTAGTCTCACTGCTACCGGTAAAGTCTACTTTTTGAGCAAACGCACTGGCAAAATTGATGTCATGAAATCGGATCTCGACGGTGCCAACGCGAGTACTGTTGTTACAGCAACTGGTTACGAAGATGAATCACAGACGGTACTGCTCGCTTCGCGCGATTGGAAATATCTCGCGCTCCAGTCAAAGCGCGACGCTAAAAGCACCAAGCTGTATTTAGTTAATGCCGCAGATGACAAATTGTCGGTTATCGACGAAGGTGATGGCGTCAGCTTTAGTCCCGTTGGCTGGTCAAATGAATATTTTGTGTATCGTGTGACGCGCACGAATGTTCAGAGCTGGCAGCCAAAGCAGCAATCGCTTAAGACTTTTAATGCCACAACCGGCAAGATTACGACATTAGACGATACCGACGGTACTGGCACAGGAGCTTTTAACTGGGCTACTGAAACATTTACCGGCATCTACATTATCAACGACCAGATTGTATACGCGAAGTATTGGAATAACTATTATGATACGCCAATGCTTATTAGCGGTAAAAAGGATGTAATTTACCACATAAAAGCGAATGGCGAAGACAGGCAAGGCGTTAAGGAGTTCGACAGTACGTCATCGAGTTACCTCGAAGCCGCGCCATATCGCCCAGATGAGATTTATTTTAAGCTGTCGGGAACGCCAAACAAATACTTTGAATACCATGACGGGACGGTCGCCGAGACTACCGAGGTTAATGACACTAACTTTTATAATCAGGCATATATAACCTATCTCGTTTCACCATCTGGAAAAAACACCTTCTGGTATGAGGCCCGTGACGGCAAGAATGTGCTGTTTGTTGGCGATGCAGAAGGTGCAAATGGTAAAGAAGTTATGTCATCGAATAGCTTTAAGCCCTATGGCTGGTATACAGATGACTACTTACTGCTTGCCAAAAATGGTAGCGAACTATTTGTGCTTGCCCGTAACGCACAAGGTGCTGAGCCAGTTAAGATAACCGATTATCACAAGCCTGCAGTTAGTTTCCCCGGTTATGGCTACGGGTACGGTGGGTCTGACTAATAGTTGCAACCAATTCTCAAGTAAAAAACGAGCGGCGCATTGCCGCTCGTTTTTTATGGTATTTGTGTGCAAGACTTGTGTCGTCAAAACACACGGTATAAAAGCGTCACTATTTTTAGCGGAGTCGTTTGTTCTTTCGTGCCTGTTTAATAATATGGGCGTTGTAGCGTTTGATAGCCCATCTCAGTGCAAAGAACACTGCAATAAGACCTATGATTCCGCCGGTAATAAGTTTATACGGAATAACCCAAAAGCTCACCTCGCTGTCGAGTGCCTGTTGCCCTTGGCCGTACGTGAGATGGATTTTGGCAGTATAACGACCAATCATCCATTGGTCGTCAAGGGATTGTTCAAAGCGTCGCACGCTTTGTGGGAGGGCGCTGCGGGGTTGATTCTTGGGGTCGGTCGGGTCGCCGTTGACACGCAGACTATTAACTTTTCGGCCGAAGATGTCATAAATATCCACGGTACCGGTTGGCTTGATGTGGACGTTGCCCGTATTGTTTATGCGCTGTATAAAAGTGATTGGCGCGGATTCAAAAAAACCTGTTTTTGCTGTTTGTGTCGCGCTGTAAAAATCACTGAGCGAAGCGTGTTCTTCGATGTTACCACTTACTTCTAGAAGCACGAGTGAGCCAATGCTTGCGCTTAGGGCAACCCCGCTTTCTTCGAGTTCGGGCGATATGCCGGTGAAACGAATAACCGCATAGTGCCCACCTGGTTCGGCGTCTCTTGGAACGTTGATCGGAAACGTGAGTGTTTTAGTCTCTTTGCCTGCTATCTTAAAGGGGGTGGAAGTGCCGATCCAGTTCTTTAGGGTGTAGGCCGAGTTCTGTTCGTCGTCGAAAATAATATTTGGGTCACCGTTTTCGTCCTTAGCGCCAAAATCGTTGAACTGCGTCTTGATGAGTAGTTCGCCACTCGATATATTCGTGAACTTGATGGTCGCATTAACGGTTTGACCTGGGTCGGCCTTGAGTTCAATGACAGGTGGTGAGATAGAAAACGCCTGGCCAGATTCAGCACGTGACAACGTTGGTAGCGCCAAGGATATAAGGGTAGCGCTAAGCACTACTAACCCACTCAGCCGCAGCAGGCTCCCCTGTTTTTTGAATATCATCATTATCTGAATTATAACTGTCCGGCTACACTTAGCAAGTATATTAGAAGGTGGCAGTCGCAACGTAGTTAAACGATGTAGTGTATTGACCGGCCGGCGTACTACCAGCAACGTTTGCTATGTAGCTGACTGTAAACAGTCGGAACCCGTCTGCCGCACCGGCGCTTGCAATCGTATCACCGCTCACAAAGCGAAACTGATCGGCGGTATTATAGGTGGCTGATGGGTTTGTTGAACCGGCACCGGCAACATTGGAGCCAACCGATGGCGTGGCGTTCGCTTTAAGATTTATCCCAAATTGGGAACTGCCTTGCGATGATCCCGTCTGACTGGCAAGTGCGGTAAGTGTATTGGCACCAGAAGTGAGTGTTGTGCCATTTACTGTAATTACATATCCGGTAGTCGCATTTGTAGCGATGCCAATTTGTGATGTGCCACTGCCCGTACTACTGGGTGTTATGGTCCCGAGATTCACGGCGCTGCCAGTAGCCGCCGCACAGCTGCTGTTTGTGATGCCGCTCGTACCAGTACAGAACGTCAGAGTTTCATCGACTTGTGCCGATACTGCGATTGATGCCGATGTGCTTGCTGCAATGGTCCCAGTATCGACAGGCGTCGTCCATGTAGAATCAGAATATGTCGTGACGCGGGCATAAAACGTGGTGTTGGGCGCGGTGGGGTTAGTAATTGTATTGAACTGTAAACTTACGCCAGCTGAAGGCGCGCCCGTATTTGAGTTATTGGCGATACGCAGGCGGCCATTTGTCGAAAAAGTCCCTGTCCAGCTGCCACCAGAACCGATGTTACTTATAGTGCCTACGGCCGCACCGGTGCTCAAAAGACCACTCGGCACGCCAGTACCTGCCGGTGAGCATGTGCCCGAGGCAGAGTCACAGATATCAATATTAACTGACTTGATGGTCGTGGCTGCGGCGGCCGTAAATACAAATGTGTACGACGTGCCGGCATTACCGCCTGCCGAATTACTGAGCGTGAGCTTGCGTGAGGTAACCGAACCGGCCAACGCCTGCGATGTTGGTAAGAGCGCGAGAACCAGCGCCAAACAGCTGACTCCATATATTACTTTGCGACTAATTTGTGAAATGGACATGCTCCCCCTCAATTACACATCAACTATGTTGCATTCAGCCTAGCATAAGCTCATTCCGCGTACAACGTTGATTAACATGCTTAATAGGTTCCCGTACACACAAGCGTCTGGTTCCCCGAGTAACTCCCCCGCTCTGTGCCCGGCGCAATGTTTGCAACATAAGAAATACTAAACGTTGTTTTACCCGAACTTTTAACCGCGCCTGCAATTGTGTCGCCACTGACATATTTATAGACATTTGCAGTGTTGTATCCGGTGGCGGCCGACCCAAAACCAAAACTGTTATCCGGTACTTGTTGTGGTGCGGCACCAAAAGTTGTCGGGGCGGTATTCGCCGTAAGGTTAATGCCAAATTGTTCGGTGTTTGTAGCCGATGCCGTTTGGGAACTAAGAGCTGTTAATGTATGACTCCCGTTGTTCGGCGGATTACCGATTGTTTGCACAACATATCCATAGCTCGTGTAATTCGTGACGCTAAAAGTGGCAGTCCCTGTTCGCGTTAACGAGGTCGAAAGTGAGCCAAGGTTTACGCTTGATGTGTCAACCGAGAACGACAGCGTTGCTTCACTTGGCGTAATAAATCCAGATGCCGCCCCAAACCCAGTACCCGCAGCTGGCCCCAATGTTGCGTCGCCTAGGCTATCCTGCGAGATATACCCCGGCGATGTTGAGCGCGTGTTGCCACCGCCGCCAACAACGTCTTCTTGAATCTGAAAGTTAGGCGATAAGCTTGCGTAACCCGGAATTGGTGCCAGCATCACATATAATCCGACACCCAACAATAGGGTGCGACAAATAATATGTGCAGGTGATACGTGGCGGTTTACCATGTCTTTATATTACAATACGCTTATGATATCGCTTGATAGAAAGTCGGTGGTCTTGGGCATGGCGGTTATTTTAGTGGTCGCCGGCGTTTTTGCCAAACCAGGCTTTGCCGAGACAGGCACACTGCAGGTGAGTGGCATGGTTTCTGGGCCGCCGCCGGGCAGCGCGCCTACAATTACCAGCCCTACTGACGCTGCGCGCACTGCGCAAACAACAAGTACGGTGAGTGGCGGCTGCCTGGCTGCCCTCACTGTTAAAGTGTTCCGGAGTCATGTGTTCGCTGGCTCTGCGGTGTGCCAAAACGACAATCAATATAGTTTGAATATTGACTTAGTAGATGGGCGGAATGATGTAGTCGTTCGTCAATACGATGCGCTCGATCAGTCCAGTCCCGATTCCGACACAATAATTATCTATTCGGTACCTCCTGATGCCGCAGTGAAACTCCCTGATGGCCCACATCCCGATTCTAACATTGCTCATTTCCAGCTGATTATTGATTACAACTACAATTTTATGAACGTAGAGCCACATAAAGCTGTTCATTTACCGATTCATTTTAGTGGGGGTGCTGGCCCGTATGCCGTGAGCGTCGACTGGGGCGACAGCACCGTAAATTTGGTGAGTCGTAGTACTACCGAACAGTTTTTTGCCGATCATGCCTACAAAGAGCCTGGCAACTATGCGGTGCATATTCAGATAAGCGACAATCTTGGCAAAACTGCACATCTTCAATTCGCAATGCGTGTTAATGGCGCGGCGCGGCAGATTGAATTTTTGGGAATTCCGGTAGTACAAGCGGCCAGTGCGCTGCCAGGATTTACATGGCCAAGTATAACCTTTGGCGCGACCATGATTGGCGTCGGCGTTGCGCTTACCCGTTTTTGGCCAGCAATCACCAAAGTATTTATCAGGATTTTTCTTTTTCGGGGCGGGAAGTAACTTGACTTATCACATAAGGCGCTTATGATTAAAGTGTCAATGTAACAAATGGAAGTGAAACAAAAAGTGGGATGCGTGTGTTTGGCGTAACGGTGCGCGTGCGACACTATTGCCTTTTGGTGATGGTGTTTTTTGCGTATATGGTGTTGTTCGCATTGCCAGCCAGCGCTGTTACAGGTGTGAACGAACAGATCAACTACCAAGGACGATTGCTCGATGGCACGGGGGCGGTGGTTGCTGACGGCACCTATAACCTCGAATTTAAAATATATCAAGACGGCGACGGTTGTGTAACGAGCGGCACATCACCATGCTCGGGCACACTTAAATGGACAGAAACGCGCACCGGCTCAAATAAAGTTACGGTGCGGAATGGGTACTTTTCGGTGCAGCTTGGCGAGGTAACGGCGTTTAGCACCAATGTTAACTGGAACCAAAGCGTGCTGTGGCTGTCGGTAAATGTTGGCGGTACCGGCACTCCCACGTGGGACGGCGAGATGACGCCTTTTCGTCGAATTGGCGCGGCCGCATACTCATTTAATAGTAAGCAGCTTGGCGGTATAGATGCCAGTCAGTATTTGCAGCTTGCGCCGAGCGCCGCGCAGGTTGATACATCGGTGGTGAGTTCGTTATTTATTAACAAGACGGGCGCGAGTGGGAATATCCTGCAACTGCAAAAAAATGCTGCCGACGTGCTGACTGTGGGCAACACTGGCGCTATTACTGCAAAGAATACGACCGATTCAACAACGGCGTTTATGGTTCAAAAGACCGGCAGTGGCATCGAGCTGTTCCAAATAGATTCGTCTAACTCGCGGGTATATATTGGGGACACCACACCAGACGCGACCGCTGTTGTACTTGTGCTTGATACAAAAAATGATGCTGGCGACCCATCGAGTTCGGTCGATGGCGCCATGTATTACAATAGCGATTCCAAGAGTTTCCGTTGTCGTCACAACACGATTTGGCAGGATTGCGATTTTGCATCATTGCGTGCTGATTGGACGCTGCAAGAAGATTTTGTGAACACATCTGTGACCAGCCTCTCCATTGGTTCGCATGGCTGGTTGTTTGCTTCGATTGGTACTGGTGGCACGATCACCAAGACAAACGTAGGCATCGACGCCTCCGACCGTGACCGCTTTGGCGTGTTGCAGCTCAACTCGCCCGCCACAATTACTACCGGCGCACATGTACGGCTCGACAACACGGCTATCGCGGGTGTGCCGGCGAGCATGACCGTTGAGTTTGATTTTGCGCCGGTAAACGCTGCTGCTGCGGCCGGTTTGCAGCAAACTGTTCGCATTGGGCTCCACAATTCTACTTCTGCCAGCGCGCCGACGAATGGCCTATACTTTCAATACAACACCACAACCACGGCTGCCAACTGGTTTAGGTGCACGCAGACAACGTGCGTTGACACGGGTGTCGCTCGCACACTCACTGCAAACCAGTATCAGCGATTTAAGATTCAGACTAACGCAGCTGGAACCGGCGTTGAATTCTTTATAAATGAAGCGTCTGTTGGCACAGCAACAACCAACCTGCCTGGCGCAACAGCAGTCTACGGGCCAGCATTGAATGCCAGCACGGTTGACGCAACCATCCGCCAGTGGAAGATTGACTACTTCCAAATGAAACGTAACATGACAACGTTACGTTAGGACGAAAGTGGTGTCAGATCAAGCATCAATTGCTTAATTGTCGGTAGTTCATATGTCTCCGCGGCATTAATAAACAGCCAGGAATCGTGCATATCGATGATTGCTTGAATTCTCCCCGACTCACCTTTTAGTATGCGCGCCGTACCAACCGTGGTTAAAAACGTTTCTTGATCGTCAATCTGCTTGAGGTCAACGCCATTGGGTTTAGTTTGCTGCGAAATAATAATGTCGCTTTTTGAACTCGCAAGTTTAGTAATCACAATCTTTTTTTGGGCGTCATAGGTTGGTTGGAGTGACACAATGGTGTCTGCAGGCAGTTTTTTTGGGCCAATCACGGTAAAGGTTACAGATGCACGCGTCGAGGCCGAAAGTGTAATTGGTGGTCGTGCTGCCATAAATATTGCAGCACTGGCGCCTACGATAACCATGCTGCTCAAAACTACAAACGCAATTACCCACGGCCGCCGTAAAAGCGGTTTGTGCTGTGTAATAAAAAGACCGTCGGGTTTGCTCATACTGCGGTGTGAGAGTAAAGATCACTAATAATGACCTCGAGAGGTACTTGTTCTATGGTGATATCCTGAAGCGGATATGTTTCGGATATGTGCGAGGCAACTTTCATGACCTCTGTTTTATTAATACCCAGTACCGCGATTGCGCCGGTGACACTCACGAGTTCGCCGTGCTTTTTTAAATACGTTTCGCTGGGTAACTTGCCGGCGAATTCCATGCGCGCATAGCGGATATCGGAATATTGCTTGTTGAGGCTCGACATTGAATCATCATACATAATGCGGCCGTGGTTAATAACAACGACACGTTCGCACACTTCGGTGATATCATCCATGTCGTGACTCGTTAACAGTAGGGTTTTTGCTTCTTTTTTGTGGAGATGACGTAAAAATTTGCGGACGCTGTTTTTACTGGCGATATCAAGACCGATGGTTGGCTCGTCGAGGAATAGAATATCTGGGTCGTGTAAGATCGCGCCAATAAGCTCTAATTTCATACGCTCGCCAAGGCTCAGCCTGCGAACTTGAGTGTCGAGCACATGGTCGACGCTCAGCATAGCTGTTAGCTCTTTGATTCGCTTTGTGGCTTTTTGCTCGGGGATATCGTAGATACGTTTGAGTAAGTCAAAAGATTGTCGTGCTGAGAGATCCCAGTTAAGCCCTGCGCGGTTACCCATAACGAGGCCGATTTTGCGTAAAAAATCGTACTTGCGGTCGAACGGCGTGTAACCAAGCACACTTACCTCGCCTGCTGTAGGGAATATAAGTCCGGTGAGCATTTTAGTTGTTGTGGTTTTGCCGGCGCCATTTGGCCCTAAAAAAGCTACCGCCTCGCCACTGTTAATCGTAAAGTTTACATGTTCAACCGCATGTTTGTACTGCCAGTCTGGTTTGAATATACCACTAAAGATTTTTTTATTGCCGCGGGTGCGGTATGTTTTTTGTAAGTTGCTGACATTAATAACAGCCATGTTTCCTCCTATGACGATGCCGATGTGTAATGACGAAGCGCGTACCGCCACAGTAACTGCGCAACAATAACGGCTATCACGGCCGCGATGCCGGCAATTAAAGGCACTCCCAGCATATCACTCTTCATGAGTAATACTTCGCTGGTTGCTCCGGCAATAATGATTTGCGGGAAGATAACGAGCGCCGCCACCTGCATGGCGCCCGGCAATTTACTATACGGCTGCTGACCCATCGACGTAATCGAATAAAACACATCAAGCGAATCACTCGCGTCGCCGTTTTTGAACACAGGTAGCACCAGTGCAAATAAAACAGTGTTACAAATAATAATACCGCTCAACCATACGGCTAACCCCAGCGTAATCGAGGCGGCCGAAACGTGAATCGTGCCCCAATCAATGAGCCCGCCTAAAATAAATAGACTCGGCAGCGCAGTAAGAAGCAGTTCAAACGCCGACATGCCACTAATATACAAAAAGGCGCGATGCGGGACTGGTTTTAGGAGTAATAAATCGAAACTGCCATTACGCACTTGCAACAATAGTTTTTTAAGCGGGAAGAAAATCCCATAATAACAGATGTAAAAGCCGAGCTGCGAGATTAAATACACCAGCAGGAATTCATTTTTAGTAAAGTCACCCAGCTGGCCAACCCGATGGTAAAGCTGGTCGATAAATAGGATGAACATGGTGTTGTATGCTAGCTTGGTGAGCATTCCAAACCAAAAATTGCCAAGATATGCTCGTTCGGCGCGGACCTGTTCACTAAAGGCGACGCTAATTAATGTTAGT
>DATLJN010000066.1:0-6551 GCA_035538835.1 Magnetospirillaceae bacterium
TGGGTGCTTCAGCAACACCCGCAGGTTCCTACGCTGCTTTCCGCTACGACTCGAGCATCGAGGCAACCTGGAAGTGCGTTACCCGCAATGGAGTATCAGCCACGGTAACTGATACAGGTATTGCTATAGCTCACGACCAAAAGTTCGAGATTGTTCTTGAGCCAGGTGTACGGGCAGTCTTTAAAATTAACGGGCAAACAGTGTGCAACGTAACAGCTACCGTTCCAGACGCACTCTTTAGAGTCGTAAACAGCCTCACTGCCCTTGGCGCAGTTATTAAAACTATTTATGTAGGGTGGATATATGTGCAGGGCGACCCAAGCCCCTAACCGTAGCCAAGAATATCACTTGGGGCGCGTAGGTATTGAAATGTTTAGCATAAGCAATTATCATAAAAGCAGTTTCTTTGTGAGTGAGACAAAATAAGTGGAAAATAAAAACTGGACGAACGCCGGTATTAATGGTGTAGCTGCTGGACCAAAACCTGTCCCCGCGTTTGTAAACGGTGGTTCTTCTGCTGCACCCACGCCACCGTTAGCGGATGTGCCAGAAAGTTTTATCAGGCCTGTGAGTCCTGCACAACTGCAGAAAGCTTCTCCACCACCTAGACTTAGTTTTTGGCAACGCAATCGAATACCGCTCCTTACAAAAATACTCATTCCAATTTTATCGGTCGTATTACTTATTGCCGGCAGCATTATTGTACTGAGCCAGACAAACAAATCAACAAACTTAGCAGTCGAGCTACAACCGGCTGAGATTCAGCTGGACAAACTTGATATCGCTAATAACCTTGGTTTACAAGGGTCGCCAAGTCTTGTGGTTAATAGTAGACTTGTATCAAATGGGGGTGTGATTATCACCCCGTCGAGTCAACCAGCAGCGGCCTCTACAGGTCAAATCTATTACGATAACACCACTAACCAACTTGCCTACTTTGACGGTATCCGTTTTATTCCTATAGGTGAATCACTCTCTGCCGGTGCCGGACTCTCAGTCGTAAACTCAACAATTACAAATACTGGTGTGACGTCGCTTGGCCAGCTAACCGGCGCCGTTGCGTTAGGCCCTGGCCTCAGCGGCACAAACGGCCTCTTGCAAAATACTGGTGTTATTGGCATTGTGGGCGGCAGCGGCATTATAATTGATAATAATGGCGGTGTCATTACTGTCAGCGGCGGCGGGAACAACACTTCTTATATTCAAGGCGGGAACAGTTTTGGCGCTACTGCCGTTCTTGGAACTTCAGACGCGAATAACCTAAATTTAGTCGTAAATAGCACGCCAGTCATTACTCTTACAACTGACTATCATGTTGGGGTAAACACAACAACCCCAACCAGCTTGTTACAGGTGAACCAACATTCGACGGCACCCGGTACGGTGAGTAACGGTGCGGCGTCAACAGCGGTTACCGGCACGGCCACCACTTTTTTGACCACATTCCAGCCGGGCGATACATTCACCATCACATCCAGTGGTAATAATTGCGTCGTACAGCAAATCCTCACAAATACGAGCCTTATTTGTCGCACTGCACTCGCCAGTGCCACAAGTGGGTCCGCCTACTCGTTTACATCCCAAACACGTTTTGCTGTGGCCGATAACGGTACTGCATCACTACCGGGAACCGTTATACTTTCTAACCCATATGGCTCCAGTGCCCGCTTTAGTATCCGCAGCGACGACACAACCAATAACCTTACGATTGGCGCAAATATTATTGGTAACGCGAGTGATGATGGCGGGTCAGATACCAACACCGACTACATCCAAGCAAGCCAATTTAACTCTGGGACTGGTGGCACCATAGACTCTGTACGGGTTTGTTTTACTAACATGGATGCGGTAAATAAGGGGTTTCGGGTAGCTGTTTACTCTGACAACGCCGGCAGTCCTCACACCCGCTTATCCCCAGCCGACACGCCAGACGGCGTCGGTGCTGTTGGTTGGAGCACCGTATCACTCGGCACAACGCTTACCCTCGAGCCTAACACAAACTACTGGATTGCGTTCTCTATGCAAGTTGGTGTCACCAGCCGGTATTGTCGGCAAGATGGCGGCACCACCAAATATCAGAGTGGATTCGCCTGGGGCGCTGATTTTCCGGCGATCTACAACGTCACGGATATAACTTCTACAACTGTGGGCGCATATGCCCCGTACGTTACCATCACCGACCACTCAGCTCTCACCAGTGCTATTTCGGTATCCGAAAATAACGAAGTTGGTATTCGACCCTTATATAACAGTGACAGCACATTCCAGGTATTTCGCAAAGATGGGTCTGTCATATTCTCGGCCAACACCATTGACCGCTATGCATTTGCGAGCCAACTTATGGTAGGGGCAGCGGATAACGAATACTCTTCTTTCTTCCTTGGTAACCAAACTAAAGGAGTAATCGGCGCAAGACGAACCACAAATACCACGACTGCAAGTATTATGGAGCTATTTTCGGATGTTGGCGGCGCAGGGACGATGCAATTTAAAATCCAAGCCGATGGCACGGTGAGGGTTGGAAATCCTGCCGCGGACACTACCGGTGCGTTAGTTGTTTTGGACACCAAAAATACCAGCGGCGATCCAACAGGGGTGAATGGCGGCATGTACTATAATTCGGCCTCTAACACATTCCGCTGTTTCGAAAATAACGCCTGGTACGATTGTGTATCTCGTCACAAAATTGTATTAGGCTCAGATGTGACAGATAATGCGGGTGCCTGCACAAACACCGACATCCCCGGCCTCAGTTTTAGTGTTACTAGTGGCCAAGTCTACCGTTTTCATGCTTTGATAGAATTCGATTCTGCCGCAACGACGACTGGCGCTCTGTGGTCCGCCACCACGCCAGCTAACAACTTCTTTTCGCTTAAAACAGAACATCCTACATCTTCCACGACCAACGACTTTGGCAATGTCAATACCAGCGATGGCGGCACATGTAGCGGCGCGTCTTTTGCGACAACAGGCAATCTAGCCAAAGTTGACGGCATGGTTTCACCAAGCGCCAACGGCACCCTACAACTACGTATGGCGAGCGAAATTGATACATCTGCTGTTACAGTTAAAGCCGGCAGCACTCTAGAATGGTGGTAGATTACGACGCTGCAAACGCCTTCAATAATTCTTCAAGCGTATTAATTTCAAGATTGTGCGTTGAACTTATGATGAGTAATGTTTTATCGGTAACCAAAAAGCCTACGACACGTTCACCTAGCCTAGCAATATAAGCCTTACCAGCAGGATGAGCGACATCTTTTTGCTTATTGACCTCTTCCATGAGTTTTGGCCTCTGTTGCTGTGTTATTGTAATTTGATTCTCACCAGAGGTGATGCTAAACATAATAACGCCCTCATGGGTTTGGATCGAATTTTCTAACACCTCAAAGCCGGACGGAATAGCCTTGAGTGATAGCACTTCTATCTGCCCCGCCTTGGCCTGGAGCCGCTCATTAAGGGTTGTCACAGCGTGTGGCCGCAGCAACCACCACAGGCCAGCACCGATAATAATCGCTGCTATGACGGCGGCCCCTAATAAAAGCATATTCCGCCTTATTTGAGGTTTGTACTTGATTTCCATGCTCTCACTGTATGCCAAAAATCGGCGTTTGTTAACTCAATGCTCTTTATTTTTCTAGTAAAGTACTTTATAAAATAGATGACCGGAACAACCGGAGAACTTCGAGACGGAGGCGCTATGAGCTCTGGCCCGCCAGACGACGATGCCACTGTGCAATTCCCACCCATATCTGCACTACCGGCAGCCGGCTTTGCAATTGCCCCACCCGGTGGCGCCCGCCGAGTCATCCACTCGTGGCTGTTCTACATTGCAGTCATTGGTGCGTTCCCTGCACTATTTTGGATCTTCAGTGCGCTCGTTGATTGGCACCCCATCGTGGTGGTTCCAGCGATTGTGCTGACCATTGCGGCAGGAACGCTGATCTTCCTGCGATACTGGCGCGGCTCGCAGCTTGACGCCGAAGAGCGGCTGTTTCACGAGCGGCACAGCTTTTACGACCAGGCCAAGGCCGATCCCTTTTCGATCGCCATCCAGCCCAGCAATCGTATCGGGCAACAGCTCGTGGACGGCGAGTACGTTATCTGGGAATTCAGGAAGCACCCGATGAGCCTTGTGCAGATGTGGTGGAACCACATCGGCCGGAGCAGGGTTGGTGGCGTAATAGCCGCAACCTATATCCTGGTGCTGATTCTGATCTTCTCGGGTGACGTCATCGGCAAATTACGGCTGCCGTGGTGGGTGAGTGTTTGTGTCATCGCCCTGCCAGTTCTGTACTTTGTATTCACTTTCGCAGAGTGGAACGCCGATCGTTTTGCCCTCACGAACATGCGCTTTATTGGCGTTGTCGGCCTGACCAAAACGCAGTTTGGAGCTATACCGCGAGCGACAATTCTTGACCAGGTCCAAACGGCTCCGGGATTCGCACACTTTCTGGCCTGGCTGCGCGTCATCGACACGCCATACGGTAGGCTCGTGTTCGAGACACCCGGGCCGGTGCGTGGCAATCTCCCCGAGATCGTGACACACCTCACACACATCGCCCATAACCTTGCGAAGTACCAGCCCCGCAAGATGTGAGGACTCCGTGTCTCAAAAGCGGCGAGTGTAGATACGTATCTACACTCGCCGCTCGCCATTTGTCCTTAAAACAACCGCCTTTACGGGCGGCTGTGTTTATTTACGGACTGTTTTTTAGGAAGTTTTATAACCACGAGGCTATAAAGCAACGCCCACACAAGCACATTTGCTAACCAAATCGCCAAACTTGCAAGGCTAATAGATACGATAACTTGGCTCAGGTCGCGGTTTAATAGTCCGACAAGCCCAGCTAAAATAATACCAACAATAGACACAACGACGTAGGCATGTTGTAGTTTGGAACGTTCACCGTGTGCGGCGCTCCAGGTAACAAGCATTTCTTTAAATGACTGGATCATGGGCCATATTATACATTCAACTTAGTTTAAAGTCAAATATCTCACATATAATGCACGTCCTTAAAAACAAACAACCCCGACCAAACGACCGGGGTGGTCTGTTTGATCGGGGCTACAACTGGCCGAGGCCAATCGTGAGGTCGAGCCACCATTGCCGGGCCTTCCTGATGCCTTTATCGACACCGAAGATCTCAACGAAGCTGGTGGTGAACCCGTCGAGGCTTGCGCCGTTACCCCTCTTGTTCAGAAGGATCCGGGCAATCTTGACGTTGAGCTGACGCATCGGGTCTGCGACCGAGGCTTCACCGTCCTGCTGCGTGTTGTCCACCAGCAGTTTACGGGCGAAGTTCCGAGCCGTTTCCGGACTGTCGAAAGCCAGGTAGAGGCCGTCGTAGCAGATGATACACGGACCATCGATGACGATCACGCCGGACTCATCGCTCTGCTCCTGCAACCTGTCGGTGATGGGGTCAAGGCTCTCGAGCGAGGTCGGGTAAACCAGGTGGTTCGCCTGCATGGAGCAGTTGGTGAACCGGACAGCCAACGTCGCCGTGGGAAGCACTGACATCGCGTTTCTCCTTATACGAGGGGGAACGATTTGTATATAATATCACAAAAAATCAAAAAAAGCAAATATTTTGCTTTTTTGTATTAAGTACTCTTACAACAAAAAACGACCCAAAGGGTCATTTTTTACAGATAATATCATGGTAGCAGCGACTGGAATTGAACCAGTGACCTTAGGCTTATGAGTCCTACGCTCTAACCAACTGAGCTACGCTGCCACGTTACAAGGAGTTATTGTACCAAAATCATGTCGCTCGCGCCAGAGGTGCTTGAACCTGCCGCTAGCATGGGCTACACTACATGTAGCATAAGTTGTTTGGGGATAAAAGTGGAATTAAAAGGGCAAAAGCCAACTACTAATACAAATCGTGTCAGCACGCCGCAACCTGTTCGGCGGGCGGCGGAGGGGAATTCATTTACTATGATTCAGCACGAATCGAACAAAAAACCGTGGGTCGTTGGAGTAATCGTCATCGCCGTATTACTCCTTGGCGGCTTAGGCTGGTGGGTGTACGGTATGTTCAGCGACGGCGTTATGCGCGACCGCTACCAAGCCGTCTTTCTATCAAACAACCAGGTTTACTTTGGAAAAGTTAGCAACGTCAACAGCGATTATGTTGATCTGACCGACATCTACTATTTGCAAGTCCAACAATCTGTTCAGCCATCCGACAAAAATACCAACAACCCGCAGGTTTCACTTGCTAAACTGGGCAGCGAGCTACACGGTCCAGAAGATCGCATGCGCATCAACCGCGACCAGATTTTATTCTGGGAAAACCTCAAAGAGGACGGTAAAGTCGTCGAAGCGATCAAAAAGAATCAAGAAAAGTAGTATATAAGTTCGACTGCAGGCCGGGTGCGCACAGGGCACACCCGGCTTTTTGCAGGTCTCTTTAGCAGGTAACGCCGGCGCGGTCGAGCATCACCATTTGGTTGAAGAGGTGTTGCTCGACAATTTGTTGGTCGAACTTGGACAGTATGGTGTTGATTGTGCCAGGGTCGCCCTCCAAGCTCTTGGAGCA
>DATLJN010000067.1:0-3894 GCA_035538835.1 Magnetospirillaceae bacterium
CTCGACTTCCATACGCCACGGAACACCGGACGCATCGACGCCGTTTTTGCCGCCCCAACGGTCGCCGATTGCCATGTTAAGAATGAGATAATAGTGATGTTCTGCACCAAAAATTCTGTCACACAAAGACAGATCATACCGCAGCGCAACAGTGTGTGGCAACTATAAGCTTACTGATAACAGAGATCTACGATGTTTGATAGCGATGTTACTGTGTGACAGTAAAAAGCGCAACCCATTGGTCGAGCGTTAGGCTCGAAGGAGAAGTTTTGGGAGCAAGACCTATGTGTTGTAGTGGCGCACGCCACAATTTTTGCGGATTGGTAAACGCGCTCGTAACAAATTGTGTGTATGCCAATTGCAGTTCGGGCGTGACAAGTGGCTTGGGGCGGCGGAGCAGTTCGAGCAACACGGTCGGCACTTTTGGCCGGGGGTAAAAATCGGTGGGTCGTAACTTGTAGCGAATACGCGCGCCAAAATTAATACCAATTGTCATGCCGAGCTGATTAGAGAACCCAGGATGATCGGGGAGTAGTTTGCGAGCAAATTGCTCTTGTACAATTAGGTATATGGCGACGGGAGGGTTGGGTGCCTCACATAAATGACGGACGATCTGGGAACTCAGGCTAAATGGGATGTTGGCAAACACCTTATACGGCATTGGCGGCAGAGTTATTGTCATAACATCGGCGTGCAGAACCGTGACATTGGAGAACTTTTGCAGATTACTACGCAGTGTTGCGATGAGTCGCTCATCGACCTCAATCGCCACAACTTCTTTGGCTTCGCCAGCGAGCGCAGAGGCAATTACCCCCGAACCGGCACCGATATCGTAAACAATATCGGTTTTTTTGATAGTGGTATGGCCAATCAAACGCTTTACCAATATGGGGCTACGCAAAAAATTTTGGGAGAGAGTAGGGAGGCGCTTCATATGGCTCGTTCTTTTAGGCTTCGTCTTGGTTAAGTAACCGCTTACTTTTAATCTCGTAGCGATTGCCGGTCAGTGCCGACTCAACGTAGTCGTCATTTAATAGGTTTACAAACATGCTGAGATCTTTATTGTCCATAATGATGATCGCGCCGTCATCATCGGTCATGAGCTCGAGGCCCATTTCGTCGGCGTGGTCGAGCAACTGTTGCTGGTTAATTGCTGTTGGGTCGATTTTTTGCAGCTTATTAATCAGTGGCTTACTTTCTTTGACCATACCTTGCAAGGTAAGATCGTCGGCAAAACTCAGCTTAAAGTTCGTTTCGATTTGGCGGACTTTTTTGTCGGCAATGGCGTTCTTTTTAGCATTATAGCCAAACAGTCGCTCCAATTTACTTTGGTTAAAGACGTACAGTTCGTCATCAACAATCAAAAGCTGGCTGTCTGCAGGAATACGTAAAGCCGCGCCGCCATCGAGCGCATCAAATTTATTACCGCTAATCAGCCAGGCACCAACGCCTTTTAAAATATTCGCGGCGCTGAGTGCTTTAATCACATAAAACGGCGTCATGTCAGGATGGGTTACGCGAACAATAATACCTTTGATGCGCTTGAGGTCATGATCTTCTTCGCTAAATTGTTCCATGTCGGATTCTTGCTTGCCGAGCCAGCTCATGGCCTCGACCAACTTATCGACGTTCGCAACTTTCGTTTTTTGCAGCACGTTTTCTTCGCTCTCGGCTTCTTCGAAACTACGCACAACCAGGCCGGCACCGGCTCCAGTAATAATATATTCGAGCAAACTGTCAATAAGTAAGGGGTGGGTTTGCCTCCCCAAAGCCTCGGCATATCGTGTACGATACAGTACGTTAGTTTTGCCCATCAAAAATATCTCAATCGCTAGCTTATCTTTATACATAAAGAGATTATTAGCCCAAGCAAAAATGTCGGTTTCTTGCGGGACTTCGGGGGTTGCGGCTAATTCGGCAGGGGTAGTAAGGACAGATGCGTCTTCCATGAAAGTTTTTGCTCCAATATTAAACCGGCGGCAGCCGGCGCTAACTAACCATGAGAGTTATTCTACGGGAGACCCGTCCCCCGGGCAACCATTGACCTCGAATAGACTTTATTTTATAGTCACATGGATGTCCCGACAAAATCGGAATGTAGTATTGGAGGTAGGGAGGTGAAATCACCTCTGACTCACGCAGGTGTGCACATCCTTCCCTGCAGTTTGCAAATGGGGGAGGTATCGCGCCGTTTAGCTATTCGTGCCGCCTCGACTCGCGGCAAAGTTGCCGTGCGTATTGGGGGTGGTGTGAGAAGCCTGTCATCATCGGCGGTTGCCATGATGAACAAAACCATTGTCCCGGCCTTTGCGGGCTGCGACTTCACATTAATCGCCGGCGGCACGCGTACAGAACTTCGCCTGGACGGAGCCATCCTTCCGGGCATAACTGAGGTACTACCACTCATTGGCGCCGTCAGCCCGCTTGCCAAAACGGTGGGAGTGATTCCGCGCCAAACCGACCTGCGGCTAGTACATGGCCGACTGATTGTCGCCGATAAGCCACAAAACGACCACATTACCATCGTCCACCCCGACCTAAACACCTGTCTGCTGTTGCAATATTCGGTAGATAAGGGCCTGGACGGATGGGACGCCGAGTGGCTCACCGCCCTTGATCTTATGGAGGCGCTTCGGCTCGATGGAGGATATCGCACACTACACCTGTTCTATGGTGGCGGCAAAACCACCGAACGTGAGCTACTCCATGTTCTCAACCTATCGCACAGTCCAGCCAACCCTTGGTGGGTTGTGCTCGTGGCCGATAGTGGCGGCGTGGTCTCGCAGTATGCAGCCGACAAAAGTTGGTGCAGTCAATTCGCTGGGCGGTTAGCCGTTTGTGGGGCGAGCGAGCTGAGCACCACACTCCGTTCTCTGGGTTTTAACCCCTTACCATGAAAGGCAGGCTATGGCACAAGATGGCCTCTTCCCCATAGAAGATGCACATCGAGTCACTACGCCTTCGGGCAAGGTGGCATTGGTGGTCTCTAATTTTGGCGAGGGCGTGCCGACGCCGGTTGCAATTCGGTCTGGTGGCGCGCGGGGCTTGCTGCGATTCGCCGGCTCATCGAGTGAAACCTCGATTGCCGACCAGCGAGCACTTCTCGATTTCGCCGAAGCAGCATTCAGACCCGGTGATCTGTCCAATCTCGCTCTCATGAGCGGCGGTACACGCATCACCAACGGCGATCACCAAGTCGTCATGACAATTCTGGAGTTGCCAGCACTGATTCGCGGTTGGCACCCCAGTTGCCGAACACTCGGCAGCGTTCCACGCACCACCGAGACTATGTCGCTCATCGGCCCGTACTCGACATTCGTGCCGAGTGACAGATTGGACGGCCATACCCTCGCCCACCCCGGCAATGACATGCTGTGGATCGTGCAAATCAACGCCAGCCAAACAAGCGGCTACGACCTCGACATTCCACTATACCTGGATGTCATGGATCTCGTAAAAGCCGAAGGTCAAGCAACCGGGCTGTTCGTCTGGAGCGGCGGCAGGGTGACGGCGATGGAGATCCGCGAGGCTCTGCTGCGCGGACATCCTTGCGGAGTGGTCATTCACTCTGGCCGTATTGCCACCGACCTGTTCTTTTGGCTCAACGGTGGCCACGACCAGATTGCACCAGACAACCGCCGTATCTTTGGGGGATGGAAGAAGGAAGGACTCGACCTGTCCGCACTCACCCTGCTCGACACGCCCGATGAAACCCATGCATGGCTGGACGCCTGCAATTTCTACACCTAAAGACGATATCCTAGCGCCGGTACCCACACATCCGTGGGTACCGGCAGTTTTAATTTACAAATTTTATGATATAGTATTATGGCCTGATGTGGACATACCGCATTACGAGCGCGGAGGTACCGATGGGGTACGGCATGGAGACGC
>DATLJN010000068.1:0-25632 GCA_035538835.1 Magnetospirillaceae bacterium
CATAAATCGTTTTACTCCGGTATCCACATAGGATAGGCTTGTATAGTGAAGCTGCGCCATAAAATTAGATTTGCCGCCATTGGTATAACACTAGCTTATAGCGTGCTTAGATTCTTGCTTGTGGGCGCATCGCTCACGAGTTATGGGATCAACCCTTGGATTTTTTTGGCTCTTGATATCATTACGGCGGCGACATACGTTATTGGCGTCGAGAAGTTGATAGCCGCTCTTATTAAGAAGGGTAAGTACCCATTGTCGAAGACTATTGTATGGGGTGTTGTTGCCGCGATTTCTTTTGCCATACCTTATTTATATTTATTAACTGGTGGCCAGAGCCTACCCATGAGTTTTTTATTGGGGCTTGGATTTATTGTGCTGCTACTACTGATTGGCGCCATATTTTCTATCGTGCGCCAAGTACGACGATCCTCGGCGAAGTGATATAATCGGCATAACAATAAAAGCGTAGCCGTTATATACATGTTTGCCTTGCAACTCATATCGATTGCCGTCGCCGTTTTACTCGGTATTATTGTTGTAACGCGGGCCCCGAAAGATCGCAATCGCTGGCTTTTGCTCGTCTTTAACTGCACCGTTGCTGTATGGATTTTATCAGGTATTTATGCGGATATCCCTGGCGACGGGGCGTTATTTTGGAATAGAATAGTATTTATTGCCGGCTTACTAACTTGTTTCGCCGGATATATCGTTATTGCTTCGCTTGCGAATCGTTTGAACACTTGGTCAACTGTTCTCGGAGTGCTGCTCGGGGCTTGGTGTTTAACTATTTTGATGACTCCTCTAGTGGTGCCGGACGTAGCTCCTCGGGTTGTAGGTGGGTCAATTGAGGGCGTCAATGCCCTGCATGGTTCTGCCTATCTTTTGTATGTGGTTTCGCTTTTGGGCGGCGGTGGTGGAGTGGTAGCTTACGCATTTTATAGGATGAAAAAAAGCAGTGGTCGTTTTCGTAGTCAACTTACTATTATTGCCACAGGTTTTGTAGGAGTACTTATTGGTGGTGTGCTGCTCGGTGTTGCGTTACCCCTTGCACTCAATAGCTCAGCCCCTGCAAACTTTGCTTTCCTGAATGCTTTTATAGCCATTGCCGCCTTTACGTACGCAATTGTTCAGCAGCGTTTATTCGACTTAAGACTTGCGCTAGCGCGTTCATTTGGCTATTTTTTGGGGCTTGCTGCTATGGCTGTATTTTATGTATTTGGTGTCTTTGGGCTAGCCGATGCCCTGTTCCACAGTTCAACAAGTGATATTGGGTTGCGTATATATTACGTCGGCGCTGCTTTATTTGTCGCACTGACTTTCCGGCCGCTTAGAAATTTCTTTAGCAAGCTTACAAGGCGCATTTTTTTCCGGGATAGTTACGAGACCGAGGAGGTTTTTAGCACATTAACAACATCTCTGGTGGGAACCGTTAATCTTAAAGCCTTAACACGTACTGCTAGTGATATTTTGAAAGACGCGACTAAAGTAGAATTCTTGCAAGTTATTACCAGTAAGTTTGGCAAAGAGAATCCTGAGTTATTCAAAACAATCCAAAATCTAAAAGACCCCCTTGTTGTGATCGACGAATTAGCCGCGCAGCATAAGAGTGCAGCAGATCAACTCTCGGAAGCGCATATTGCTCTTGTCTCGAGACTACGTACCCATAAGGAAGTGGTAGGGTATTTAATTTGTGGGCAAAAAATTCGCGGTGATGCCTTAACGAGCCAAGACATCGATCTTATACGTATTGCCAGCGACGAACTCGCCGTAGCCGTACAAAACGCGCTGCGCTTCGAGGAAATATCTCGCTTTAACGTCACCCTTAAAGAAGAAGTCGATGATGCCACTGGCCAACTGCGCGCCAGTAATCGTAAGCTACACATGCTCGACGAAGCCAAGGATGAGTTTATCAGTATGGCATCGCATCAGCTACGAACGCCACTCACCAGCGTCAAGGGCTACCTCTCTATGGTGCTCGAGGGCGATGCGGGCAATATCACCCCAGAACAGCGCAAGCTGCTCGAGGAGGCTTACGGCAGCTCGCAGCGTATGGTATATCTTATTGGCGACTTTTTAAACGTATCACGGCTGCAAACCGGCAAGTTTGTGCTTGAATCAGCGCCGGTTAACTTAGCACATTTGGTTGGCGACGAAGTCGAGCAGCTCAAAGCCACTGCCGCCCGCCGTGCAATAACTCTGGTGTTCCATGCACCGTCCCAATTCCCAGAAGTATCAATTGACGACGGCAAAATCCGTCAGGTCATCATGAACTTTATTGATAACGCCATATTTTATTCCAAACCAAACAGTACGGTTACCGTTGAACTCACGGCGACCGGCCGCGACATCACCCTTGCCGTCCACGATACCGGCATTGGTGTTCCATCCAGTGAGCGCCACCATTTGTTTACTAAGTTCTACCGTGCCACCAACGCCCGCAAAGTGCGCCCTGATGGCACGGGGATTGGGCTATACATGGCTAAAAAAGTGGTCACTGCGCACGGCGGCAGTATTATCTTTGAAACAAAAGAAAACCAAGGCAGCACGTTTGGCTTTAGGTTGCCACTAAAACACGATGTTAAATAGTTCGTACATCAGGTAGATAAACACAACTGCGCCGCCGCCAATCATAGCGACGAGTTTGACGGTTTTTTTGCGGTCGTGCCACCACTGCGCGATAGGCGAACGTACCACGGCCTGAAACCGCTGGATATTTGGCTTAGTCGCGGCGGCGTCTTCGCCTGTGTATGGTTTGTTGCGTTTCTTGTGTTTTCTGCTCATTAGTTCTTATTATACCTGATCCTCGTTAATGGCATACGAGTTATGTTTGGAATGCGAGAAATTAGTTGAGCCTAATATTATACTCTTATTTTGATACATACACAATGTAGTGATAAAATATTATAGTACAGATCTATACATCTGGAGCGGTCTCTACTCCGAAAGGAAGTCAGATGGCAAAGTATAGCGAAATTGTCCCTGGGGCTTTAGAGGATAATCCCATCCTAAGGGACTTTATAGCGTACATTCTACAGTGTGCGGCGCGCAGAAAGCGTGTAGCGACCTCGTCTGATTTTCGGGCGGCAGACGCCATCTTGGCAGCACCCTGGCTCGCGGCAAAGATACGTGAAGCTCCTGACTTCACAACTGCACTCAACTGCCTAGAAGCTGCTACGGCCGTAGAGGTTTGCATTGACAACTGCGACACCTACCTGCCTATTGCCGTGTTTGCAATCAGGCAAGCGTATCGCCTGTCCAGGAGGGATAATCAGTCTCCGTCAGCGCCGCAGGATTTTGTTGCTCTGATGTGTGAACGAGCATTCTGGGGGCCGGTTTGGGGATTATCGCGCCCCAAGTATTACCGACGACGCTTGTTATACCCTGGGGATTGGCATATGAGCCGCAAGGAGGATATGAAAAACCTGTTGCGGTCGTTCTTGACATATGAACAGATTGAAGATGCGGCGTGGCATGAAGCTGTTACCGAAGCTTTCGATGATCGAAAGGTGGGCAAGGTTGCCAAGCCCGCCCCGGTGCGTGGCCAGAAGAGTTATGTTGACACGGCCGGCCCGTTTCAACTCCGGCATGTGTGGCTGGCTTGGATTGGCAGCCAGGCGGAACTGGAGTTCGTAACACAGGGCCTGGCTAACCTCGAGCAGCAAAAGGTGTCAGCAATGGACGGCGATCGGCTGTTTGATCGAGGCTTGGTAATGTTCGGTGACGCCTTGACGTATCTGGCAACAGAGCGAATGGTGGCTAACGCTCAGGCTATCCGCAAAACCTTGTTCGGTGAGGTGACCGATCATCGCCATGCGCTGGTCGAGATCATGAAACTGCTTGATCTTGCGGAGCATCTGGCGGGATCACCACCTCCCGAGTGGTTGGGTTTACGCCCGGTATTGTGGGTGCCGTGGGGTATGGAAGTAATTGGCGACACTATAGCATTTCGTGGCGACAATCCTTTATCGCCGCAGGAGCGGAACAATGTCGCCTTGTACTTTCGTCTGGCTGGTGACCTATGCGTCGTTGGCGAGTACCTGCGGGATAAACGGTATGCGCAGCAAACGGTTGGCGAGTACCTAGCGGATCATCCACGAGTTAAGCCTGAGGAGTTGGCTGATAGAATAAATCCGCTTCGACAGCGAGACCAAAGTGCGAGCGACCCCGCTAGTCAGGGCTTTGCACGGCGTTTCGGCTCAAGCTATTTTCTTGGGCGAAACAATAAAGGATGGGGTTTCAACACCTAGTTCATTCGAGTTAAGAACTGTACATGCCCACCAGCTCTATGCTGGCGGGCAAAGTTCTTTCTAACCAAAACCGCCCCTCATTACGAGGGGCGGCGTTTGGCTCTTGCAGAGCGGTCAGTTGGATAGTTAGCGTTTAAAGATTTTGTCCATCCACTGGCGGTGAGAGTTGCGGTAGTAGACACCAGCACCGGTTACAGCACTGAGTCCAAGGACCGTACCCATAACTTCGGCAGGACCAGTTTTAGGGATTTCCTTACATTCAGGAAGCTCTGGATTTTTAACGCAAGGGGGCTGACAAGTACCCTGTTCTTCGCAGGTAGGCTGCTTACATTCAGGGGCGTCAGGGGTATCCTTACAAGTTGGAGGGGTAGTCTTTGTAACAACCTTACATTTTACGTTACCTTCGTCCTTACCAACGTTGAAGGTGAGGTCAACGGTAGTTGTGTGGTTGCCTACCTTAGCGTACTCGTAGGTTGTGATAACGGTGTTACCAACGGCGTTGACTGTTGCAGTCTGGCCGTCGTCGAACTTAAACTTACCGCTTTGTAGCACGGCGCCCTTGTCGACGAATGCGCTAGCAGTGAAGGTAAATTTAGTGCGGCTGTCGGCAACTTGCTTAGCAACCAAACCAGTACATTTAAAGATTGGTTTTGGTGCTTCTGGAACGTCAACTGGTTTTGTGCAGTCTGCACGCGTGTCGCTCTTTTCGACACCGTTTACCATAAAGTAAACAGTCGCGCGAGCAGTGTATTTGCCAGGGGCGTAGGTGTGACTCACTTCTTGTTCGAAGTTGCTGGTGATGGTTTTGCTCTGACCGTCGCCAAAGTCGAGAACGACTTTAGATACGGTTGCGCCGTTTTTGGTATAAGGGGTAACCGAGTATTTGTAGTCGGTGTCGCTTACTTTAGTTTGGCTGAGCATTTTACACTTATAACCAGGGCTGTAACCCCATGATGGGTTACCGCAGGCCTTCATCGAAACAAAGGCAAGGCTGTGGTCGTCGTTTAGCATGGCGTAACCGTCGAGCGACTGTGAGCCAAAGCTGTTTTGCACAGGACTGTACCAGTACTGCGTGCCGCCAATCATAATTGGCTGGCGGTTTGCGCCGTGGTTTTCGCGGCCCAGGCTCATTGCGCTGGTGGCAACAACGGTGCCGTCGTCCAATTTAATCTCACCACTATTTTTGTAAATAGTAGCGTGGACGGCCGTGCTTTTAAAAGTGTTAATGTTGGTCATACCAAAGTGGCCATAGATGTTCTGTAGATCACCATGTGGGTTTTGGTTGTACTTGGTAACAAGTTCGTCTAAGGTGTTGTAACCACAGTAAATGACAGCATTTGTGTCATCGTCGTGGCCGGGACAAGCACCTGCACTTGCCACGTTGGCGTTGTTAAACATCCCGAGCGCGATAATAAGAGTGGCACCTAGGCCACTTAAAATCACTTTGGGACGTAGAAGATTGCGTAGTATATTCACGCTGAAACCTCCGGTTAAACCTCTAATATCTAAAGTATAGTAACACTAAATTTTAAAAATGTCAACTAAGTTTATGCTTATGGAGAGACTTTTAGTAATATGACCCCTGATATGCGATAATAGAAAAACTATGAAAAAAGGCTTGACAGATTTTCCCCCGATTATGACTACCCCTGTTAGGGCTGGCTTTCCCAACCCTGCTGACGATGCACACGGCTTACCGCTCGACCTTAACGAATTAGTGGTACGCCATCCGGTAAGCACATTTTATTTGCGAGTAGAGGGCGATTCAATGGTGGGGGCTGGTATTACGCCTGATGATATCGTTGTTGTTGATAAGTCGCTCGCACCGCGCACCGGTGATATTGTTGTGGCGGCCGTTGACGGCGATTTTACCCTAAAACACCTTAAACGGGACGGCCAAAAGGCCTGGCTTATTGCGGCGAATCCGGCATATAAACCAATTGCGCTCCACGAAGCTATTGATGCTCAAATATGGGGTGTCGTAACGTTTGTTATACATAAAACCAGAAAAGGCGACTATCCCTTAGCGGCAAGGATATAATTGGAATAATGCTGACCAAAAAGCTCGACAGATAGTACCGCCTCAGAAAATAGTTGACAACTACGCCCGCTATGCATTATGGTACTTTTCAGATGCCGAATAGGCACGCCCCTCACAAGTTAGACAACCGCTAGCGTAGTGCGATAAGCCCATATATTGGTTTTATCGCACTACGGTAGCGTAACAGCACTACCGTTGCCCCACCCACAAACCGCAGACCATCTTGCCTCCCGGCATGGACTGTGGCCACATATGTGGTGGAGGCTGAGTGAGCGTTGCCCCGCGTGGGAACGCAGACTGGGCGTCCCGGCGTCCCTTCAATAGGCCCCACAAGCAGCAAGATTAGCGTCACACGCTTGTGCCCGGCCATCCGGACCTTCCTATGGGTTTCCTTGACCTGGGCCTGCTGGATGAAAACTGCTGTTGGAATCGGAGGGGGCGCGCGTTTGGACACGTATGCCCCCTCCATTTCCCGTCTAACTTGTGGGATCTTACTTTTTACCGCCGCGGTGCGGCCTTTTTTATTTCTGAGGTATTATAGGCACATGAAGAATGTGGCCCGTGCCCCTGTTTTTGCTTTGGTTGACTGTAATAATTTTTTTGTTAGTTGCGAACGTGTGTTCAGGCCGGATTTGGCGGGTAAGCCGGTGGTGGTGCTCAGCAACAACGACGCCTGCGTGGTGGCGCGTAGCAACGAGTCCAAAGCGCTCGGCGTCCCGATGGGCGTGCCGTATTTTGAAATACGGGATATGGTTAAAAAACACAATATCACCTTATTTTCTGGCAATTTCCCGCTCTACGGTGATTTTAGCCAACGCGTAGTGCAGTTATTACAGGCTGCCTGTCCGACCGTCGAAGTGTATTCTGTTGACGAGTCATTTTTAGAAATTTCTGATCTGCTCATACCAGATTACGAGGTTTGGGGCCGCGAACTGCGCGAAAAAATTTTGCAATGGACGGGTATACCGGTGTCGATCGGAATTGCGCCCAGTAAAACCCTTGCTAAAGCTGCCGCTGACTATGTAAAAAAGACCGATCCAACGCGCGGTGCGTTTAGTGTTGCGACAGATGATTCTAAGCGTTTGGAACTCTTAACATGGCTGCCGGTCCGGGATGTGTGGGGGGTTGGCCGGGCGAGTGCGCCAAAAATGCAGAGCCGTGGTATTCGCACCGGCTACGACCTCAGTTTGGTGAGTGACGAATGGGCCCTTCGCCAACTCACCATCCGTGGCCTGCGGATGGTGCGCGAACTGCGTGGCGAAAGCTGTGTGCCAATAGAACATGGCGGCGAACCGCAAAAAACTATTATGCATAGCCGTAGTTTTGGACATTCTATCCGTAATTATTACGAGATCGAGGGCGCGGTTGCTACATTTGCGGCCCAAGCCGCAGCCAAGCTCCGCGCCCAAAGCGAGCTTGCCCGCCGAGTCGTGACGTATGTGCAACACTCGGGGCATTCGCCGTACCGCGGGTTGTGGCAGGCAACCCGCTTGCACCCGGCCAGTAATGATACCGGTGTTATTATCGAAGCCGCAGTGAATAATCTGCAACAAGCGTTCGACCCCGAGTTTGGTTACAAAAAGGCCGGGGTTGCGCTGTTGGATCTGCACGCGCAAACCGCACGACAGCTCACGTTTACCGATAAACCGGCCAACATTGACCGCCGAGTGCATCTTATGAACACGATAGATACGCTTAATACACGCTACAATACTCGGTTAGTTCGCCATGCCAGCGAGCATGTCGAGACGGCCAGGTGGCACAGCAAACGCCAATTACGTAGCCAATCATATACCACAAAGTGGAGCGAGTTACGAGCGGTGCGCTAACGCCCGGCCGTTTGTTTTTGCCAGAGCGAATGGTATCGGCCTTGTAGCGCAAGCAACTCTCGGTGTGTGCCTTGTTCGACGATCATCCCGTCGTGCATCACAATAATTCTGTCTAACCCCGCAATGGTGCTGAGCCGATGAGCAATAACAATAGCGGTGCGTTTCCCGATAATCGTGGGCAGAGCCTTTTGAATGATTCTCTCGCTTTCGCTGTCGAGCGCACTGGTTGCTTCGTCGAACAGCATAATCGGCGCATTTTTGAGTATCGCGCGGGCAATAACCACCCGTTGTTTTTGGCCGCCGCTGAGTTTAATACCGCGTTCGCCAACTAGCGTGTCATAGCCGGCGGGGAGTTTGCTGATAAATTCGTGGGCGTGGGCGGCCTTTGCTGCCCGGATCATAAGATCTTCTGACACGTCACCACCAAAATATTGCAAATTCTCGCGGATGGTACGGTGGAATAACAGAGGTTCTTGTGGTACGTAAGCAATATGACTCCGGAGGTCGGCTTGGCGAACATCGCGGATGTCGGTGCCGTCGATGGTAATAACGCCGCCGGTGACGTCGTCGAACCGCATCAATAAACTGGCCAGGGTGCTTTTGCCCGCTCCGCTTAAGCCCACAACGCCAATTTGCTCGCCGCCCTTAATATATAGGTCGAGATTGGTGAATACTGGGGTGTGGTGACCACGGTCGTCGGGGTAGCTAAAAGAGACTTGGGAAATATTGATTGCCGCTTTTTTGATGCGCAAAGGACGTGGCTCTTTAGGGTCGCGGATGGTTTCATGGCGGTCGGTCAGGTAGTCGAGCGTGGGGTATAGGCGAGTTACAAGGTCATCGTGTTTGGCGATGAGATCGGGGATGTTACTGACGTTTTGGAAAATCTGGAACATGTAGGTGACTGTCAAAACCACCAACCCAACGGTTGTGTCCGCACCGCTGCTGCTGTTTATTACCAGCCAAAACGCAAGAGCAGTACCGAGTACCGTAATAAAATCTCGGGGCGTATCAAGAATGGCGAGCACTTTGCGGCGGCGCCAAAACAATTGTACTTCCTCGGCCGCGAGTTTGCTGATTGTTTTGGCCCCGTGGTTAGAACCCGAGGTTTTGTAGGCGACAATATTAGTCATGTCGTCGGAAAACACCCCTGATATTTTGCGATAGATTTCGTGCGTACGCGAACGGTAGATGTTGGCGATCGAAGACGCCCAGCTTATGTAGATAATCTGAGCCACAACGACCCCGAGCGCGGCGACCCCGACCTGCCACGAGACAAAAAATAATACGATTGTTGGAATAATCAGTGAAATTGGCGTTTGGATAAGATCGCCGCGAATCAAGCGGATTAAGTCGAGTGCGCTGTCGACATGTTGGCGGAACGTTCCCGCGAGATATCCCGTTTGATGATCCCGGAAAAACGCCATGTCCTTGCCGACCATTTTTTTGTAATACGCCACAGCCAGCCGATCGTATTGCCGGTTTTCTGCCAGCGTTGCGATGAGTTCTTTGCTGAGTCGCGCAGCCAGGCCGACAATTGCCACTCCAAGATACGCAAGCACGCTGATCTTGGCACCTTCCAGATCACCGGTGGCCACCTGTCCGGCCAAACGGGCAATGATAATTACCGACACCACTCGCATTAACACAGTCTGGACAATAACCAAAGCCATGCTTACCCAAAATTGGGGTAGGCGGCCGTAGGTTGCAAGCAAATAGGCGTATACTTTGCGGTTCATTGACGGAGCAATTATACATGGTTTATGGCCGAGTGACACAGCCGCCTGGAATAAAAGAAGCCCTGAGAAACTCAGGGCTTCTCGGGTGGTGTGGTGGTTACTCTTGCTGGTCCATGAGTTCGATGAATTGAGGCAAACCGAGGTAGTTGCTAGTTATGTACTGACAACCCCTCAAATACTTGTGGTATGCCTCAACCAGTTGGTCTGCTCGGTCGCGCATTGCTGCGTGATTACCGCGCCAGGCCTCGGACTCAGCCAGAACTTCGAGACGGGCCTTTTCGACTTCGAGGTGCGCGTCGGCAAGTTCCGACACGCGCTCGAGCAGACCTTGCTCTTCGGCAATCTTACGCCGGAGCTCCAACTGCCTCAATTCAACTTCTTCGCGCTTGGTCGCTTCGCGGATCGCCAGATCGACGAAGCGTTCGGCGATTGCCGCCTTGGCCTTAGTCCGGCTAGGAAGTTTGTGTCGGTCGCGCATGAAGACTTCGAGACGCCAGATCCCGAATCCGCCAAGCGTGATGACGATAAAAACTACCGCGCCGGCCCAAACCGAAGCCACTGCCATTTCGTGTCCTTTCGGAGAGTGAACCAAGAGTGATTATAACTGAGCGGCCGAGCAAAAGTCTACGCGAGTGGTACGCCAGGCGTAGTCATTTGGGGACTTGGTGGCACCTGTCCTGGGTGATGGCGTAACACTTTAATGAGCCTAATAACGCCCAGTACTAAGAGGATCGCCAAGAACGCGCCGGCGCCGATAAGGAGGTTGCGGCGAAGTACGGCATTCAGTTGGTCCTCGCTTGCGGTAATAAAGCTGCTTACCAGATAGTGGTCGCCATATGTATCGCCAAGTTCTTTAAAGGCGGTAATGGCTTTGCTGTAATCGCCTTGGGAGAATGTGTCGATGCCGGAATACCAGAGGTCGTTGACGGTACTCTTGCCGGTAAAGGATACGTTGTGTTCGGCGGCGAGTTTAGTGAAATCGGCGACATCCCGGAAGATGCCTTCTCTACTGAACTTAGTTTTACCAATGTCGGGGTCGGCGGCCGATTGGCTGGCGTATGTGGCGAGCCCAATTTGTTCGCCAGCTTCGTTAAAGGCCGGACCACCGCTGTTACCTTGGGCGATCATGGTGGTTGCACTGACGAGTTTATTGCCCGCGGCGTCGCTTGCGAGATCGGTTATTCTGCCCTGCGTTGCCGTCGGAACGGTGTGCTTTTCTTTGGTGGTTAGCCCGCCGTCAACAAAACCCGGGAAACCCATAACCGTAAGCTGATCACCTTTTGTGAGTTCGGCCATGCTGCCGATTTTGACAACCGGGAAGGTACGCTTATCTGTGATGTCAAGTAAAGCTACGTCGCTCGTTCGTGAACTCGTGAGGCTTTTTAGATTGAGATCGACCTGTGAATCGATATATGTTGCTTCGACGATGGTTTTACCATAATTAAAGGATAACTTTTCTGGAGTAATTTTAAGTTTGAGCGGTTCATTACCGAGCTGTATTGCATACTCACCGGCCTCTTTTTTGATTGAAATACGACTATCGGGCACTTTGGCCAGGATTGCAGGAAGCGAGGTAAGAGTGTCTTCGTCGGCACGTAATAAGTTATCGACAAATTGTTGCATATCGGCCTGCTTGATGAGTCCAAGCCCCGCAAAGTAGTCAGCGATTTTGTTGAGACTAGTACTATCCTTGCCTAGAATAAACAATTGGATTTTAACAGTGAGTGCGTCACGAACGCCGCTTTTAACGACGTGTCCGTTAGTGCATACCATGCCGTCGTCACGTACAATTGAACCGCTACCAGCACCGGCGCCACAGACATCTGTTAAATCGACGGCATTTGTCCCGAGTAAGCTTAGATCGTAGCAATAAATCGTCCCTACACGCACCACCGCCAGCTGGTTTTTGGCAACGATTGAAACATCGGTGCCTTCGGTAAGACTTTTTGGCGTACTGACTGTCTCTTCGGTATCGGCTACAAGCTGTACATTCGCCGTGGTAATGGCTGGTTTTTCGGGAACGAGACTGGTGAGGTACTGGGCGCTGCTATCTGGTGTCGCGTAACTCATGGTACTGAATGCTTGTATCAGCGGTGTCAAATCACCTTGTTGGGTCTTTGGGTAATAGTGTAAATTGGCAACGTGCGGCCGGCCATTTTGAACCGTTACGTATTGGAGCATAAGGCTAATTTGTGTGCCCGAAGAAGGGCTGACGTTTTCGTATAAAAGCTTTTCGTAGATAACGCCATTGATAGTCTCTTGCTCGCGTCCAAGCAGATGGCTGCCTGATGGTTCAAATTCTTTTACGGTGATTTCTGTGTCTGACAGGCCGGGATATTTGCCGTGCCTTGGTTCAAAATATTGCTCGCGCGCAGAGGTAAGTATAACGAGCGACGGACGGATGACCCACAGACCATCTTGCTCGTCTTTATCTTCTTTTTTTAAGTCGAGGGTGACAATGTTGTAGCTGCGCGGAGTTTTGATATCTTCGCCGAGATATTCTTCGCCTTGAATGAGGCCGTCTTTTGCACTGGTGGTAACTTGTGCATGAGCGTCAATAAACGTTTTATCGTAGGTAATTTTAAATCCGAGTTGAGATGTGACCGTAACTTGCGAATCGGCTTCGTCTTTAATGCTAAGTGCATCTTTAAGTATGTTTTGAGGTGGCTTGCCACCGCCCAACAGAAACCAAGTCGTAACTGTGGCTACAAGCAAGATTAACAGCCCAATAATACCGATTATCAAAAAATTACGTTGCCGATGCGACGATGTATGTTGGTTTGAAGTGTTTGTGTTCATAAGCTTTACTGTTTAGTTTACTCGCCTAGGCCGGTGTTGGCCAGAGTTTAAGAAAGTCGCTGACCAATTTAATACCAGTATTGCGGTCGTATACCGAATTATCCTCGAAGTAGTGGTCCTTGCCGTAAAAGAACTCCACTGTGCCTTCAAAATAACTAAACTCGCTGAGCTGACGCACATGCGAAATAAGCTTGGATGAAATGATCGGCGTACAGACATACAGGTTGTGATATGAGATTGATTTGAGATACTCGATAAAGCTATCAAGAGTTACTTGGTCGGTCATGCAGTCGTCGACGATAATAATGTGACGGTCTTTAAGCAGATCTTTGCGTATAACCGTTTGGCCTTTAAGCTCGCGGTTGAGACTCGAAAAGGCGCTGCGCTTGGTGTCTTCTATGTAGCCGCGAAATTCTTGGTAATAATAGTCGGATTCGCCGCTCGATAGCTCGCTGCTATCGCTATAGCCGCCGGATTGGTTGACTGAGCCGATATTGAGATTGCCCGGAATATCAATATCGGTTGTCACATACAGCTGTAACGGGCAACCCAAGGCACTGGATAGCATTGCGCCAATCACCAACGAGTCGGTGTTAAGGCTTACGACTGTTACTGGTTGGCCATGCAGCTGCGCAAAGGCTTGTATTGCTTTTTCTCCTGCCTCGCGCCTGCTTTTGTAATACACGACACTCATAGCTTTTTACCACACAAACTTAAATTTACCAGTTGATCCATCGTCGCGGTTATTGTAAAACCGTCGGAGGTTTTCGTAATCTTTAGCCGCGGATTTTTCTTGCTTGTCATCTTTGGCGGCTTCTTCGGCTTTGTCTTGACTGTCTTGGTTTTGCTGGGAGGTTTCTTGTGGCTGATTATTGAGCGCTTTAAGGCGTTCAAGCAGTTGCGCATACATTGATTCAAAGTTTGCTTTATAAACGGGGTCGGTTTGACACACGTTAATCGAAATAACACGCAGCGCTTCGGAATATGCTGTGCGTGCCACGCCGCGGTCGGCTGTGTTATCGCCTTTGTCCATGAGTGCCAGCGCCCAGTTATAGCGGATCGGACAGAGCGTTTTTGGAGTAGCCACAGCATCGGCCGACTGGAATAATACGGCCGCCCCATCGTAGTCGCGCTCTTTGTAATGTGAATTCCCAATATCGTAATAAATGACGTCGCGCTCGTAAACACTGGTAAACTGAGCGATCGTCCACACCAGGCGTGCCTGCGCGGGATTATCGGCAAAAAACATGTTACCAAGCCTTACTAAAGCCCACGGCAACACACCGGCAACCAACACGCCGAGCAGAATAAAGAAGATGATTCGTTTTACTGCGCGCGTCACAAGCGTTTCCCCCAGGTACCAATAAATGTGCGGACGCGATTCAGGCTAAGCACCTCTGTTACGAACAGCCACCCAAGTATGCAGATGGCCAGCGGGACATGCAGAATGTTTTGGCGTAGCGCTTGGCTCTCGGGAGAAGCGGCTTTGCGGTCGGCAGCCAGTTTGCGGGCGTCGGTGATTGTGCTGGTGGCTTGGCCGATGTCTTGTGCTGGGATGTAGTTACCCCGGAGGCTTGAGGCGATTGCGCGCAGCTCGGTTTCGTCACGCCGGCTGGTAACTTCACCGAATTTTCCGTTCACCGTACCTTGGGCAAAATATGGCGAACGGGTGAGCTCGCCACTTCCGGAAAAGTTCATGCGGATTTCGGGCATTTTAGCGCCATTGTTTGTGCCGTAGCCGATAACCACAGTGGCATCGGCTGTTTGAGCGAGCTGTTCAGCCGCAGTTTTGACTTTGTCGGGCGTGTCGATTGCGCCGGTGAGCTCGCCATCGGTCATCAGCACAACCACTTGATGGCGGGTAATATCGGCAGCTTTAACTTTGTCGAGATATGTTTTTGCTGCTTTTAGCGAGTCACTCAGCGACGGATCGTTAGTCGAGTAAAGATAAGCACCGGCACTTAGGGTATCGGCAGCCGTGTCAACGTCGGAATAGGTGGTGGTGAGTGGCAGGTAAATTGTGGCTGTTTTTTCGTAGGTGATTATACCAAAACGCGATCCGCCAAGCGCCTGAGCAAAGGTACGCAAATCTTTTTTAACATCGTCGATGCGAGTGCCGCCGTCCCGTCCGTCGAGGGCGTTCATACTGTAGGTGGTATCTACCACAAATATAACGTCACTATCGGTAGTCAGTTGGCCAGAATCGAGGGGCTTGAGCGGCAGCAGCCCGGCGAGCGTCCCCAAAAGCAGCAGTCCCGCTAAGATAATTGGACGCCGCCAATACGGTTTGCTGTTGAGTTGCCAGCGCTTGCCGATAAAGATCAGGCTGGCCACGAGGCCTACGGCCAACCCACAAATTGCGAGTGTTAACCAGTTCATTTTCGCCTCCAGCGTAGAGCCATCAGTATAGCCCAGGCGGCCGTGAGCACAAGCGCGGCCGCCCAAAAAGGATACGGTACATCAACCAATACATAGGTATCAGTTTTGCGGGCGGTCAATATGCTGTTATAGATTGCGGATATGGTCGCTTCGGCATTCGAGCCATCAAATTTGAGACTTTCAACCCGCGCACCGGTGATTGCGGTGACGGGGTTTTCTTGGACATCGGGCAGGTTGAATTCTGGCGTCAGGATGTACAATTTTATGCCATATTTGGGGAGGAGTGTTGCGATGGCACTGGGGTCGTTGGTGCCGTTGTGCTCCATGTCGCTCACTAAGATGATGTGTCGGCTGCGCTGTTGGTCGATGTTATCGAAGCGGCGGAAGCAGCTGGCGAGGCCGGTGCCGATATCGGTGCCGCCTTTGATATTGGGGTCAAAACCTACCAAGTCGGCAGCATCGAGTTTCTCGTTGGTGAACTGTGCTGATAAATCTTTAACCGTTGATTCAATCGCCGTGGTGTCGCTGGTGAGTGGCAAGGCCACATACGGCACGTTGCCAAATAATACAAGTGAGTAGCGATCGGTGGGGTTTGCAGCCACAATTTTAAGGAGCGTCTGCATTGCTGGTTCGACATATGTTTCCATCGAGCCAGAAATATCCATACATAACACAATATCGCGCGAATTCTGGTATTCGATTTTGCGGATTTGCTGTTGCGGGCGGGCGGCAATAATCGCCATGACAATAATGAGGAGTGATATAACCACAATGTTTGCGATATGCAGCCACCGCGCGCGGCGCTTTTCGCGCACAAATGACGGCAGATTTGCGATACTGGGTGTATCGCCCACAAAGTGTGCATGGCGTTTGATCGGCCGCCGTAATCGCCACATTGCTACTGCAAATACAGGGATAAGCAAACCAAGCAATAACCACAGCCACATTATCGACATGATTGCACCACCTGAACGGCTGTGTCGCACAACTGTGCAAAGGCCGTTTTATTTTTGGCTGACAGTTTGGAAAACATTACCGGATAGCCAATATCTAGCATCCCCTCTATCTGATTGAGTTGCCGTGCGACAACCTCGTACTTTGCGGCGTAAACGGTGCGATGGTTCATAATGGCGTCGAATGCGGTGCGCGCCGTGAGGCTTATCTGAGCGCCGCCGGCATCAACGGCGAGCGTATCAGATTCAACAGTTTGGCGGATACGGTGAATTTCGTTGAGGGCTTTGGCGATAATGTCGTCTTTGTGCGGTTTTGACAGAATTGTAAGTCGCTTTTGCCTGCGTAACGCCAACCGGACGCGCAGCCAACGCCACACAAAATGTCCGCCAATAACGCCGACAAATAAGCCTGCGGTTAGCAAAGGCCAAAATAATTCCAAATCGAAGGGTGGGTACGGGCTATTTGCGCCGAATAGCATATTGTTTTGCCTGTATAAACATTCGTCTGAGCACGTCTGGCACATCGTTGGCATCGGTGATAAGCCCGTGGGGTATGCCGCGTGCTTGGCACAACTTGTCGGTTGTTTTGTACCAATCGTCGAACTGCGCGCGCCATTCTTTTTGGAGTTTGGGACTCACTGCAAGGTCGGGGGAAACGGTTTGGCCAGATTCGATATCGGTAAATGTAACATCGTCGCTATAGCCTGGCGCAAACGGCCACGTGGGGGCAAGTTGCACATAAAATACCTGGTGTCGGCGTGAAAGCGTGGCGATAAACGCCGTGAATTCTTTGGGGTCAACAACACTATCGGTTACAACAAACACGGCGCTGCGTCTTTTCGTTGAACTAAGGAGCTGCTTGCCGAGTGCATCAAGTCCGGTGTTGTGATTGGTCGGTGCGTGCATGGAGCGGTCGATATTGCGTAGCACCGATTCAATGTGCCGCGACGTGTTGTTAAAACGCGACACGCTCACTGTGCCATTTGGTTCTGACACACATAACGCCAGCAGGTCTTGGTTGCGCTTTACAAATGCACCAAGCATGACGCATACGCCATATATCGCGTCTTGTTTGTTGAGTTTTGAATAACCGTCGAGCAGCATTGAGCGGCTGGTATCGGCTAGAATCACCACGCGCTGGTCGCGCAGTGCGGCATATAAACGGGTGTGAGCAGTGCCGGTGCGGGCGGTAGCCTTCCAGTCGATATCCTTAATATCGTCGCCGGCGACATATTCGCGCAGCGTGTCAATTTCGAGTCCGCGGCCACGGAATAACGAATCGTAGTTGCCGCTCAAAAGCGTCACCACCTTGCGGCGCGAAAACAGTTTTAGTTTTTTGGTGACGGCTTCTTGGATGGTCACGGTACGATTATGGAATCCCCAATGTGTTTAATAATCGAATCGGCAGTGATGGCTTCGGCCTCGGCTTGATAGGTTAAGCCAATGCGGTGGCGCAAGACGCGTTGCAGGAATGGTTTGACGTGATCGGGCGTTACAAAGCTGCTTTGGGTCATTAAGGCGGCAGCACGGCCAGCGGCGACAAGTGCAAGGCTGGCGCGCGGCGAGGCGCCAAATTCGATGTATGATTTGATATCATGCAAGTTAAAGGCGTCTGGTGTACGAGTGGCGGCGACAACAGAGGCGATATACCGTAATACTTTGTCGTCTACCTGGATATTGCGGGCAAGTTCGGCCACACGGTGGATGTCTTCGATGGTAGCTTGCGGCTGAATCTCGGGCATGCTGGCACCGATTTCGTGCATTTTCATCACCTGCATTTCTTCGTCGAGCGTGGGATAGGTAATAACGTGTTTAAACAAGAACCGGTCCAATTGAGCCTCGGGCAACAGATATGTACCTTCTTGCTCGATGGGGTTTTGCGTGGCCATCACAATAAACCCGGGCGGCAGTGGGTAGGTTTTACCGCCAAGCGATACTTGACGTTCCTGCATAGCTTCGAGGAGTGCGCTTTGGGTTTTGGCACTGGTGCGATTGATTTCATCCACCAAAATAAACTGGTGGTTAATTGGGCCGAGCTGGGTGGTAAAGCTATGGGTTTGCGGGTTGTAGATCTGAGTGCCGATAATATCGGCGGGGAGCATGTCCGGCGTACACTGGATGCGCGCAAAGTTGGCACCTAAGCTTGCGGCAATAGTGTGGGCGGCCATTGTTTTGGCAAGGCCTGGCACGCCTTCGATCAGCAAATGTCCGCGCGACAATAACGTTACGATAATACTTTCAAATACTTCTTCTTGCCCAACAATCACTTGTTTGTAGGATTGCCGTATCCGCGATAACACTTCTACCGCGTTCTTAATATCGCCACTCACGCCTTCTTGCATGGGAACCCCCGCTTATGCCTTGTTATATGCATGGTAGCGTAAACGGTTATGTTTCGCAATTAGAGTAGTGTTTGCTCGCTCTCGGCTTCAGACATGTCGGCCAACAGTACCACCTCATTACATCGGCGCATGGCCTTTCCATGCTTTTATACGACAGCGTAGGATATACTGTACGACACTACAGGGTGCTAAACGTTGCCCTTGGAGACACTACATGCAAGTTCACTTTATACATACCCCTATCGAATCATACGTTCACCATATTAGTCTGACTCGTTTTGGCGTGGCAGGCAAAAAGATTCTCCAGCCCGATGGCTGCTGGGATCTTACTGTGCTGCGTCGCAGTAATGGTACGCGGATAATGCGGATATACCAGGCTACCAAAGCGGTCGTTATCGAACACGAACCCGGCGACGAAATACTGGCGATATCTTTTAAACCGGGTGTGTTTATCCCGTTTTTGCCGCGCGACGCACGTCACGACAAAGGGGTTGGTTTGTTCTTTTTTGGACCGCAAAATTTTATGCTTGGATATGATCGGTTTGAAATTCCAAGTCCCGAGAATGCCTTGGGGCTTGTGCAAAAACTCATCCAAAGAGGCGTTTTGCACATGCGTACAGATGTTATGGCAGTCCTCGACGGGCACCCTCCCGAGGTGTCGGATAGAACATTACAACGAGCTTTTTTACAGAGTACGGGCTTAACCTATAAATATCTCGCGCAAATTAAGCGTGCCCAAAAGGCAGTTGCCTTATTGCAAACTGGCATATCCGCCGCGCAAGTGGCGGGCGATTTGGGGTATACCGACCAAGCTCATATGACGCACTCGCTCAAGTATATTATGGGTCAGACACCCCATCAGATTTATCGGGCAACCGATGATATAACCCCGTGGAAATCGTCGAGTTTTTACGAATTGTTAGTAACATCTCCGGAATCGGAGTCGCGCTTATTAAAATAGGCAAACGCTTCTTTTAGAATGCCAATACTGCGTTTGGCGTGCCAACTCACACCCTGCTTATGGGGCATCCCCACCAGTGAAGCTATTTCGATCCAGTCCTTTGAGCGGCCTGTTTCGAGTCCAAACCCGTGAATAAGTATGTCCTTATCAATCGGCGCTAAATCGCTGTATATTACGAGGTCGGACGCTTTTGTGCGAATGTCACTCAAGGAATGGGTAAGGTCGGGCACAGGTACGTCAATCGTCGCCAAAAAAACTTGGGCACCGCGCCGCCGAGGATATTGTGTGAGCCACATAGCATAGTCAAAGGTGCCCTTCGTCATGTCGGGTATGACATTTTTTAATATTTGGACTCCTTCGTGGTAGAATGTCTTGGCGCCACTTTCGGTCATACCCAAAAACGCGCCGACTTCGCTATGAATCATAGCGGCGCCATCAAGCGGGTTCTTTTCGTCGAGCGAGGTGGAGTAGAAACTAAATCCGTGGTACCTGGCTACAGCCAACGCTTGTGGGGGCGTCAGTAACTCAAGGCTGCGCTCCACGACATTGCGTAGTTCGGGGTTTTCTTGACTCTCAACATTGCCCAACTCGCCTCTGAGCTGGAACAGGACTCGCTCGGCATCAGCTTGTTCTTCCTGGCTGTCAATAGAATAGAAAGCGTACTTCCAGCAAAGCGTGTACCAACCCATTGCGCGGTGCACATTAATTCCCATGTCGTCGGCGATAGCCTGGACATCAACCCGATTGCCTACCCGTTGCTGCGATTTTAAACGGCGCCGGAATTCTGCAAGCTCAACTACATCCTTACTATTGAGTTTAACGCGTAGGAGTGAAGAAATCTCGCCGTTAACCCCGCCGCGCACCGACGAGGTCAGCAATCCGCCAATCCCCTCTGGACTAATTTCGTCTTTTTGGATAAGTTGCGCGACGCGCTCCAGACCTGCCCATAATTCGGTGAAACCAGTTTGCACAAGATCGTCGAGCTCGGCCTTTCGGCCTTGCCGGTGCCACGCGCCGCGAGCGATTTGCACCACTGTTGGCATAAATGATTCAAATAAGGCGCGCCGGGCCAAATCGTCGCCGTGCGACATACTAAGGGCGAGTTCGTACATGGTTTCGATGTCGAGCTCGTAATTTTCTTTAGCGAGCCGGGTATTGGGCGAGCTAAGGTTTTGCAACTCGTCGAGCCGAAAGGCCGAGCGCTCTCTTATGACCAAGGATTCAAGGTTGCCGGTTGAGTTGACTTTGTCAAAAGCTGCTCTTGGTTCTGGGTTCGTGCCGAGGGCGTCCACGTAGTCATATCCTTTCCGCGATTATATGCAGGTGATGGCCGAAATGAAAGCATTAACCATGTAAATAGAATATCTTAAAGGTATACTAAAGATACCAACTAGCAGATTGCGAGGAAACATGAAGCGACGTCAAGTGTTGGCTGCTGCAGCTGGGGTAGCTACGGGTATGTTGGGCATGGCGCATCCGGTCGCGGCCAGCCAATCCGCCAGTGAGCTGGCCGTAGATTTTGTCGGCATGGTCGGCACGATAATCACGGCGTACCGTGCGCAGCTCGAAGCGGCGCCCAGCAAGCAACCTTCGTCAGCCTTTAGCGAGCTGGAGGCGTTTCATCGGAAGTTTTCGTTTCGGGGACATCCGGTGAGCGTAACGACGGAACTCGGCCTGGTTGATTTACGGTTCGTCGTGAGTGGGCACGGAGAGGTGATACATCGTCTGCAAAAAGGATTGGCCGAACAAGGCCATGCCTGTGAGATGGCCGCCAATACTTTGACCCTTGTGGTAAAAGCATTGCCTGACGTAGCACCTCTCCATCGCCTCATGGTGCATGTACCTAGTAATACCTGGTAGTGTTTGTGAGGGCTCGAGTGTAACCTCGGGCCCTCGCGTTTGAATTAGAATTTAGGTATCGATTTTTTCAAACAAAAAAGACCTTCTTGTAGTAGAAGAGTCTCTTTTGGTGAACCTGCCGGACTCTTATTGGAAACTGATCTGGAAAAATATGGATGAGTTGTACGAGAAACTTGGCGAATTAGGCGTCGACTACAATGAACCCTATGACACGGACGGTTAAGAGTCTTCTTTAATGCTAGAGAATTCAATATTCTTCAAGATCGTTGTTACCTCTTGTATGTCTTTCTCTAGTTCCTCAAGCATTTCGTATTTTTCTATGATTCTCTCTTGGATTTCTTTTCGTGGAATATCAATAAATAATCTATCAAGAAACTCAAGGTTGAAGGTAGCATTATCAGCTTTAGATGTGACGAGGTTGAGGAAGATTTTCCTGTAGGTGTAATAGAACCACTTTATTAAAACCTTGCCTTGGTACGTTTTTTTAATTTGGAAGGGTATGGCGTTTTCACAGGCTATGTATCTCTCGTCGTCAGCGTAGAACATTGTACCTGCTTTGCCTTTACGAAACACAATGACCGAGGCACCCCTATTGATTGCAAGCGGCTTGTTATCCTTGAGTGTATCTTCTGGCAAATAGCCGAGTACTTTTAGCGAGCTTGTGTAGATCGGAATTTGTGGTTTCGAAGGGTCCTCATTAAGATAAATAAACTCCTCCGTAATACCCGAGTTCTTTGGCAGCAACTCCAAAACATCCTTAAGCGACGCCTGCCGTTCGGTAATATCTACACTCTTAATTGTGTGATTGTGCTTAATAGACTCATTAATTTCGTTCGCCCTTTTAATAAGAGCACTCAGCTTGCTCGTTAAACCATCGAAGCTATCATTAAATTCATCAATGGTTTTAGTTTCAACTTCAACCGGTCTTAGGTGAAATTCAGAGAGAAGGTTGTGAAAGTTACTGCTATTTACCTGATTCATGGGCACGAGGCCACATTTCTTTTCTATTGTGGCGTTAAGGAAGGACTTTTTTAACAATGGAATATCATTGTGTTTCGGGGTCAGGAAACGTTTATCGCTATTGGCATATCCGTCATGGTCAAGGATAAAATGCCAGATTGGGCTATCTTGGATCTTGCCGACTTGCTCACGCTGCTTTCGTTGCATGAATAATACATATGTTTTCTCTTTGGTATACGGCGCAAATGCAAATCGCGTAAGCGAGACAATGGCATTAATATCTACGTGCTGGAGCAACTTAATCCGAAATGGTTCATTGGTTGGCGTCTCCAGGGCTCCGTCGGGCACCACCACAGCTATATGCCCACCTGGTTTAGTGGCCTTGATTATCTTTTCTAAGAATAGTAGCTCGAAACGACGTTGATTTGTGAAGTCGAATAAGTTAACGGACACATCCCCTTCGTAGAGACCGTAAGGCGGATTTGCCACAACATAGTCAAATGTATTCTCTTCTAGGTCGCTCAATGAGTCCTTCGACTTGATATGCGTATGACCATCTCCCGCCAAGAACATATTAAGCATAGTCCGTTGAATAGAGTCGGGCTGGTTGTCGTATCCGTAGAAAACGTCTATTTTTAGCTTGTTTGCAGTTTCGTCATTCAGCATGCCTGACGACGCATAGTTCTTACTCAAAACCTTGAAAGCTTCAGTTAGGAATCCGCCCGTGCAAAACGCCATCGACGCCGAGGCGAAACAGATACTCGTATTTGTTGACCAACAGCAGCGCACCGTTTTTATGCTGGACAACGGCAAGGGTGTTGTGGAGGACAAGTTCAATAAAGGCATCCGGACGGTCGGCCAGACCATGAAGAGCAAGTCGAAGCTTGGTCGCTACGGGATTGGAGCGATCTCACCCTTCAACAAGTGTGAGGTCTTCTACTTCATCTCCAAAGGTGACCAGCGCGGATATGTGTGTTGGCCTTTTGAGGCCGCCAAGATCCGCAAGGCAACAACCTCGCTCAAGGTCCAGCCGGTGCTCCTGAAGGAACCACCACCGATGCCGACTCTTCTCGATACGGCAATCGACGACTACCTGCCGACCGGCAAGTGGCAAACCATGCTCATTATGGAAAGAGTTACCGAGGATAAAGCCATCGGGCTCATCAACATGGACGAGTTCGAGGAAAAAATCCTTGGTGCGCTCGGCCCACGGATGCAACAGCTTGGTGTCACGTGCCGAATCGTAGTGATACGCGAAGACGGCAAAACCGACGAGCGCGACATCAAACCGCGCTCCTATGCTGGCACCCCGCTGGGAACCTTTGAACTAGAAGGCAACCTCTGCGGAAATGTCACCCTCGAACTCTACCGCACACCTCTTCTGCCGGGTCGAAAGACACGCGAGGGCAGCATTGGGGTGTCAGAAGCCGAGGTGATCTACCCGGTGCCCTGGGCCAACGTCCGTCAGCAAGCGCTGATGAGCGCATGGGTCAAGGAGTACAAAGCCGATCTCATGCCCATGATCGACGCATTCTCACGAGGGATCGTCGAGGGGTTGGTGTTGGTCGACAATATCACGCTACACCCGGAACGAAACAAGTTCGTGTTCGGGGACCATATGGTCGACCTCCTCACCGTATTGGCGGCCTGGTATGACACCGACGGCCACGAGCTCTTCCAAGAAGAAGAACTCGAGGAGCGTGACCAGCACCAACGCCGGCTTGTCATGGAGGTTCTCGGAGACGTCGGTGAATGGGCGAACGCTGGTGGCGAGTGGCGCAACATGCTCGATGAGATCCGGACGACCATAACCTTCGGTCGTGTAGGCGAAGGCCACACCGATTTTGCCGGGGGAGAGCTTGAAAATAAGCTTACTACCCGCAGCGGCAAAGGTGGCGCCGGCAAGCAACGGAATCCGTCCGAACCAAAAGAACGGGGACCAGCGAGAGGACCACGAGGTGCAAACCAAGAAACCCCTACGGGCGTGATGGGCGCTGGGCGACGACGCTCAAAGGTCCGCGACAATTCCACGGGACTGTGGATTGATGTTGTGGACTTCACTCTCGGCACTCAGCTGTTCTCGTTCGACCGGGAAACTGGCGAGCTACTGTTTAACAGCGGCAATGAACTGTGGTCCGAGCTGTACGGCGCCCGCGAACGGCGTAGAACAGCAAAAAACGACCGCTGGATCAAGCAATTGATGAAATGGGTGATTATCGAGGTGTTTGCCCATCTCTCGATGCCTCCGGAACAATTCGACGCTGTCTGTGAACTCCTGAACAAGCGCGCACCGATCTTCGCGGACGCCTTGATCAAGGGAAGGTAGGCAGCCCAAACATAGGTGGTTCTCCACCGACGGCACAATGTGCCGAATAGGCTGCGAATGTGCTTTTATACACATTCGCAGCCTCTTTTGTTTTTATTGCAAATACCTGATATAATTCCCAATCGACACTATTCCTATGGAAGGTATTGTATGTCGTTCCTTGATGATATCGAAGACTTCTTGGCGCGCAGAGGAAAACCAATCGAACGACGCGGAAAGTTGGACTGTACCGCCTTTTTGGCCTACAGTCTGAACATCAGCGTTGGTGACTACGACACGTTCACCGAGACACTACGAGCTGAGACACAGGCCAAACGGCCACGGCTCGAAGTACTACTTGATGCCCACGACATCATCGTGTTTATTGGTATTCGCACGTCGTCAACCTCACCCCCGGCCTCCCCTCCAGTCAAACCGACAGAGACGCCGGTCCTCGAACGATCGTCGGCAGAACTTGTGCTCGAAGAAGTGCAGGTCGCGCTGTACATGTCACACCACGAACTCGAAAAGCAACGTGAAAGGGCCGACAAAGCGCAGCATGACGCCGGTGAACACCTGGCCGAACTTCGCCAGACGAAGGCTGCTGCCCAAACTGCCGAGGCAAAAGTTGCCGAGCTAGAAGAGCAGTTCAAGCAGACGTCTCAGCTGCGAGCGACTGCCCAAGAAATCGCCCGTCTCACAGCCGACAATAAGCAGCTGAGGAGCCGGCTCGAGAGAGCTGCCGAAGATGCTCGCTTGGCGCTTGCGTCGGCTGGGCAGTCTCAAGAGGCTCTCAACAGGTTTAAAAAGCAGCGCGATGATCACATATGCAGCGTCCCACTGCTTAACCTCATCCACACCGGACCATGTGGCTGTGCGATCATCGCCGACCACAGGCAGTGCACGGGCGAACGTATTACAAAAATCGACGTTATGCCACATGGCCGGGTCGTTAATATCGTCTTTTTGGGCACCAAATCGCAACATGAGACTCTCGTAACCGGCCTTGCCCCAGAAACTGAGCTAAGCGCGTTCGCTGGTGCGCGATTTGCGAAACGGCACATGGGCAAAAAGGCACGACAAGTCGAGGGAATCGGCAAACCGAAACATGTCAGACAGCAGATGCAAGCTTCGACCTACACCATTCACGCCCTCGGGCGCACCAAAAAGGAATAGCGCGGCTGCGCTGATCTATACTTGATCAGCGCAGCCAACGTCGT
>DATLJN010000069.1:0-8283 GCA_035538835.1 Magnetospirillaceae bacterium
CCGCCCGCGGCGAAAAGCGCATCTTTATGGACGCCGACCTGGCCACACCGCTTCGGCATGTGCCCGCGATGGCGCGTGCCCTCGACGATCAAGAGGTCGTGATTGGTGTCCGCAAACTCAGCGCCATTCACAAAGGTTTTATTCGTGCCTTTCTTTCGCGCGCAGGCAATTTTTTGATTCGCAGCGTGCTATTACCAAAAATTAGAGATACACAATGTGGTTTTAAAGGGTTCAGCGCAGTAGCCGCCCAAAAACTTTTTGGCGTACTCAAAACCACAGGCTGGGGGTTCGATATGGAGATTCTTGCCCGGGCGCGCCGGGCTGGTTATACCATTGGTCAGATTTCCATTCCAGATTGGCGTGAGGCGCGCACCGAAGGCATGGCCGGCGACTCAAAAACCGGCGTCGCACTGCAAAGTTTGGGCGAACTTGCGCGCATAAAATCAATACTCACCCTGGAGCGTTGGCCATTATTACAAAAAATGTGGTGGCTCATACCTGTCGTGGCACTCGTACTTGCCGGTTTATTATATTCCTACGATATTGGACGCTGGAGTATCTGGTTTGATGAGGCATTTGGCGCCAAACTCATCACATTTAGTCCGACCGAGCTTATTGCCTATACCGCCGCGGATGTACACCCGCCCCTGTATTATTTGCTATTACAAGCTTGGGCAAATATTTTTGGCCACGGCGAAACAGCCCTCCGCAGCTTTAGTGCGATTGGTATGCTGGCTGCACTTGGTGTTGGTTTTGCCTTTGTGCGCCGTTATTTTGGTGCTTGCGCCAGTTACATGGTGCTACCATTTTTGGTATTCGCGCCGTTCCTACTACGATATAGCCAGGAGGCGCGCATGTACGGCCTCGCCACACTCATTTGTATAAGCGCCACATTTATTTTTGCGCACATTCACGAAGCCAGCACGAAGTACAAAAAATGGTGGTGGGCAGCGTACATCTTGCTCGTCGTCGCTGGACTATATACCCATTATTACACCGGTCTTATCTGGATTGCACACTGGGCGTGGCACTGGTATGACGTGCGCCAAACTGGCCAAAAGTTCTTCACCAAAACTTGGTTGATTATCTACGGCATTATCGCGCTAGCATTCTTACCGTGGGCGCCGATACTTATCAAACAATTCGCTGGTGTGCAGGCCGGGTTTTGGATTGGACCAGTCAGTCACCAAAGCCTTCTTAACATTGCAAGCAACACGCTGACATACCATTCGCAAACAGAACTTGTGGGTTGGCTCTCGGTAGCGTTTATGGCAATGCTGGTTGGGATTGCAACGCTGCTCTACGCAACCTACAAATCACTTCATAGCGAACGCAAAAAGCACTTTGTCTTACTGTCGCTCTATGCTTTTGTACCGATTGTCGTACTTTTTATGCTATCTCTACCACCGCTCAAGCCAGTGCTCGTGGAACGGTATTTCATTCCGGCCATGCTTGGCTTGTATATGCTTATTGGTATTTGTTTTGCGCTTGCACCCAAAGCCAAACGATGGTATCAATCAAAAATTCTGCTCGCAGGGTTGATACTCGGGTTTTTTGCTTACGGTATTACTAACGCTTATACAGTGGGCAACTTCAATTACAACCAGGGGATTGCTCCAAGTGCCAAAGCGTTGATGGCTTCCATCGAGCCGCGTACCGGCCCGAGCGATGCAATCATCGCCAATTCTCCGTATGGTTATTATGAGTTCGACTATTACACCACTCTCGACCGTACCTACTTTTTAGACGAATCTCACATTCTTGGCGTCATCGGCTCGACCGCCATGCTGGTTGGCGATCCACATTTGGTGCATAACCTCGAAGTCTTCGGTAAAACAAAAGATCATATCTGGCTCATCGGGGCAGGCGATGTAAGCAATCCACTGCCAAGCAATTGGCGCAAATTAGAGACCATTATCAGAGGCGATTACAATGCAACCTTATATGACACGGGTAACTAGCAAAATGCTTGCGTCTTTTAGGTAATATTCGTACTATTAAATAAGATCAGAGAATGCACTGTGGCGGAGGATCACAAAAGGGGTATGACAAAATCAACTATCACCATCAACGGCCGCATATACGATGCGATTACTGGTATGCCAGTCGCCGCGGCCGCAACTAAGCAACCGCGTACGGCGGTTTCTAAGCAGACTTTTGATGACATCTCTCCGGTAGCGTCTAAACCTAATCACGTCGCCCAAGCTCCAGCTCAAACCGTTCATCGCACCCCGGAACGATCTCACACCTTGCATCGTGCCGCCCTTACGCGGCCAATCGTTGTTACCGCGAGCGCTCCGCAGCGCGAACTCATCCGTAAATTCCAGCCCCGCGTTGTTCAGGCAGAGCCGGCCCGTATAGTTGCCGAACCAGCAATCACAAAGGCAGCAGTACACCCCGTAGTAACCAGGGCGCTGCAAGCACACACCGCACAGCCGCAGCCAGCACAGCTAAGCGGCTCCGACCTTAAGGAACAGCTCATCAAAGAACGATTAGCCGAGGTAGGCAATACTCCAGCAAAAAAGCAAAAACGTAGCTCCTGGCTTGGCCGGCAACCACGGCTCGCTACAATTTTGAGTAGCACACTGGCACTCCTCATTTTGGGCGGGTATCTCACCTATATTACCTTGCCGTCGATCTCTCTAAAAGTCGCCGCAAGCAGGGCAGGGGTCAATGCCACCATGCCCGAATATAAGCCAGATGGCTATAGTCTCGACGGACCAATAACCTATAGTCCCGGTGAAGTTATTATCAGTTACAAATCCAACACTAATAAAACTGGCTATAAGCTAGTGCAAAAGGCGACCAATTGGGACAGTCAGGCGGTGCTCGATAACTACGTGGGCAAGCTTACTGACAACTACCTCACCTTCCAAGAGCGAGGAATTACCGTATACACCTTTGGCAGCAAGGCCGTATGGGTGAACGGGGGATTATTGTACACCCTCGACGGCGATGCGGCACTCAGCTCAGATCAAATCTTGCGGCTAGCAACAAGTATATAAAGCGAGGTCATGAGAGTGTCACTGGTGTGAGCGAGCGCCGGGGGATGGCGCTCGCTCATAACTTAATGTACGCTCGGATACCGCGTCTGGGCAGACAGCAAGATTCGGCCGTCCGCAATTCGCTGGTACTCTAGAAGAACAGGGGGACCGGTGTTGAACTTCTGACGCAGCATATGCGGGTGCCTTTTGAAGAGTTCGTTGAGCACGTAGGTCGCAGTCATTCCAAGAAGGTTGACAACACCAAGCAGGTCGTTGCCAATATACAGCTTGATCTGCTGAGTGTTGTTGGCCGCCATAACGGTGGTAACGACCCCGGGATATTCTGCGGCAATGAACCGCATCAGCTCGCCGATATCCACGATACCCAACTGTAAGGGTAAGTTGTCAGTCATCAGCCCCACAATGTGCGTGTGCAGACGAAGCCGATCACGACTCATCCACCAGCTCAGCACAGCCAAGGCTACATGGAGAGCTAATACCCACCAGGCCTCTGCCCCCAAAACGACCAGCAGGTAGAGTTCAACGAGCGCAGCCATTGCGATGCTCAGCCGAACGGTTTTTTGACTAAACCGCGCCGGCGGCACTCTCCGTAGGGTCACGTAGAACGCGAGCGGCAAAACAGCACCTGTCGCACACAATAACAGTAGTTTCATTCCTTCCCCTTTGGGGTAGATGACACTCTCGGCGATTATCGTACCATGAAACCACCTAAAAACAATGTTCAGCTTGCATTACCTCCGTAATTCGGCGATACTGTAACAGTTATGATTGCCCGAACCCGATTCGCACCCAGTCCAACTGGCGCCCTCCACTGCGGCGTTGTACGCACTGCTCTTTTTGCCTGGCTCATGGCCAAGCAATCTGGCGGCCAGTTTTTACTGCGTATCGAAGACACCGACCAAAAACGCGAAGTCGAAGGCGGCACCGAAAATATAAAAGAGGCGTTGCGTTGGATCGGTTTGCAATGGGATGAAGGTCCGGATGTCGGCGGGCCGTACGGTCCGTACATTCAATCTGAGCGGCTTGAAATTTACAAAAAATACGCCGAGGGGCTCATTGCTAAAGGCTTAGCGTATGCCGACCCATATTCAAAAGAAGAACTCCAGGTTATGCGCCAAAAGGCTCAGGCCGAAAAACGCCCATTCTTGTATCGTGACCACCGCCCAACAAATCCACCAAAATGGGATGGTACTCAGGCGCTACGTATTAAACTCGAGCCAAAAGTATGGTCGTGGGACGACGCCGTTATGGGCACAGTTACAATGGGTCCCGAGATGATCGACGATTACATTATCATCAAAGCCGACGGTTTCCCGACCTATAACTTTTGCCACATTATCGACGATCACCTCATGAAAATTACGCACATTACGCGTAGTCAAGAGTTTATAAGTTCGGTGCCAAAATTTTTGGCGACGCATGAGGTATTAGGCTGGGAATCGCCAATCAACTGCACTATGCCGCAGGTTATGGATGAGACCGGTAAGCGGAAGCTGAGCAAACGCTATGGTGCCAAACCCATACTCGACTACCGCGACACTGGCTTTTTGCCTGAAGCGTTGGTTAATTTTATGGCGACAATCGGCTGGAACGACGGGACCGAACAAGAAATCTACACCGTGCCAGAACTCATCGAGAAATTTAGTTTAGGGCGCGTACAAAAAAGTGGCGGTATCTTTGATGAAAAACGTTTACTATGGCTAAACGGCGCGCACATCCGCCGGCTGTCGCTCGACGAACTATACCCAAAAGTTGAGGACTTCTGGCCGTCATCCGCCGCTAAAGCGAGTGTTGATTACAAAAAAAATGTCCTGCGACTCGTGCACGAACGCCTCAAATTTTTTAGTGAACTCCCCGGGTTAACCAGTTTCTTTTTTGAAGAGCCAATGCTTAGCGACACCATTTTTAGTGAAAACAAGCAACTCAAAAAACTAAACGCCGACGAGCGCAAAGCCATGCTTACCAAAGTTGCCGCCGCGCTCGAACGCAGTGATTTTTCCGAAGCCGACCTCGAAGCGCGTATGCGCCCGCTTATCGACGAGCTCCAAACTAAGCCGGGCATACTATTTGGCCTGATTCGTGTAACGGTCACTGGTAGTAACATTGCGCCGGGGTTGTTCGAGACCCTCCACGTACTCGGCCGCGAAAAAACACTCACCCGCATTAAAAAGATGCTCTAAAAAGCAAAATGCCCACCATTGCCGGCGGACATTCGCCTCCAGATGGTGGGCTATCAGTTTTGGGACGCTGTGCAGTCCGCAGGGAATTCCCGCGACCACTCATCGACCTTTTGCGAAAGATCTTCGCTGGTAAGGCGTTGGAACGACATGACCTCCGCGAGCCTGATATATTGGCGGGGAAGGCGTCGAAGCGTCCACGGTACTTTCTCGGGATACGGCTCGCGGCGTGTCAGCATGATGATCATCCAGGACATCAGTGTCCCGAATCCTGTGCCTACACCAGTTATCAGCCACAATGCTAGGCGACTGGTTCCCGGGTCTTGCGACATTCTGCTCGCAGCCACAAGTGCTACCACGGCCGTCAAGACAACCATCATCCCGAGCAGTAGGACTCTCACTTTGGAACGAGACACGTTCGTTTGCCTCCTCGCTCACGACCAGTACGAGGCTCATACTAGTTGAATAAACCATAATACAAACCTCATCATATGTCAAACCCCGCGTACCGCTCATGGTTTGCTATAATGAGACTAAATGAAAGAGCCGAAGCATAGCCTGTGGGCGCGTTTGCAAGATGCCACGTACGCACACCCAAAACTTACCATCGGGCTAACCGTCGGCATGATTATTGTTGCTCTCGGCGCGCCGACTGGCGCCTGGTTTTTACTGCCGCAGACGCAGACCAATAACCAAACCGCTGCCGTAATAAAGGACCAAGAACCGCCCACGCCAGCTCAAAAGTTTTATTCGCCACTCACAGGAGTTGAGGTTGCCGACGAAGCCGCGACCAAACGCCAGGTCACCGCGCTAATGTTAGAAAATAGCATGTACGCCCGGCCACAATCCGGGATTAAAGATTCCGGCGTGGTTTTCGAGGCAATTGCCGAAGGCGGCATTACACGGCTGGCGGCGCTATATCAAGAGCAGCGCCCACAAATGATCGGCCCAGTGCGCAGCGTGCGGCCATACTACATTGACTGGATGGCGCCATTCGATGCGGCAATTGGACACGTTGGCGGTAGTTTTAACGCCCTCAACACCATCCGCAATGGTACATTTAAAGATATCGACCAGTTTTTTAATGGCGCCTACTACCAACGCGCGACCGACCGCGAAGCCCCACACAACGTTTATACCAGTTTTGACAAACTTGACGAGCTTAACCAAAAAAAGGGCTTTACCAGTAGTGCCTTTACCGGCTGGGAGCGCAAGGCCGAACACCCTGCCGAGACTCCAACCGCGAATAAAATAAATGTGTCGGTTTCGGGCGCGGCGTATAACGTAGCGTACGACTACGACAAAACAACCAACAGTTATATCCGTTTTCTTGGCGGCGAGCCCAGCAAGGACCGCGAAGCCGGACAAGTCACACCAAAGGTGGTGATTGTGCTTAAAATACCAACGCACCTCGGGTTCGAGGACGGCTACCGCGAACAAATGGACACCAACGGCGTCGGCGACGCCTTTATCTTCCAAGATGGTACTGCAATAAAAGGCCACTGGCGCAAAGATGGGCAAAAAGCGCAGATGACATTTTACGACAATAACGGGCGACGCATTTTACTTAACGCCGGCCAAACCTGGATGACAGTTGTGGCGCCAGAGAAGAACGTGTCATGGCAGTAGCGAATCACGATTACTTTCGCAAGTATCAATCACGCACAGTAGCTCTTTTTGTTGGCACCCAGGCGCTTGGCGCGATTATTGCTGCCGCGGTGAGCTGGCTGGCTTGGGAAACTTCCGGTGGAAGCGCTATTATCGGTGGTATTTCTGGTGGCGCAGCGCTGCTTACGATCAATATTGCGACTGGATTCATACTATTCAATCTAGCAAGCAAACCCCATAAACTCCTCACTCAAGCCATCGCACATGTATCAAAAGATCCAGTGGTGACCGCGCCGCCGCAACTTGGCCCATCCGAAGAATCATCGGGGTTGACTAGTTTGGTGCAAACCATATACAGCCTTGCTGTTGGCGGCCAACAACAGCCTTCTAGCACACCCGCTAGTAGTTTAGCGGCGACCATCACCGCCGATTTGCCCTGCGGCGTGATTGCTTTTGACCAAAATGGCAACGTAACCTACGCCAATGGATTAGCCCCGGTACGCGACCGTCCCGATGGCAGCAAAGAAACCACGCTTATGTTCGATCAACACGACTCGCTCTATGCCTGGTTCCAGGCGAGCAGCGCTAACAAAGTCCGCGACACCCATACCTGGCAGCGCATCGCCGACGCCATCCCTGGCACCGAAAATCGCCGTATTTTTGACGTCGTTGCTTATTACCAAAAAGAAAGTCCTGCCGGTGTGGCCTGCATTTTGGTTGCGTTCGACCGTACCACCAACTACAGCACCGATCAAGAAGATATGGACTTCATTGCCCTGGCCGCACACGAACTGCGCGGCCCAATTACCGTGATTCGCGGGTACTTAGATGTTATTAAAAATGACCTCAGCGGTGGCTTTAATGCCGACCAACAGCAGTTATTTGATCGCTTGCTAGTAAGTTCCGAGCGGCTCGCCGGCTACGTTAATAATATCTTGAACGTCTCACGATACGACCGTAAACAGTTCCAAGTGCACTTGCACGAAGAGGATCTTATGAGTATGCTAAAGGACTTAGCGCCAGATCTTGGTTTGCGCGCCCGAACCCAACGACGTAAATTAATCTTTAGAATCCCTCAGGGCTTGCCAGCTATCGCCGCCGATCGCAGCAGTTTGGGCGAAGTCATTACCAACCTTATAGACAACGCCATAAAATACAGCCATATCAACGGTGAAGTTCTAGTAACAGCCGCGCCAAAAGATGGAGATCTCATTGAGATAACCGTGCAAGACCAAGGCATTGGCATGCCAGAATCGGTGGTGGGTGGACTATTCGGCAAATTTTACCGCTCGCACCGATCACGCCAAACCGTGGGCGGCACAGGCCTGGGATTATATATTTGCAAGGCAATCGTCGAGGCGCACGGCGGCAGTATATGGGTACGTTCTAAAGAAGGGGAAGGCTCGACATTCGGCTTTACCGTCCCAACGTATGCCAGTGTTGCCGCACGCTTGCAAGCCGGCGGACAGAATCAGGATATCACTCAACGACCC
>DATLJN010000070.1:0-5781 GCA_035538835.1 Magnetospirillaceae bacterium
CTGTTAGGCCGGCGCTGAGTGGGCCAGGGCGGTACAGTGCGCCCATTGCAATAACGTCGTCAAACTCGGTTGGTTTTAGCTCGCGCAGATAGCGCTTCATGCCGGCCGATTCAAACTGGAACACTCCCGTGGTTTCGCCGCGGCCGAGTAGGGCAAACGTTTCGGCGTCGTCGAGTGGGATAGCGCTCAGGTCAATATCAACCCCGTTCACCTTTTTAATAATGCGCATGGCATTTTTGATAATCGTAAGGTTGGAGAGGCCGAGGAAATCCATTTTGAGCAAACCTAATTCCTCAATCTGGCCCATCGGGAACTGCGTTGCAACCACGCCTTTTTGCGCCATTTCGAGCGGCACATATTGCACCAATTCGCCCGGCGCGATTACCACGCCGCAAGCGTGCACCCCGTGGCTGCGAATCGTGCCCTCTAACCGGATGGCGAGATCAATCACCTTTTTGGCAGTGGGGTTTTCGGTATACTCTTTTTTAAGGTCAGGATCTTTATCTATCGAGACTTTAAGCGGAATATGTCGGCCTTGAATTGGCGCGGGGATTAACTTTGCCAACTTGTCCGCTTCGGCGTAAGGCACTTCTAAAACTCGGGCAACATCACGCACTGCGGCACGCGCGGCCATTTTACCGAAGGTCACAATGTTACTCACACGGTCGGCGCCGTATTTTTCGGCACAATAATCAATAACTTCGTCGCGGCGAGTATCCTGGATATCAACGTCTATATCGGGCATCGAGATACGATCGGGGTTGAGGAACCGCTCGAACAGCAGACCGTATATCAGCGGATCGAGGTCGGTAATGCGCAAAACGTAGGCGATAATCGAACCAGCGGCACTCCCCCGGCCAGGCCCAAAAATAATCCCGCGATCTTTACCCCAGTTAATAAAGTCCTGCACGATGAGCATGTAGCCGTTAAAGCCCATGCCGTCGATCACGGTAAGTTCGTAGTGTGTTCGTTCTACAACCTCGGGACTCACTAGTGCGCGAACTTCATCGAAGGACAGCTCGGCCGCTTTATCTGATGCGATCCCAGCATAGCGCTCGGCTATACCCTTAAATACTAATTTGTCCAGGAACGACTTTTCGGTTTCGCCCTCGGGCACCGGAAATTTGGGAATTAAAATACCGCCCAGTTCAAAATCAATCTCGCAGCGGCCAGCAAGCTCCGCCGTATTAGTGATAAGTTCGGAATGCTCGGTGCCCCACCGACCAATCACCGCTTGTGGATCTTCGACAAATAAATCAAAGTTTTTGAGACTAAAGCGATCTTGGTCGCTTAAAAATGCACCTGTTTGGACACATAACAAAATCTCGTGCGCTTCTTTATCGCCGGGCTGCGAATAATGTGCGTCGGCCGTCAAGACTGTTTTAATACCAAGATCTTCGGCGAGTTTTAGTAGCTTAGCATTCGCTTTAACCTGTTCATCCCAAAAGTGTGGGTGCTTGGGGTGCCCGTGGTCGTGGATCTCGATATAATAACGGTCGCCGAACACTTTTTGGTACCAACGCGCAGCTTCATAGGCCTTTTCGTCTTGGCCATTGCGAAAGTTTTCGCCAACCTCACCACCAATGCAGGCAGAAAGCACAATCAGCCCTTCGTTATACTTTTCGAGTAATTCGTGGTCAACCCGCGACTTGTAATAAAACCCCTCGAGGTTAGCAATGGTACTAAGGCGCATTAGATTTTCGTAGCCCTTATTGTTCATGGCGAGCAAAATAAGGTGGTACCGCGCTTTGTCTTTTACCGGGTCTTTGTCGGTGTGACGACGCTGGGCAACATATGTTTCCATGCCGATAATTGGCTTAATGCCGCGCGCTTTTGCTTCTTTATAAAATTCGATGGCACCACTAAGCGTGCCGTGGTCGGTAATCGCCACAGACTTCATGCCAAGCTCTTTAACACGGTCAAGCATCGACGGAATTTTTTGCAACCCATCAAGCACGCTATAATGCGTGTGATTGTGCAAATGTACGTAATCGGCCGATGTTAAGCCGCCATCTTTTGCCACGAGACCCTCCATACTTCTTACCTTTAGTATAGCTGATACAGCAGGCATATACATGATAAAATGGTTGTAAAAGAAAGGACATACATGGGCAGAGGCGGACATCCAGCAAAGGAAAAGAAGAAAGAAAAAAAGCCGAGAGTTTAGGCTCGCAAAGTCCACCGGAGCGCAGGGTGGACTTTTTTTATTGCAAGAATTCCCGCACCAGTAACGTATAGTGAGCATGATGAACGAACAAAAGATTATTAAAGATATCTTGCATGGCAAACCCGACAGATACGCCGACTTGGTCGAGCGGTATCATATTGGATTAATCATCCACTGCGAACACATCATGGGCAATCGTGACGATGCCGAAGATATAGCTCAAGAAACTCTCATTAAAGCATTTGATAAACTGCCGAAATTCGATAGTAATCGCGCGCGTTTTAGTACATGGCTCTATAAAATCGCCACAAACACGGCGCTCGATTATCTGCGAAAGCATAAAAGGCAGTTTACCGTAGAAGATATAGAGGAGCTTGCTGGCGCCACCGAACCGACCTATTTAGAAGACGCCGAGCGGGCTGAGGTTCGCAAGGCAGTCATTGCGCTTACTCCGCCAGAATATCGTCATATAATCGAAGCCTATTATTGGCAAGGTAAAAGCTACAAACAGATTGCAGCCGAGCTTGATAAACCGCTTAACACAATTAGCTCATCAATGCGGCGCGCAAAAGCACAATTAAAGGAGGCCCTGTCATGGGTAAGATAACCGTCGAACAAGCAATTATCGCATCACAGCCGCAGGGTTCCGGCGTGTTCAGTGTTTTTACTACCAAAACTCTGCACCTTATTCGAGCACGCGAAAGTTACGAACTCCTCCAAAAAAAGCATACCCGAAATTGGACTCGACTCTGGCATCTCCCCAAATTTGCTCTGGCGATAGTGGTAGTTGTTGTGTTGGCCATTGCGTCCGGCACCGCCTACGCAACCTATATCTTGTGGCCTAAGCCTGCCGTTCATATTAATAATGTGCAGCAGAATCAATTTGGACGCCAGGAGGCTGTAATTGATTTTGAGCATTGCCATGTTGGCAAAGATACTAGTTATGAACTTAAAATGGGGGTCAACCTGCCGCCAGAAGAACTCACCAAAATATTGGAAGCCCGCTGCGAACGGGCGCAAATAGATACGTGGGTTGACAGGACCCTCATGACTCATGGCGATTTTACGAAAGTGCACGTCATACCTGGTGGCGTGGGTACTATCACTCATATCGACGAGCATACCATGACAATTGAGTCGCCGAACGCCCCCGATCTTCCCGCAACTCACACCATCCCCACCGACATACAGTTTATTATTGACGGTTCCAAAGTAGATCGTATGCAGTTTAAGGTTGGTGATCCAGCCGTGTATGTCTTACGTAACACATACGAAACCGAGCGTGGTGGCACGCTACTTAACACCGAACTGGTCGCCGTCGTTAAGCTCAACCTGCCACTCGACTATTACACATACAAACAGTCACTTATTACCGAACGTAAACCTTGTTATGGCAACCCCGATGATTCTTGCCGTATGGGATCAGCGGTGCCGCTTTACCCGCGCGGGGCGCCTTTAAAGCAACTCGATCCCGACAACCAATTATTTGAGATTGAAGGTAAACTACTAACCCACCACGGCGCCGTTTTTACCATCCAAGGAACGTCAGGCAAAATATATACTGTTACGGCGCCTTACGATGTCATCACCGACCACAACGCCAATTACAGCGCGACTTATGACAACATAAAAGTAGCCGTCGGCGACGTTCTAAAAGTCGATTATTTACAACATACCGATGCTGACCATACCGCGATCTCATCGCGGGACCTAAGCGACATCGTTATCGTAATCGACCTACTAGAGGGCAAAGATGGTCCGCTATATAAATATTAAGTCAGAGTTCTTTAAGGTAAGGCTTTAAATACCTCGTAAAGCCGTTGCTCGCTTTTTTGCACACTGTGTTTAAATGTGGCGATATCAAAAAATTGGGCAGTCTGGGCGTGCTCGCCTACAAAGGGGGCAGGCAAATCGGCATCTACTTCGTACAATAACCACAGCCACCACGCTTGGCGCGTGACAGAATAATATGGATATGCGGACTTGAGTTTTATAAGGTGTATAACAGATATACCCAATTCCTCGTGTAACTCGCGCGCCAGACCTGCCTCCGGGTCCTCGCCATGTTCGATACCGCCGCCCGGTAAGCTACGATGTCCGCCCGTTTCTTCTACCAAGAGCACCTGCCCGGCGGCATCATTTATGATTGCTTTAGCCGTTACTCTATATGTTGTTGAGGCGTGTTGCACAAATACTAAGATGTTAGCGGTTGTTTAAGGACTCTTGGACTGAATTAATTATGCCGTCCAAAAAGGGCACAAAATGCAGGGCCGAAAGTAGCCAGAGCAGCAATGCCACAACAATTGTGCCACCAATAACACTGCCAAATCCAAAAAAGATACCACGTACAAGGTTCATAAAATAAATTTCGCGGCGGCGACTGTAGTAGTTCTCGAATAAATCGTCCAGGAAGGCCTGCGGAGCATATTGCATCTGTTCCTGAGCAAACTGTTTTACAATTCCTTTGCGCTGCTCGGCCATAATTAGCGCTTGGGCTTATCTTCCTGTGACTTACTAAAGCCGGTTTTAACACCTTCGACTGCACTGCTTGCCACATCTTTTACATGGTCAGCCGTGTTCTTAGCTTGTCCAGCGACTTCATTTGCCTTTGCTTTAACTTGTTCGGCGCGTTTACCTACTTCGGTTTTGGCCTCGGCAGCTTTGCGCTTTAAGTCTTCGCGGGTTTCTTTACCACTTTTAGGAGCAGTTAACAGAGCAGCAACTGATCCAACAATAGCGCCAACGATCAAACCAATTCCAAATTTCTTTTTCGACATGTTATTTATCCTCCTTCTTATCTTTGCGACCTCTCGTAAAACGGTCGATGATTTCGGTAAACGCACGCGTCACCACGGCGGGCGCCACCATACGCTGCAGACTTGCGAGCATACCCACAAAACCCTGCACGCCTTGTTCGGCGGTGTCGGCGATTCGTTTGATCTTTTTAGCGATAACAATCAGGTAAACAGTGAGGACAATTGCGAGTAGCAAAAATATGGCAAGTGCAATCGAGAGAATGATAACTAAAATTTCTGCGGCTGTCATAGGTGACAAATCCTGTTTAACGGTTTGTTTGCAGTATAGCAATAGTTGCGAAGCGAAGCAAAATGCTTAAGCTTTGCCGTTGCCACTGATCATTTTAACAATGCCGAGCAAGATGACCGACCCAACAACAGCAACAAACAAACTCCAGAGGTTAAAGCCGGTAATGTCCGTGCCGCCAATAGCGTTAAAAATAAAGCCGCCGATCAGTGCGCCGACAATCCCAACAACAATGTTAGCCATAATACCCATCGACTTGCCGGTGCCCATAAACATCGATGCGATCCAACCAGCTAACCCGCCAAGGATGATCCAACCAATAATTCCCATATACCTACCCCCTCATTAATATATGTAATTATATCACTACTAAAATTATTTGTCGGCAATGCACTCTTTTAAGTATGCGCGAAAACTCTCGCCAATGTCGTCGCGGCGCAGCGCAAAATCAACAACCGTCTTCATGTACTCCAGTTTGTCGCCAGCGTCGTAGTAGCGGCCATCTTTAATTTCGGCGGCCAGTACGCGCTTACCGTCGGCGAGCATAAGTTTGAGCGCATCGTTGTAATATA
>DATLJN010000071.1:0-17806 GCA_035538835.1 Magnetospirillaceae bacterium
AGCCAGAATACGGCGGCGTACAGTTTAAACCAAGCCAATTTTTGCAGGAGTTAAAGTCGGCTGCCGAAGCGGCGGTGCGTTTGCGCGATGCGGTAAATGGCCACGAGGAGCGCAACGAATGGAGAACCCAGTACTACAATCGATTTACGCGCGACGAGGTAAACGGGCGCGGCGCAGTTTAGGCGATATCAATACGTACAAAGGGTTCGGCGAGTGCTAAATCGTGTGGCTTGCCGGCCTCTGCTGCATATGCGCGTAACAATGACTTTGTGTCTTCGAGGTCATCAAATTGGCTGGCGTGGGCGGCAATAGCTTGCAGTTTTACTTCGAGCGTCGATGTGATATCTATGGCAAACGCTGTATCCTCTGGCGTAAGGCGAATGAGCAAAACTGTTTTAGTTTTGTGTGGTTCGTATCCATCTGCAAGCAGTTCTGGGAAACTCATGTGGTCGCGGGCTAATGGATAAACGGCGTCGAGGGCGGCTTGGCCGGCAGCACGGTGGTCGGGATGATTGATGAGGTGCTGCTCGGCCGAATAAAGCACTGACGGATCAAGCGTCACGACAACATCGGGTTTTACTTGGCGAATTACCTTAACGATATCGCGTTTTACTGTGTGCGTGTTTTCGAGTGTGCCGTCTGGATAATCAAAGAAGAATACGTCTTTTAGTCCGAGTAGCTTCCCGGCTGTACGTTGTTCCTCCTGGCGCGTGTCGCGCAACGCTCCGGATATCATTGTCCGGTCCTCGGTGCCCTTGCCACCATCGGTCAAAATAAGGTAATACACGTCGGCACCTTGTTTAGCGAAGGCAGCCATTGTGCCGCCGGCGTAAAAATCCATATCGTCGGGATGTGCGGCAATACCGAGCACAACTTTTGGCGTAAGTGCAGGTTGGTTCATAACTATTATTGTATGTCTTAACCGGCTGCTTGTATATGAGTCTGCTGCGAGATGAGCCACGGTCGTATAACAGGCAACGCGTTAACCGGCTGCATGGCGCTAATATGATCAAGACCCTCGAGTACCTGCACATCCCAGCCGTATTTTTTGAGTTCGCTCGCCTTATTAACTAGCGGCGTCGCCATGTCTACGGTTACTCCACCCCAACGTTCGCTGTAATGCTGCTTATCGTTTGACCCGACGAAACACAGGCGCGGGGACGTAAGTTTAGACTGTATCGTTCTGTCGTCGAAATTTTGTAAATTGTTGTAAAGCGTAAAAAATTGCTTGGTTTGGTCGATCGAAATAGTCATCTTGGCCGAATCCCAAATGTTGTTCGGGTCTTTTGGCCCACTCGCCTCGGGATGTAGGGCCATTTCGTAAGTGGCCTTAGTAACTGCCAACATTCCTTTATAAGGGCCATCGATTGGCGGATATGCGCCCATAATAACGGCCCATAAGCGATCGGTACGAATACCTAATTGCAAGCCACAAAGTGCCAGCCAAGAATATCCGTAATACGCAAATTTTTTGGCTCCAGCGGCGTCGGCTACAGCTAATATATCTTTGGTAATATTGTCGGGTGTTAGTGTGTCGGGTGCCGGGTGGGCCATCCGATGGCCCTCGTAGTCAAACGCAACAACGGTAAATTTGTCATGGAGGCCCTCAATAAAGTTGCGTCCCATTGCAGGGTCAACACCCCATTTTTGTTTTTCTTCGGCCTCTTTGCCTTCGGCGACAACAAGACTGACTGGCAGCAAAATTGCCGGGCCAGAACCCGAGATCTCTGCCTCGATTTTGCTACCGTCGTGCAGTACAGCGGTAATTTTTTTCATGTTTTTACCTCCTCATTTTTAAATACATACATTCCGGATTGAATAGCGATGATGAGTTTTTTTGTGCTTGCTGCAGCATCGGTATAGGTATCTGCCCAAATGCGGATGAGTTCTGGGTGTTTAGATGGTGTGCTCGGATTAACTTCGGTGGGGAGTGTCTTTAAAAAAGCTGGAATTTGCTGTTGTGCAATAAGCCTTTGTTGTAGTAGCTCGATAACCCTTTTTCGGGGCAAGTATTCCATAAACGCAATGCCGGCAGATAGTTTGATGAGGTTAATATCTTTGAGGGCTGCTTCCAGGGTGTGGATAAACTCCTGTTCACCACGACTTGTCAATTCATATTCTGTCTTTGCTGGCCCAAGTTTTTGGGCAGGCTCAGTAGGGGAGGCCAATATAAGGCCTTTTGTTTCAAATTGAGAAATAGCATGGTAAATAGATCCAGGCCTGACGGTCGTCCATGTGTCGACGCGCCATTCTACGAGATCACGGTATATACGATAGCCGTGCGCCACCCCGCGGCGTTTAAACGCGCCCAGAACGAGTACCTTAATGACTGACATGCACTAAGTTTAACGGAAAATATGTAGCTAGTCAAATTTGAATAGTGATTAATACGCTGTGAGTGTATCGATAAGATAATTTGCTTTTTACAATCTTTTATGATATTATATTAATGCTTAACCCACAAGTTTAGCCGATGATAAGGAAGGCGTAGCATGATCGCGCAGGACACCCTTTACGCCGTAGTAGCTCTGTTGGCAATCATTACAGGGCTGCTCATCGCACTCCTGGCGGCTATGAGGAATCGGAATACCACCGATCTCTCATACGAAGCCGTCCTGGACATCATCGCCCGCATCGAAGACGCCGGTCGGCAATACGCCGAAGTCAACGCTGTCCTGTTGTTGACCGAGAAGTTCGCGGACAACGCGGGGCTGTACAAGGGTCTTGCCCAGTACTCCCGCGACGTGGTGGCGGCAACGCTCGCCTACCGCGTCGACGCGCTCGGCCGCGACATCAAAGAGGCGCAGGACTGGCTCAGCGAATACCGCACGAGGGTATCTCAAAGCCGTCCGTTCCAGACTGAAGTCGCACGTCAGGAGCGGCTGCTCCAGGGACTCCAAGAGGAGCTGCTCGCCGCCGAAAAGCTGGCAGCAGATTTCTTGGTCGAGACCGTCTGAGCAATAAAAGTTGGAGGTGCGGACCTATGCCCGCGCCTCCAACTGCAAGTCGTATTATTCCAAGACCAGCCTATTGCGGGCTGGTTTTAGTTTCTCGTAATATATGGCTGGGCGGCCCTGCGTCCACCCAGCCACGGTTCATCTACTTGCCTTTCGTCCATATTCCCTTACATGAGCGGCGTTAAACCGCCAATCACCCGCAGGAGTGCGTATGCCGAACAATGCACCTGTTTGGGCGAGTTGTTCGAGTTTACCGCGGCTGCAGCAGAGCTCAACTGCGGCCTCTCTGACCCCCCAAAGTTTGGGAGGGTCAGGGCGACTGCGTTCAAGTATAAATGTTCGGCCGACTCTTTTTGCGTGGGGGCTGGACGTCGCCTCAATGATGGCACTCCAGCAGGGTTCCCACAAAAACGAGGTGTGCTCCCCGTGCTCGTGGATTTGTACCGGGCATGTAATAAGCCCAAGGTTAAGCCAGTGCCAGACTTCGGCTGGCTCAACATCGAATAATTGGGCAACCATGCGCACGCTGTATCGTTTGTCGTTGTCGAGTTGTTGGTCGAGCCACCACTGTAACACACGAACATTCTTACCGTCAGGCGAGTTGATAAACCACGCCTGCTTTTCTTCCAAATAGGTCAACAGCTGTTTGGGATCGTAATCGAGGAAGATTGCGGCATCCCCTGCTCGCACCAGCGAGTTGGGTGAGGCTTGACAGTACTTGATCCACCTCTCGACATTAATCCACTTGCGTAGTCGCTCAGTAAGGAAGGCGCTCAAGCTTTCTATCGAAACGTAGACCCTCTGATGGTCTAGCGGAACATAGACGGTCTCGAGTACCTTCTGTCTGGCAAGTCTTCTGACGGCTTGGTCTGTGTCGTGCCCCAAAATATGCGCTGCCTGCGTGCTGATAAGCGAGGGCTTACCTGGCGCAAGGACTTTTTGGAGCGACTCACGGCTGTAACGTATCGAACCTGCCTTACCTGGTAACGAAACGAACGCAATGCTGTTATTCCGTCGGAGCATGTAGAGCTGTTCTTCGGTGACGCCGAATTCTGCTTTTGCTTCGTCGGGTTGTAGTAGAACGACCGTTTTGCTTTGTAGCTCGTGCCATGTGAGTGGCGCGGGGAAGTTTTTTGCGCACTCCGCGAGGAAGGCGTCGAGTTCGGAGAGGAGGTAATTACCTCGCTTCACCTTTTTGATATATCCCCCGCGTTCCCAACGGACAGGCCGCATGCCATCGACCTTGATATGCTTGCACACCAACGTGACTTGCACTAATGTACTCACTGGACTCCTTAATGTGCGAGCTGGGACAGGGAAAGGCTTATTTCTAGCATACCTTTAAAAACAAACGGTTTGTATCATATTATTTTCCCACCAGGATTGGTGTGATGGCCCTATGAAAGTAGCGATTCGCTGGCTTATTAATGAGCATGGCGACATATATTGTTGTCGCAGCGCGCGACACATATGCGAAGTGGTGCCGATACGCGGTTATGGGCCGAGATTTTTGATAACCTCGGCCTGGCGATCGCTAAACCTTAACGCTCGTAAGTTTGGGCAGCACTCGTAAATCCGGTAACTTGCGCCGCGGTTTTACCTGGGAATTTTTCGACTTTTAATTTCTCGCCTGGGAGCACTTCAAACAGGATTATTCCAACAACGGCGCCACTTTGGTCGGGGTGTAGGCCGGTTACAAAGCCGCTCGACCATACTTGGCTGCTACTCACATAAGAGAGATTTTTTAATTCGTATTTTGTAGCTCCCTCTTGCGAGCTGATCTTTGCCGGGTCGGCCGTGCCGTTTACGACAAATTGTTTGGCCTCGCCCGTCCAGTTACCAATTGAGACGATTGTTGAGGTTGGGTCGATGTAGTCGGGTGCAACCGAAAGATGCCCATCCCAATATCGTCCCCCGCTATCTTTATTGCCAGAGTATCCGTCAGTGCCTTCACGGAACCATGTGCCAATTAATTTTCCTGGTTCGTCGTAGTCGATTTTACCACCAACGGGCGCCATAGTGCGCAAACTTTTCGCCTCGAGCTGGGTTTTTAGCGCGCCGGTATACAAATCAAATGGGCTTACCGTGTGTATTTTCCACGGCTCGCCTTCGTACAGTTTTGGCGAGATAAACCCTTTGAGCGTCACGTTTGTGTCGATAGGCGTCCAATCAAAAGTGCTGCCGCCAATGTAGCCGACAACATCGCCTGCTTTGAGTTCAACGCCGGCCTTTTTACTTTCGTTTGGCTGTAATGTACCGACTGCGGCTTTTAGTGGATCGCTTAGTTTATGCACATGAATATAAATCGAGAAGTAGCGACAGGAGTGGCTTATAACAATCCGATGATCTTCTGGCGCCAACTGTTGGCCGGATTTATCACCAATGTACTGTGCGGGCATAGCGCTCACATCTGTCACAATTCCATCGGCTGGCATTAACACGGCATATGTATTATCGGCGGCACGTTGGTTGGAGCCGCCAACGTATACGTGGTCGGTTGGTGTTACGTGTCCGTCGTTTACTGCGCCAAGCGGACGGATGTAACTTAGCTCCTCGGACTTCATAGGGGCTGAGGTAAATGCAACATCTTTCTCTTTACACCCTTGCCCGTACTGCTCCATAAACAAACTCGGAGCTTGCGTATCGCTTGTTGTCTGGTTTTGCGTGGCCCCCGCGTTTTGTTTTGGCGGTTGTTTGGTGGTCATAAAAATAATCGCAGCAATTACCGCAATTATTATCACCCCGCCAATGATCCATACCAATTTATTCTTGAGAATTTTATTTGGTTCATGACCTTGCGCTGCCGCCGGCTTTGGCGCTAAGGCTTCTTTGTTTTGTTTGATGTCCATACCGTTATTGTGACATAATGGTTATGGTTGTAAAGTGAATTAGCTATCTTAAGGATAATCTTCGTACCTATAAACAAACCTGAAACCGTGATGTTTCGCCGTACCTTGTTGTATTACTAAAAATGTTGTATTATTAAGATGCACTACCTTGGAGCCCTTCAATCGCTCAATGAAAGGTCGATGTTTTATGGGACTCTTCATCCTAAGCCTCATCCTGGTTGGAGTAGTGGCTGGCGTTACCCTCGGTGTTCGCTACGTTTCCGACACGTCACTCGGACCCACGCTTGCGCTCATCATCTCTTTGGCGCTGAGCGTGTTCATTGTCTGGGGCGTGTGGGGAGTCTGCTACCGCCACGAACACTGGGCAACCTGTGAGGTTACAGGCAAGGACAGGGGTGGAGAAGATGGTTCATACCGCGTCTACACCAAAGACTGCGACACGCTCGCCAACGAGGATTCGCTGTTCCGCGCAAAATGGAACTCGTCGAATGTCTGGCAGCAGATCGAGCCGGGCAAGAAGTACGAGTTCCGGATCGTGGGATCACGCATACCCTTCTTCTCGCAGTTCGCCAACATCCTCGAGGTGCGACCGGCTGCCGAGTAGACGTTGGGTGTGTAACGCCGACCCTCTGATGTAAGAGAATAGACCCTCTCTCATATCAGAGGGTCTATTTATTTTGACGGTTTGGAACGCTATTTTCCCTCGTACGCGTCCTGTAGATCCTGGATGATAATTTTGTGCATGCCTAGCATAGCTTTAGTAACCCGTTCGGCTTTGGCTGGGTCGGCGTCCATAAGATACGTACCAAGAATCGGCGGTACAATCTGCCAGGCTACGCCGTACTTGTCTTCGAGCCAACCACAAGGCATTTCTTTGCCGCCTTCGCTGAGGGCTAACCAGAGGCGGTCGATTTCGGCTTGATCATCGGCCTTCACCATAAGTGACATGCCTATCCCAAAGGTGAACGAGGGGCCGCCATCCATTGCGTAGAATTGTTGCCCGTCGAGGGTAAACTCGGCGTGCATCAGAGCGCCGGCAGAGATCGGCCCTTTACCATCGGCCTCGGTGAGGTTTGTGATATGTGAGTTTTTAAAAAGAGATGTATAAAGCCTAACTGCTTCCGCGCCCTTTTCCTGGAACGTGAGAAAAGTGGTTATTTTTTGCATGATAATCCTAAATTACGTGGTATCAAAGTACCAAAGTAATTTTATCACGCTTTTATATCGTGTATTTTGATATACTTGTGGCAATGACGAAGCAACTGGGGGAAGTTAAGACAATCCGACATCTCGGTCGTGTAAAAAAAGCGATTAATATTGGTATTAAGAGGGTGGTTCTGTTGGCGGCTGCATTTATTTTAACGGCGGCGACATTCGTTGCCGGTTATGCGGCGCCTGTTAGTGCCGAATGTTTGCCTTTTCCGACCCAGAGTCAGGTGACCGTCAAGGTTACTATACCGACATCGGGTGATTACCGCATTTGGTTGCGGCAATCTTCGCCAAGTTCGGGTGGGAACCCAATTTTTCTTAAGATTGATAACGAATGTCCCCTCTTAGTAGCTAAAAACGAGAAACCAAATGAATTTGCGTGGGTGGGAATTCATGACCCTAACCAACCACTCGTGTTTGACTTAACGGCCGGTGAGCACACGGTTATATTGGCGGGTAATCAAACGGGTGTGCAGGTAGACAAAGGTTTATTCGCGGCAGATCGTGATTGTGTGCCAGTCGATTCTGGTGAGAATTGTTTACATGCTGAGTTAGCAGTGGAAAGAACCGTTAAGCCGTCTGGTGAGATTATAGTGAATGGCCTCACTATAGAGCCAGCGCTTGCCAAAAAGACCGTCTGGCTTTGGGTTATCGGCGGTGCGATTATTGGCCTCGGTGCTGCCGTTGGGTTTTTGTTGTGGCGATATCACGGATTCATTAAAAAAGTCATTATGCCTACCACGGGAATGTCGCCTACTGGCCTAGAAGAAGTCCGGAACGTGACGCGCCACGCCTTTAAGTTATCAACGCTGCGCAAATTTTTAGCACACCACCGCATTTTTGTTGCCATTTGTGGGGCGGTTATCGCTTTGCTTATTGCGTCGTTAACGCTCGGTATTGTTAATGCCGACAACCGCCCTGTATTTGAGGTTGAAAACGGTGTGCTGAGCGGCGATGCGGCGGTTGTCACCGGAACTGGTGCGGTCATTTTTGGTAAACCACCTGTTGCTAGCGTTAATAAACAGAATCAAAACGGCAGTAACAATACACTCCCTGAAACAACCCCAGAACCCGGCGGCGACGACACGCCAGGCCCGGGCGACGACGATGAAGATGACGGCGATGTGACCCTGCCCGGCGAATGCCCGCCCTTCCCGGCGTTCCCCGACGAAAACTGTACAGGTTGGCAGCACACCGGAGTTACCTTACATGAGTGTGAAACAGATCAGGGCTATATATGGGACTCCAACCTGGAGTTTGATAGTTGCTACTTTCCGCAGCCACTCACTATATATGGCTCAAATATTAGGATTACTCGCTCACAAATACATGGCACCGTAACGCCGCACTGGTCAAAGAGCTATGACTTTACCGGCCTCACCCTTATTGATGTCGAGATCGAACAAACAGACGTTGTTGATATCAACTCGGCCGCCATTGCCGGCCATAACTACACCTGCCTGCGCTGCAATGTACATGATACGTTAAGCGGTATGCATTTTGGTGATAATACAACCATCCGTGATTCATATACCCACGATTTCCAGTGGCGTGATGAAGCGCACGGAGCTGGTATTGGTACGGGCCAGGACCACGGTAGCAACAGCTTTATAATCCATAATAATATTCAGTGTAACCGCATAAGCGGTCCGCCAATTTGTTCTTCAGCACTCTCTATTTACCCCGAAGATGACAATGGTGACGGCATCACGATACATAACGTGCAAGTAGAGAAAAACCAATTTAATGCAACTGGTGCCTATTGTGTTTACGCCGTCTCGATACCAGGAAGCAACATCAATTTCATTGACAATTATTTTGGCAAAAAATTCTATCCTTATTGCGCTGGCTATGGGCCGGTGGCCGGCTACGATTATCCAGGTGGACTATGGCTCAATAATGTGTGGGCAGATGGTTCAGGCCCGGTTGACCCAAAAAGGTCGTATCCTTAAGAGGCATGACCGAATTTCAACAAGCAGTGCTCGACATCGTGCGGATTATTCCTGAAGGTAAGGTAGCTAGCTATGGGCAAATTGCCGCGTACCTTGGCGCGCCGCGCGCTGCCAGGCAAGTGGGGTGGGCGATGCGCAGTATCGAGGGTGTTCCAAACTTTCCTTGGTGGCGGGTGCTCAATAATGCCGGCCGAATTAGCATTAAAGGTAATCAATATAATTCAGCTCAGCAACAAAAAGAACTACTAGAGGCCGAAGGCGTAGTTGTGAGTCAGGATTTTTTACTCGATATTGAGGCATACCGTTTTAAGCCAAAACCCAGCCGTCTTAAAAACCTATCACTGGACCCTGAATATATCGGGACTCGGCTTGCGCGGTTTGTTGGCAGCGATTAGTTTTTGCCTGATAACTGATGCAGACAGTCTTGCATAATTTTGTTAACACGCCCGGCATGGATGAGTAACAGCTCAAGTTGCTCGTCCGTATATAATGCGTTGAGCTGTACGAAACCATCCACCATTGGCGTGTATAGTTTATCCAGTTTAGCCTGGATTGCCCGATTGCCCTTGGCGCGAACCAGGACCTTACGGCGATCACTAGGATCGGCAATACGTTCAACTAAGCCGAGTTTTTCGAGTCGGTCAACTAAGCCTGTTAATCCGCCTGTGGTGATACCGCAGGCCGCAGCGAGATCGCCAGCGGTGGTTGGGCCGCGATCAAGCAGGAGGCTGTAACATTCGTAATCGGTGGCACCGAGCCCAATCCGCGCAGCGATAGCGTTAGTAAGCAGAATGTCGAGATTACCTGTTTTTTTGCCTTCTAGAAGCAAACGTTTTAATAATTGTGGGCGCGATTGTGTTGACATGTGCAGTCTCCATAATGTATCTTAGTATCTAAGATATTTAGGCGCTTAAATTCTTACACAAATAAATTATAACTAACAAAGGGTAAAAATACTATGGGTAAACAAACTGCCGGCACCCATGTCGGCGACATAACAAATAAGCACAGAGGCGTGGCGCTGTTCGTTGTATCGCTGGCCTTTGTCATGGACCTGCTTGACGTAACGATTGTTAATATCGCTCTCCCGTCAATCCAAACCAGCCTTGGCGCATCGTTTGCAACCATGCAATGGCTGGTCGCGGGCTACATTTTAACTTTTGCGGTTCTGCTCATCACCGGCGGTCGCATGGGTGACGTGTTTGGCTACAAAAAACTGTTTCTGGGCGGTATTGCCGGATTTACACTCGCCTCTTTATTATGCGGACTTGCCACTACGCCAGAGATGCTCGTTGTGGCGCGCTTAATCCAGGGTGGCATGGCTGCTTTGATGGTGCCGCAGGTAATGTCGCTGATGCAGGTTATGTACAAGCACGAGGAACGCACCAAAGTTATGGGGCTGTTCGGCATGCTTGGTGGCTTGGCGGCGACGTTAGGACCAATCGTTGGTGGGCTACTTATCAACGCCAATATTTTTGGCCTGGACTGGCGCCCGATCTTCTTGATTAACCTACCAATCGGTATTGCTGCCCTGATTGCCGGTATTAAATACCTGCCAGAAGGCAAATCCCCACATCCACTTAAATTGGATGTGATCGGTACTGGCATTTTGGTTGTTGCGCTTAGCCTTCTCATTTTTCCGCTTATTCAAGGCCGCGAACTTGATTGGCCTACCTGGATTTTATGGATGCTTGCTGCTTCTGTCCCGACGCTCGCTATCTTTGCGTGGTACGAACGCTACAAAGACCGCAAAGACAAATCTGCTTTGGTTGAACCGTCACTTTTTCGCACGCATTCTTATGTGAGCGGTTTGATGGTGAACTTTGTGCTGCAAGCGGCGATGCTTGGGTTCTTCCTCACCTTTACTATTGTTTTGCAAGCCGGCCTTGGGTTTAGTGTTATTAACGCCGCTCTCGTTGGTATTCCGACTGCAATTGGTATCGGTATGAGTATCGCACTGGTTGGCCAAAAACTCGTTCCCCTCCTTGGTCGTTACGTAATTAGCCTTGGTGCGGTTGTTGCCGCGATTGGCTTTGCGATTACTGCCTGGGTCATCAACGCCAATGGCTTGGATGTTCCTGGCTGGTTGTTTATTCCTGGTTTGTTTTTGAGCGGTCTTGGAATGGGGTCGATTATGGGTTCAATTTTCTCGGTTATGCTGCAGGACGTTGATACTCGGCACGCTGGTTCGGCATCAGGTGTTATGAGCGCCATGCAGCAAGTAAGTGGTGCCTTGGGGGTTGCGCTTGTGGGGCTTATCTTCTTTGGGAACCTCACAACTGGTGCGTCGCAGGCTTTTGACAAAATCACACCCCAGCTCGACAAAGAGTTAAGTGCCTTGCAACTCCCTACCGAAGCTCGGTTAGCAATTATGACTGGCGCCCGCGACTGCTTTGTTGACCAAAGTGCGCAAAAAGAACATGACCATCTGCCTGCAAGCTGCCAGCAAATGAGTGCGAATCCAACTGATGGTGGCGAGATTGCCGGCAAGGTTGTAACTGCCGCTAAAGAAGCGAACGCCGCAAACTTTGCAAGCGCCTACAACGCTGCGACCGTGTTTTCGCTGGGCGCCTTGGCGCTGACGTTCTTGCTTAGCTTTACGCTTCCCCGCCGCTTTAAAGCGACTGCGGGTCACGCATAAATCCGGGTCTCACTGGTAAAATACCGTCCCAATGCGGGGCGGTATTTTTATTTCACAACTGCGGTAAGCCCCAAAAAGCCCGCGTAGTTTGCGGCGGCTTTTTGCAATCCGGTTTTTTGCTGCGCGGTAAGCGGGGTGGTAAGCGTCGGCGTTATAATCACCGTGTCTTTTTTGATTGTGCGCCGCCATGTACCGGCTATTTTGCCGTTTATCAGTATATTTGGTGCTAAGCCATACCCAAGTTGCTTTGCATATTGGGTGTCGAGTGCGGCGCCGCGGTCGGCATAGGCAATGGTGTATTCGTCGAAAGCCGTAAGGAGTATAACTTCGGGCATCTGTTGGGCTGTAGAACGTGGCGCGTGCCAGTAATCAACCCCGTTATACGATATTTTTTGCAGCTGTTTAGTGATTGCGGATATGTTGGGTTTTATCTCGGTCATGGTGAGGCCAGTCCACCAGGAGAAATCTTTAAAAGTCGCTGGGCCGTGACTAGCAAAGTATCGTGTCCCAAGTTCGATAATAGCTGCGTCACCGGTGAGCCCGCGATTGTTAGGCAGCCATTCTTTGAGCAGTGTAAATGCCTGTTGTTTCCCCTGCCGGGGAGCTGTACAAAGCAAGCCGCGGCAGGCCCAATGTACAATAAAATGCATACCACGCTGTTCCCCATTGCGGCCATTTGTATCGATCCCCGCTTTGTTTAACGCCTCGTATAATGTGTGCCGCGTAAGTTGAGTACCTTCTAAGATATTTTTAAACACGTCGCCAGCTTTGGTGAGTTCTTGTGGGGTTATCTCGGCACGCCGATAGTTTCCCGCGGCTTTTGTAATGATTCGTCCGGCGAGTAGTTTGGTCATCCAAAGCATGTCTTCGGGTGGTGCAAAATGGATCGTACCGCGCATTGGCCAGCTGCGCGCTATGGTTTTATCGGCTATTGTCTGCTCGATTGCAGATTCTGTTGCGCCTGGGCTCATGCGTCTGCCGATCGCAAAAAGCGATGCAAACAAATCTTGGGCCTGCATAGCGCCGAACCACGAGACAACTTCGGCGGGTGTGGTAAGTGTCGGGTGGCTGAGTTGCTGATTTTGCAAACGCAGGCTGGCGATATCTTGTAATGTCATACTGTCATTATACCCGGACATTGCAGCACTCTGTCATCTTTAGTACCATAAGAGTAACGTTTATGAAAAAGCCAGTGATTAAGAAACAGGTGGTGTGGGGAGTTATCGCGGCGGCAGGGCTTTTGGTTGTAGTTGCCGCCTGGTATTTTATGCAACCTATGGAACGAGTCCGTGCCATCAGCTGCGAGCGAGTCACGGCCGGTACGATTGGCTCTTGCGCACGGATCATTCAAACCTATAACCGGACCGGACTGCTCGAAACCTACCACGTTGAATTTACGCCCACGAGCGATGGTGAGTTTCACGAATATGGCCGTCTTATTCGGCAACCGCTCGACGCCAGGTGCGGTATAGAATTCGTTTCAGCGAGTTGGACCGCCGAGGCTTTTATTATCACCACCCAATCTGATGTGGCTGCATGCCGTGTCGAACGCTCGGTTATCGGGAGCTGGCTGTAACGCGATTTTAGTCTTCTAGGTTTATGAAAACATTTCATCAACTCCTGCTTAATACGCTCTTGGCGCTCACTACAAACAACTTTGTGTGGTTTGCTATGATATTTTGGGTGTATCTCGAGACCCGTTCGGTGCTGGCCACGGCAGTTATGGGCGGTTCGTTTATGTTGATGTCGGCGTTTTCGGGATTATTTTTTGGTCACCTTGTGGATCATCATAAAAAGAAGACGGTCATGATGGTCTCGAGCCTGATATCACTTGCCGGATTTTCTTTGGCGACAATTTTGTACTTTGCCGTATCTAAAGCGGCCCTACTAGACTTGGCCGATATATGGTTTTGGCTTTTTGTATTCTTTATCTTAGGTGGAGCGGTTGCCGGCAATTTGCGTAGTATTGCTATCGCTACCACAGTAACCTTGCTGGTGCCTGCCGACAGGCGCGATAAAGCCAATGGCATGGTCGGTACGGTGAACGGCGTGACGTTTGCGATAACGTCGGTGTTTAGTGGCCTTGCGATTGGTTTTGTTGGGATGGATTGGTCGTTGGGCGCGTCGGTATTTATGACACTCGTGGCTATTGCTCACTTAACTACCGTTAAACTCGAGGAAAAACGCGTTGCCGCCGCCGATGGATCAGAACCAGTAACAGAGTTGGATCTCAAGGGCACACTTAAAGTTATTCGTAGCGTCCCTGGCCTCATGGCGCTGATCTTTTTTGCGACATTTAATAACTTTTTAGGTGGCGTGTTTATGTCGTTAATGGATGCGTATGGGCTTTCGCTTGTGTCGGTGGAAACCTGGGGGATGATATGGGGGTTTATTAGCTTCGGTTTTATTGCCGGCGGGCTGTATGTCGCACGGCGTGGTCTTGGGAAAAGTCCGCTCAGAACATTGTTCATTGTAAATATTATTATGTGGATTGTCTGTATTCTCTTCCCGCTTAAATCGTCGATCATTATTTTAACGATTGGTATGTTGGTGTACCTGACTCTGATACCTGTGGTAGAGGCTGCTGAGCAAACAATCATCCAAAGCGTCGTGCCATACGAACGTCAAGGGCGGGTGTTTGGTTTTGCGCAGAGTATCGAATCGGCTGCCTCACCGATCACGGCATTTCTTATTGGGCCGATTGCCCAGTTTTGGGTCATCCCGTTTATGAGCGCTGGCGGCGTGGGCGCTGCTTGGATTGGGGGTTGGTTTGGTGTTGGGCCGGAACGCGGCATGGCTTTATTGTTTGTTGTGGCTGGTATCATCGGTTTGTGTGTGACCTTACTCGCAAAGGCATCGCGCTCATACAAAATACTATCGTCGTACAAAGTAAAACCAGTCAAGCATATCGAACCTACCCAGGAACCTATTATCTAGGTGGGCATTTGATATATTGTGGGTATGCTCGGTTATTGCAGCGAGTTTATGTTGCGTAGCCTGCCTGACGTTCTAATATTTTTTGACACGGTAGGTAATATGGTTGGCCGCTGGAGTTTGACTGGACGAAATTGGTTCGAGTCGATTCGGCGTTCCAAATTATCAAATAAACGCAAGCCTTTCTTAATGACGGCTCGGGCACAATTACGACCAAAAATCTTATAACTAGCCTTGGGACCACCGGTATAACCACCAACTTTTAGCAGATACGTTATTCTTTACCGCATTGACCGTTAGAAACCGTTTGGTTCTCGGCCAGTGCGGTTTTTAGGCGAACGTCTATTTGATCGGCGGTGAGCGCAAAGCCCACATTATCGGTTGTGCTTGATTTCGCAAAAACGACGCCGATAACCTCACCCTGATTGTTGATTACCGGCCCGCCCGAATCACCTTGGTTGATAATGGCATTGAGTGTATAAATAGTCCGGCTCACCGGCTTGGCGTCGTAAATATCGTACCCGGTTGCATTTTGCCGCCCCACAACCGTTGAGTTGCTGGCGATTAGTTCGCCACTTGCAAAACCAAGTGTGGTGCCCGTTGTGCCTTTATTAACAAACTCAGTGTGCAACGGGAGTGGTTTCCCGGCCAACTCAGAGGTGCGTAAAATAGCAATGTCGAGTCGAGGATCAAACAATATGGTTTCGGTTGTGTGCTGGCCTTTTTGATCGACAACATACGGCGTGGGCACGCCGGAGATAACGTGAGCGTTGGTAATAACAGTATTGTCGGCAATAACAAAACCACTGCCGGTAGACGTTCCGCCGCATCCGATACCAGTAACCTTAACAACCGAAGGCGCAACCGCGCTTGCTGTCTGCCGCAGCTCTTGTGTCATATCTGAGCTGGGATTGCTGGCTGTTACCGTGGGCTCGCTACCGGCAAATACTCGGGGTAGCGCGTGGGGGTCAAGCAAACTCCCGGCCTGGGCGAACAGCTCTGGCGCCTGCGGAAACGTCTGCTTAAGACTATTAATAATGAATGACCCCCCTACTTGGCCGGCAAAGAACGAGTTTGGTCCGCGCAGAATCAGAGTGCTGCCGAGCCAGACGGCGATAATAGTGGTAATACCAGCAGTGATTGCCCCACCAATCGAATCAACAATAGCCGTTCGTTTAATTTTTTCTAATGTTTCATGAAGCCACGACCCAATGGTGAGTCCAACATCAATAAATAGAACGAGTATTAACGCCACTATCGCAAACAGCCAGACATAGAGCTGCGACGTATGGCTTCCCCACCCTGCCATAAGGGTGATGAGTTGCCACTGGGTATATGCTGCGGCAAAAAGCCCGATAAAAAGTCCCGCCGTAATACCAAGTTGTCGCGCTAGCCCAACATTCATTCCTAGCTGCGTTGTCAGAACTAAAAGCGCGACGATGAAAACATCCACAAGGTTCATTATTAATATGCTAACGCATATCCGGACTATTAGCCACTGGTACATTACCAGTGCATATTGCGGGTGAGTCCAGAAGGGACGGTACTCAAAAAAGATAAGCCGTTAGGTTTTGTAAGTATATCAGCAAGAATTGAAACACTACTATGCTTGTGCTAAAGTTAGTGGCTTGTTGTTGCACGGAGTTCGTCGTATGATGCTTATGTATGGAACAAACACCAAATCCTCCGACAACGCCCAGCCCGGTATTGCAGCCATCTATTCCCACGCAGACGCCCTCTAAAAAAGGACTGCTCATTGGCGGGATTATTGCGGGTGCGCTTGTATTGCTTGGCGGACTCGGGTGGTGGCTGACTGTGGGTACCGGAGACGCCTACGCTAAAGGCGCTGTTACCTACGAGGCTAACCTTAAAGACGCCTTTTTGTTTTATAAAAACAGCACCGACACCCAAAAGCAGATGAAGGACATAAAAGATAAGTTTGATGCTGCGCTCGCAAGTCGACCAAAGGAGCCGACTATACTCGGTATCCCCTTACCTGCCCCGGCCGCAACAAAAGAGCGGCTCGAAGAAATTACCGTGCCGTTTGCTGCGATGCGCGAGTCATTTGTTGAATATCACGCTTTTAATACATTCGCTGACAAAGCTTTGGGTTTGTTAGACGAAATGGAGCACAAAGATCCGTTAGTCGACATTCACGAAAACGAAGCGGCATTTAATAAAGCGGCTAGCGATCTTCGCGCTTTGGCTGGGCCCGATGGTGTCACGGAATTTAAGAATAAAAAGGCTGACGTTTTAGCGGGCATCGCTACCCAAATTGGTAAGGCTGAGGCAGCGTTCGATACTGTTGATGGGCCAGCATACCAAGCTGCTGAGGCCGAAATTAAGAAACTGCTACTTGAGATCAATGTTGACACGGCTGTCGATGAGCTCAAAAAAATCTATCGTGGCTATTACGATGACCTTTCGGAAACCTACGAAAAAGCTGCCGAAGTATTGGGCGTGCAAGGCTAACTAGTGCGGGTGGTAGCGCTGCCAATGGGCACGCGCCTTGGCCGCTTCGTCGTCGCGGTTTTTTGGTTCGCTTTTGGTATGGAGTGATTGCATAAGTTTTTTTGAAACTACGGTGATCTCGTCGACAGCCGTATTAAAAGCTATTTCGTTAAGTTGCGACGGCTCATGAAAGCCACTTACTTTGCGAACAAATTGCAGGGCGGCTGCCCGGATTTCCTCGTCGGTAGCTGGCGGGTCAAAATTATAAAGCGGCTTAATATTGCGACACATGCTTTTTAGTGTGACACATTCTGCGCATATGACAAAAGCCCTGGCACGTGCCGGGGCTTCTGCCTGAAGCGGTATTACTTGATCGCGCGGTTGCTTGCGGCCATTTGGTACAGCTCGTCGTGATAGTCGGCAAGCCGGTTGGGATCGTCGGGGAGAGCTTCCCAGATGGCCAGCAGCACTTCCTCCGTCGGCATTGATCCAGCCGTGACTCTGGCTTGGTAGACCACGGTCGCAAGACCGATGCCGCTTGTAGGTGTGCTGGCCTCGATAAATTTGTCTCGGCCGTAAATCACCCAGCCAAACGGGTGGCGGGGTGAAACACCGGGGACTGGTCGCTCACCGTGTGATCTCCCGACGTTGATGCTGAAGTTGTAGTGTTGCAATCCCAGGTCCGGGATTACTTTTAGCAACGCACTAAGCTCGCTCAACCATCGACCGTCATCGAAGTGGTTAGCGCTGACGACCAGGGCAGTGAACGGCATGGGCACCAAGGTACCATTGACCGGTAGACTGCCTGGGATG
>DATLJN010000072.1:0-7219 GCA_035538835.1 Magnetospirillaceae bacterium
CTTCCCCACGGCTGACCGATGCCGAATATCGTCAATGGGCAACAACATTCGCCGACGCCTGGAGCTTTTTACAGGATCATGACCCGCATTTGGCCAATATAGTCCGTGCCCACCTTACTACTATCGTGCCGGCACCCTCCGAACCGCTCACTCATAGCAAAACTATGGCCGCGGGCGCAAGTCTAGGGGTGATAGGTTTTAACGAAAACCGCGACCCTACTCGTTTACTTAGCCAAATTGCTTTTGGAATTCGCAAAGATATGGCACTAGCTTTGCGCACAGAAATGCCCGAAATTTACCCGGAAGAAGGCATGCATACCCCCGTATATCCGCCAAGCCGCGAAGGATACGGTATCGCGGCCCATTTGCAGGACGATACCTTTATTAATGTCGGTTTGGCACGGTTCTACCACTCACTCTTACAAAGCGGTGATTCTAAGCTGCGCGATTATTATGAACTGTCGTTTGCACGGTGGTATACAGAATCGCGCCAGAACCTCGACGCCTGGAAGCAGTCTGGCTATGGCCAAGACCGCAACGCATGGCTGCCAAATAGTTTGGGCAACGAATTGTACGCCTTAAAACACACATTTGACTCCATATCAGAAGCCGTCAGGCAAACGGTAGCTACCAACGCCCGCGACAGGCATGCAAATTGGCGACTCCGAACTATTATCCCCGATCCACAGGCCATCATTTACTTGCGAGATGTGTGGACGAGCGGCCGCGATTGCCCATATATAACAGTGCCCGGGACGCTCAACCAAAGTAACGAGGCGTATATACATATCGGGCAACGCACGCGTTACGTGCTGGCCGAAGTAAAAGTAAAAGAACCAGCGTTGTTTGCCGGCGTCACTGTGGGTAGTTACGATCCAAAACTTTTTGGCGAGCCTACCCCGGGCGATATCGCGTTTGCAAATGATAATATTGCCGAGGCGCGTCGTTATTTTACCGCATCTATCCGCCAGCGCGGGTCGAACACCGACGCCTGGGCCGGCCTTGCGCTCACCTTTGAGCACGAACATTCACCGGCTGCCGAGGTGTTTACGCAGCAGCCCGAACTCGCCGCTGCGTTGTATGCGACTATCGGTGACGCTACTATTGACCCCGAGAATATTGCTGCTTGGTTAGCGCCGAGCAGAGTCGCGAAATTGTGTCTTGGTGCGTAAGTACCTTACGTTATTTCTTCTTGACTATCTTTCCGGCAGGCGTTCGTAGTACCCCATGATAACCCTAGTGCAAATAGCAGACATTGAGCGACCATCTCTGGCCGGGGTGTTAGTCTTGGAATCAAACTTTCAGGCAGAGTCTGTGTGTGAGATATTTGATGATTGTCCGTCGAACTGTTCGCGGTTTCGCTGAATAACCGGCCACGTTGCTTGCAGCCAGTCCATGAGCTCGTGCATCGCTGGGAGCAATGTGGTGCCGAGTTCAGTCATTTTGTATTCGACGCGTGGTGGAACTTCGGGAAATACCGTGCGGATTATCAGCCCATCTCGTTCCAATGCGCGAAGGGTTACAGTGAGCATTTTTTGCGAGATATCTTTAATACCGTTTTTGAGTTCTGAAAAACGCAGACCGTCTGCGCCGGCAGTTTGAAGCATGGCCATAACATGAATGGTCCATTTATCGCCAAGACGGGGCATAAGTCCGTCTACAGGGCAGGCAGTGCGTTTTACGCCAGCTGGTCGATCAAGGCAAGGATGCATACTTACTTTCCGGTAACCATACCACTTAAAAGTGCCGCCTTCCGCAGCATAGACCATTAGTATACATTAGTGACTATTGTAAAACAACAAGGAGAAATGGTATGAAGATTGGTGTTTTAGGGTCAGGAACTGTTGCGCAAACGTTGGCACCCGCGTGGGCAAAGGCAGGACATGACATATTAGTAGGGGCACGCGACTTGCATAAACAAGACGTGAAGCAACTGAGCCAGAAATATTCGCATCTTAGGATAGGTACCCTAGCAGAAGCTGCGGCATTCGGCGAAGTCGTCTTATTGGCCATAAACCCGTGGACTGAAATTCAACATGTACTAGCACCGCTCAAAGACACACTCAAGGGAAAGGTTATTATCGACGTTAGCAACAATATTACTTTCTCGGAGCGGACAGCCTTAGCCTTTACTGACAAATCAATGGGTGAATATGTGCAAGCAATTGTGCCGGAAGCAGCGGTAGTTAAAACGCTAAACATCACACCGGCTGCTATGATGGTCGATCCGCATCAGAGTGACATTAATCCCGCGATTGGGTGGGTAGCTGGCAATAGCACAGACGCCAAAGAAAAAGTTAGTCTCTTAGTACAAGATCTCGGGTGGGATGAGGTAGTAGACTTGGGCAACTTGCATGCTTCGCTACTTCAGGAGAACATTGGATTAATTCTGAGCCTGATTGTCAGGAGTATGCAAAGATAAGGTAGCTAGCGCATTGTTCTCGTAGCTGTTGCCCATTTTTCCAGTTCACTCAGCATGCTCTTGGCGGCGTGTTCCTGGTGCTCTGTCGGAGCGAGCTTCATTGGGGCGAATGTTGCAGGAAACAGTACCGAATCATGCAACGGCACCATGTGCAGAGCACTAAAAAGCTGCTTCTCCATTTCGATTGCTCGTGCTGCCCCTACGCCGCCGTACCCTACGAATCCGACGGGCTTGTACTTCCACTCTTTGTGGAGGTAATCTACGGCGTTGACTAAGGCCGGGGGCATTGAATAATTGTATTCAGGGGTGACTATTACAAACGCATCTGCGGCGGCAACGTGCTTGGCCCAAGCCTTGGTGTGGTTGTTAGCATATTGGTCCATCATAGGCGGCAATGGTTCGTCGAACATCGGTAGATTAATGTCGGCAAGATCTAGAACATCTATATCAAAGCTGGTATGGTTATTGGCAAAATCTTCGAACCAGGCGGCTACAGCCGGGCCAAGGCGGCCTGGGCGTGTACTGGCAATAATAATCGCTAATTTCATACGGCTCTTAGGCTTTAACTTGTATAGCAATTTTGCCTGGATGCTCGGTTTCGAGTGCAACAAAGGCTTGTTGGATTTCTGCGAGTGGGAACGTGCGGGCGATTTTTAGTTTGAGCGTGCCACTGTCTACCAATGTACGCAGTTTGTCTAAAGCTGCGGTTGTGACATTGGTTTGCTGAAAGAGCGCATTAAAGCCCTTTGCCTGAGCATCTTGTAAAGCTTCGCTTCCCTGGTAGGCAACAAGTGAAACCAGGGTAGCTCCCGGTTTTAATACCGCAAGTGAACGCGTTAACATATTATTTCCGGTAGCACTGTGCGTATTGCTGGCAAGATCAAGCACGGCATCGTAGTCATGAAGCGCCAGGCTAAAGTCTTGGGTCTGGTAGTCAAAAACTTCGTCGGCACCCAATTCTTCTGCGAATATTACATTTTTACCAGAGACAGTGGTCGCCACATGTGCGCCCATCTTTTTAGCTAGCTGAATGGCCAGCTGCCCAATGCTTCCCGCCCCGCCATGAATCAGAATCTTTTGCCCTGGCTGGAGCGCAATGTGATGCAAGATAGCTTCTGTGGCACTTACCCCCACAAGCACTAATGACGCAGCCATAGGGAAGTCAACTTTACGGGGCATTAGCCCGATTTTAGTCGCATCTGTTACTGCATATTCGGCAAAAGCGCCGCTGGCGCCGAATAATCCGTAAGCTTGGCCATACACTTTATCTCCTGGCGCAAAATTCTGCACATTTGTGCCTATCGCAGCAACGACTCCTGCGACGTCTCCGCCAAGTGTTGCCGGGAAGCTGATGGGCATAAAATCTTTCAACGCGCCTTCGCGCATGCCAGAGTCTGCAGGGTTAAGGCTCGAGGCATGAACTTTTATGAGCACATCGTTTGGCCCTGGGCTTGGCGCAGGAATCTCGTTTATATGGATAACCGACGCACCACCGTAAGTAGTAATCTGGGCTGCTTTCATATTGCCTTTCTGTCGTGATTATGGTACTATTAAAAGTAATGTACTATTCAATATATAGTACTTCAAATTCTATTGCAACCTTATGTCTACCCTCGATACTAAAAACCCGATTTGCCTCAAAAGCATTCGCCTGCTTGGCGATTACTGGATGCTGCGTATTATTAGCTCCCTCGAAGACGGGCCACAGCGTTACTCCGAGATTCAGCGGCTTGCAACAGGCATCAGCCCAGCCACACTAACAAACCGCCTCAAAAAATTGGAAGAGGCCAAGTTAGTACAGCGCACTGAAGAATCGCGCGCAGAGGTCCTGTATACGCTAACAATGCTTGGCCAGGACGCTATTCCTTTCCTGGCAGCGCTCAACACCTTTGCTCAAAAAGCAGAACAAACAAAGGGCACGCTGGGCAATTAGAAGCGTAAGTTTAGGCTCTGGTAGATTGATCTACTCAAATTTAAGAAGCGACAAAAAATTCGACCATCTCGTTCTCTCCCGCAAGACAAGCGGACCGCCTTACAGATACAAATTGACAAATAATACCTGGCAGGGGCACGTGGAATCGAACCACGATCTAAGGTTTTGGAGACCTTTATACTAACCGTTGTACTATGCCCCTATAACGCGTTTAGTATATCTTTTTTCGTCTTACTTGACCAGTGTTGCCGCCTGGCAGTCTTGCCATACGTTGATATAATTAAGTAAGTAAAAGAGGATCATGTATGCCAGACAAAAAATATAGTAAAAAAGCCGAAGCAAAAATTAGTAAAACGCTCCACGAGTTTAAAGAAGGCGACCTGCATATGGGCAAAAGTGGCAAAAAAGTTAAAAGCCGCAAACAGGCGGTTGCAATTGCTATTGATAAAGCCCGTCGCACCGGCCTCAAGGTCCCTAAAAAGAAAAGCTAACCTTGCCACCTAACCCGCTTACGCCTATAATAAGAGGCAAACAACAGGAGTGGGCCGACACCAATGAAGATCCTCATGCTCGGATGGGAATTGCCGCCGTTTAATAGCGGCGGCCTTGGTGTGGCATGTTATCACCTTTGCCGGCGGCTTGCGGATTTAGGCGTGGATATTGATTTTGTGATGCCTTTTGATTTGCCTGCGGAACATACCATTGATTTTATGCGAGTTCACGGTGTTACGCACACCACTGCGCCAGGGCAGATCAACGCCTACGCCGATTGGTCGGCAGCGCACGAAGCTCAGCAACTCGCCTATCATCAAAAAATCGTCGCATTGGTGCGAGCGCGACCGTACGACGCGATTCACGCCCACGACTGGCTTACATTTAAGGCCGGGATGCTCGCCAAACAACTCACTGGTAAACCGCTTGTTGCCCACGTGCACTCCACCGAATTCGACCGGGCAGGTGCCGGGCAGGGCAACCCGATTGTGCACGATATCGAACGCAACGGCCTCCTTATGGCCGACCGTATTATTGCGGTCAGCGGCGCCACCAAAACGATATTGATCGATAAATATAACATTCCCACCGAGTGCATTGATGTCGTGCACAATTCCGCCCTCCCTTCGGACATGCTACAGGCCGACCCCACCAACGCCTATCACTATCTCGAACGCATGAAATCCCACGGGTATAAAATTGTCGTTAGCATTGCGCGGCTCACCATTCAAAAAGGACTCACGCACTTGCTGCACGCCGCGCAAAAAGCAATCCAACTCGACCCAAAACTTCTCTTTTTGATTGTTGGCGATGGCGATCAACGCGACGAGCTCATCGCCCTTTCTGCCGAACTCGGTATTGCAGATCACATCATTTTTACCGGCTTTTTGCGCGGCAAACAGTGGCGCGATGCCTACCACATTGGCGATATGTTTGTGATGAGCTCGGTATCCGAACCGTTTGGTTTAACCGCACTCGAGGCCGCTAGCACCGATAACGCCGTGTTACTCACTAAACAAAGCGGTGTCAGCGAAGTCCTCCTCAGCGCCATAACCTACGACTTTTGGGATACCAACAAACTCGCCGATAGCATTGTAAACATTGCCGCCCAGGATGTGCTGCGCGACTGCTTAGCCAAAGATGCCAAGAATGAGGTCGCTGGTATGTCGTGGCATAAGGCCGCCAATCACTTAGTCGGCACCTATCAAACACTTGGGGCGCTAGCATGAGCCGCACAATTTGCCTGTACCTGCATGTGCACCAGCCGTTCCGCATACGGCCGTTTAGTATTTTTGAGACAGGTGTCGGCGCAAACTACTGGCAGGGCGAATCAGCCGTAAACGAAGCGGTCATCCAAAAAGTTGCAGCCAAATCGTACCGGCCAACCAATACCTTACTGCTTGAATTACTCGAGCGCCACCCAGAATTTAAAGTAAGCCTATCTATTACCGGTACACTTATCGAACAGCTCGAACAATGGGCTCCCGACGTTCTGCAAAGCTTTAAAAAGATGGTTGCCACCGGACGTGTCGAGATTGTAGCCGAAACGTATTACCACTCATTGGCGTTTTTTTATTCACAAAAAGAATTTGAGCGCCAGGTTAAACAGCATAGCGATGCGGTCAAACGATTATTCGGCGTCAAGCCAAAAGTGCTCCGCAATACTGAGCTCAGCTACAATAACGACCTTGCATATTGGGCCGACCAAGCCGGCTTTGACGGTATTATCACTGAAGGCTGGGACTCGGTACTTGGCTGGCGCAGCCCGAACTTTATGTATCGCCCGGCATACACTAAAAATATCCGGTTGCTTCTCAAGAACTACAGATTAAGCGACGATGTCGCATTTAGGTTTTCCGACCGCAACTGGGCCCAGTGGCCGCTGACTGCCGATAAATATGTGCACTGGCTTAATGCCCTCCCGGCAGATCAACCTCTTATAAACCTGTTCATGGACTACGAAACCTTTGGCGAGCACCAATGGGACGATCACGGCATCTTTGACTTTCTTTGGCACTTCCCGGCGGAATTTTTGCGACAACATGGCAATTCGTTCGAAACGTTGAGCGGCGCAATCAAAACTCTCGAGCCAGTCGACACCATCGACGTCCCGCACACAATTACCTGGGCTGACACCGAGCGTGACCTCACCGCCTGGCTCGGCAACGCCATGCAGCAACAGGCGATCACCAGTATTTATTCGCTCGAAAAAGATGTACTCGCCACAAAAAATGACACAATTATTCAAGATTGGCGACGCCTCCAAACCAGCGACCACTTTTATTACATGTGCACAAAATGGTTTAATGATGGAGACGTTCATGCTTACTTTAGTCCGTACGACTCCCCTTACGACGCCTTTGTCTACTTCT
>DATLJN010000073.1:0-2727 GCA_035538835.1 Magnetospirillaceae bacterium
GAGAAAATCTGTCGTAAAGTTGTTCATCAAGCATGTGCCTCTCATTTACGCACATTCTTGTCTTATAGGCAAAGTATGATATAATTAATAAACTATGAAGACTGTTGTTATCTTTTGTCGCTACATTGACCAGGCCAAGCCGCCGTTCAATACCGCATATTACACAGCAGCGTATATCGACCTCTTACTCGCACTCAAAAAACAGGGAGTGCAGGCGTATTTTGCAACCAACCCCACCACATATAAAGGCGACGGCGTTTTTACAACGGCGTACACCACCGATAAGATATGTCCCGTTGCCGATTTTGCTGTTGTCCACAATATAAAAGCTGATGTGGTGTACGACAAGGGTGATTTTACCGCGACTGACGTTACGCTGCTCAACCCAGAGTATGTCAGCACTATTTCGGCAAGCAAGGCCGAAACGTACAAACTTTTTAGTAAGTATCAACCGTTAACCTTTATTTGTAAGTCGCGCGCCGAACTCGAAGATGCCCTACAAAAATTGGCAGGCGATTTGGTAGTTGTAAAAGACCCACACGGCAACGGTGGCCACTTGGTATTTATCGGCTCGCGCGAGAAGGTTTTAAGCCTTGTGCCGGATACTTTCCCGCTACTGGCGCAAGAATTTGTTGATACCTCGGGCGGCATGGACGGCCTAGCCGATGGCATGCACGATCTCCGCATTATGATGGGCGGCAGCAACATTTGGGGCAGTCGCGTGCGTATGCCGGCGCCAGGCGACTTCCGCGCTAATATCGCCCAGGGCGGCAGTGAATATTATATTTCTGTCGATCAAATCCCGACCGAACCCTCCCGCATGGCGCACGAAATCAGCCAGACATTTAAAGATTACCCACATTATATTGCACTGGATTTTGCCCTTACCAATAAAGGTTGGAGGCTGATTGAACTTAACAGCAAGCCGGGTCTTACTGCTGCGGATTCCGGCCCAGAAGCAGCCCATATTCTTAACCAACTTGCGGCATATCTTAAGCAGCTTACAGAATCGACAGCCTAACATTGCTCGGTTCAACAGAGCTAAGAAGAATACCCCACAGGGACCCTCATCGGATAGACAACGACCTCGCGCCCTCTTGTTACACCTTTAGACAAGAGCGGCGCGGGGCGTTTTGTTTTACCAAAACTTCTTAGACCCGGTGCTCCGGAACTGCTCGAGCAGTTCTTTTTGTTTTTTGCTGAGTTTTGTTGGCGTTTCGACCCGCACCGTTACGATATGCGCACCGCGCTGTTCCGAGCGCAAATTTGGTACGCCGTGACCTCCCAATCGGAAGTCGGTACCACTTTGCGTGCCAGCCGGGATTTTAATAGTCAGCTCGCCATCGACGGTTTTAACGTCGAGCGTACCGCCGAGCGCGGCCGTCACAATATCAATTGTCTGTTCCGAGAGAATCAAATCACCTTCGCGCGTAAAGTCCTGGTGCGGTTTAACACGAATATTAACGTATAAATCACCTTTTTCGCCGCCTTGCACCGCTTGGCCGCGGCCGCTTAACCGGATAGCCGCGCCGTCATCAATGCCAGCCGGAATTTTGAGCTTAATGCTTTGGCTGCGGCGCTCGGTACCTTTACCGTGACACACCGTACACACCTTTTCGGGAATTTTACCGCGGCCGTGGCAACGGTCACACGTTGCGGTTTGCTGAATCTGGCCAAAAATTGTGTTGACCACACGGTTGGTCTGCCCCGTGCCGTGGCAGGTTGCACAGGTTTTAAGGCTGCGGCCCGGTTCGGCGCCATTACCCCTGCAGTGGCTGCATGTATCTTCGAGCGTCAGGTTGATTTCTTTTTCGACACCAAATACGGCATCTTCAAAGCTAATCGTTATTTCGGTGGCAACATCTTGCCCACGGTTCGGCCGCTGGGAGCGTCCGCCGCCAAACATATTACCGAACAAGTCGCCAAATCCACCCAGGTCTTCAAAATTGATATTTTGGCCGTTAAAGCCACCGTTAAAGCCTTCAAATGGATTACCACCTCCAGCTCCACCCCCACTCGCACCGCCCACACCAGCGTGGCCAAATTGGTCGTAACGCTGGCGTTTTTGCGAATCTTTTAGGACTTCATAGGCTTCGTTTATCTCTTTAAATTTAGCTTCGTCGCCACCTTCTTTATCGGGGTGATATTTAACAGCTAGCCGGCGAAAGGCTTTTTTAATCTCGTCGGCGCTGGCCGACTTTGCAATACCTAACACTTCGTAATAATCACGTTTTGCCATAGTTTTATCCGTAAATCAGAATACCGGGGATGATCGCGGCGTATACCGCCAGCCACAAAATCTGGGTAACAATCAGTGGTCGTAGTTGATGTTTGAGTGCGTAAAGCAGGAAAATCGTCGACACGCCGGCAAATGACGCCCAGCTAAAGAGCGATAAGCTCGACGCGTCCTGTGATGTAAAAATCTGGATCACCTGCGGCACGCCGAGCATTGGGCTGACCACCGCAACCACATCCATCACCCGGTCGATGGGTTCGCGTTTTGCATTAGCCTTGACTGGGTGGGGATGGTGGGTGTGCATTGGTTTTATTGTAGCAGTTCACGCGAGCTACTTCTTCTCATCCACGACTTCGCCCTCTACTGGCTCGTCTTTTTTGCCCTCGGTTTTTGCATCCTCGGCCGGATCTTCTTTGCTGGCTGCCTCGTACAGTTTGGCGCCGATTGGCATAATTTTGTCGTTCAGCTCTTTAACGGCCTTTTCGAGTTCA
>DATLJN010000074.1:0-6388 GCA_035538835.1 Magnetospirillaceae bacterium
AAGTTGTTCACTCCTTAGGTGCTTCGAGGGAATGAACATACTATACAGTATTATGCAGATTTTACAATTTTTTTAAGACCACGCCTAGCGAATCTTATTACAAGCCACGCGCACAGCCTCGTTCCAGGTTGGGAAGGCATGGATGGTGTTGGCGACTTCCTGCGCGGTGAGTCCATACTGGATAGCCAGGGTAAGCTCGTGGATCATCTCGCCGGCGCGTGGACTCACAATACTGGCGCCGATTAACGTGCCGTCTGGTTCGGTGATGACTTTTACAAAACCGGCGTCAACGTTGCTGGTGTTGGCACGGCCAATAATACTGACAGGTGCGAGGGCGGTTTTGTATTTAAGGTCGCGCTTTATACATTCGTCTTCGCTGAGGCCTACAGATGCGATTTCGGGATTCACAAAAATGCATCGCGGCACCGCGCGGTAGTCAACGGCGATCTTTTGTTTGTGCCACATATTGTGCGCGGCAATTCGCCCCTGGTAAATCGCGGTGTGGGTAAATTGGTACGGCCCAGCAACGTCACCCGCGGTGTAAATGTGTTTGACGTTGGTTTGCATGTATTCGTTGGCGATAATGTTTTTAGGGGTGTATTCGACGCCTGCGTTTTCGAGTCCGACATCGACATTGGCTAGTTTGCCAGCGGCAATAAATATTTCGTCAACCTTAACGGATTTTTGCTCGCGCCCCTGCAAAAAGTGCACGCGCTTGGCCATACCTTCTTTTTCGACGCGCATAACTTTAGCGTTCATGAGCACGTTCATGCCCCGATGTTCTTCGAATTGTTGACGCACAAGCGCGCCGACTTCTTCGTCTTCCTTCATGAGAAGGCGGGGTGTAATGTCGATTAAGTGCACTTTGGTACCAAAAATACTAAACAGCTCGGCGTATTCACAGCCAATAGCGCCGGCGCCGATAATGGCCAGTGATTTTGGCGGGCGCGTTAAATCGGCCGCCTGTTTAAAGGTGATATAACCGGTTTTATCGAGGTTTTCGATGGGCGGGATAAAGTCGTGTGTGCCAGTTGCGATCAAAAAATGTTCAGCGCTGAGATGGCGGCGATTAACAGTAATTTCGTGATCGCCAATAAACCGCGCCTCGCCGGTAACTACGGTAATACCCTCGGCCTCGAACATTTTGCGGCCTTGCCAGGTGCCGGTGCGGTGTACGGCAATGTCTTTCCAGGCTTTTATTGACGGATAATTGTAGCTGAGCGTTGCGCCACGCACACCAAATTGTTGGCCGTGTTTTGCTGCATCGTAAATTTCGGCGGCATGTAGCAGCGCCTTGGTTGGCACGCAGCCCCAGTTAGGGCATTCACCACCAAGCACATGTTCGCGTTCAATAACGGCCACGCTTTTGCCCAGGGCGGTGCTCATATGTGCCGCCACGCTGCCTGCGCCACCGGTGCCGATTACAATAAGGTCGTAGTCGTACTTGTGTTTTGCCATAATCCTATCCTATTATACGATGCCGCATGTACATGTAGGCGGCGTCGGGGTTATATACGGTCAGACATTCACTGGTTTTGCGGCGGATATCGCCCGAGGTGACTTCGGATTTGTTGCCAAGCCACGGGAGTATTTCCTGGCAGACGCGCTCGGCAGTTATTTCGGCCTCGCCGGTTGGCGTGCGCACCGATAAGCAAGCGGCGTACACACTGGCGTAGAGTTTGCGTTCGTCGTACGGTTCGGTGTAAGCGTGGCTGCGTTTGACGATGTGCGTGCTTGGCTTAGCCAAAGTTTATTACTCCGTTTGCAATGAGCATTAAGATCCAGCCGAGCGCCACCAAAAGCAGACCGATGCCCAGACGCATGATGCCCTTGCTTTCTTCTTTCCATTTTTGCACGGTGCTGATTTTTGCTCCACCGGCGACCATGATGAGGATAATAATCAGAGGTGCTACAAAGATAAGGTTGTAGAGTATCATCAAGCCAAAGGCCATGAGGTTAAAGTCGATACGCAGCACGGTGATAATCGCCAGATACGGTGCGCCGGTACATGGTAGCTCAACCCCGGCCACGAACGCGCCAAGCAGCATGACGCCGGCGATGCTGAGCTTACTGTTGGACATTTCTTGGATTTTCATGGCCATCTTGTGCGGGATTTGCAAACTAAAGCCTTTGCCGTACCAGAAGAAGTCTTTTATTTCGAGTAATCCGGCGAGGATTACTAATAAGCCAACAGCAATAGACAAATATTCGGCAATCACAATGGGGATGGCAGCAAAGAAATAAACCAGGCCCAGTCCGGCGAGCAAGTACGTGACAAAGATTGCAAAAATATAGGCGCTACCCAAAAGCAGCAGGCGTTTGACGGATTTACCACTCCCCAAAACGACCGATACCATTAAGATCAACACGCCGATTGCACAAGGATTTATCGAGTCAATAGCGGCCGAAGCGATCACAAGACCAAGAGTTGGAAGATCAAGCATTACCGTACCTCCCTGACGTCGCAAATGTTGTGGTCACGGGCGGGTGGCACACCGAACGCGGCGCAGCGGTCCCTATCGCGCACGCCATATTGTTTACATAGCTTGTCGGTGCGGTCTTTTGGTGGGGCGAATTCGATGATGATACAGTCGCCGGCTGGAACGGTTGGTTCTTTGGCGGGCATGTAATTTACGATGTCGGTTACTTTAGTTTGCTTGTAGGTTTGGTTGCCGTCGTTAAAATGCATGGCAAATACTTGTACTTCGGCCGGTTGGTCGCCGCAAGTTCGGCCGTTAATTAGGTTCGCAACTTTGCCGTCGGCGCCTGTTTCGATGAGCGGCGTCACAAGTTCGGGGGCTGGTGCTCCATTGCCGTCGCCGTCGGTTTCGCCCTCGCCGTTCTCAAAATACTTGTCGTCGTTGAGTGGAACAATAAGGCTGGTTTGAGTCATGCCGCCGCTTACAACGGTCATAAATTTGCCAAGGCTAAAGTCGTACGGCAGATTAATTGGTACGCCCTCGACATGGATGCGCTTATCGTTATGTTCGTGGTAGGTGGGGGTGCCGACCTTATTGCTTAAAAAGCCGTGCGGATCGCGTAGTTCTAATTCGTTGCCACAGGCCCAGATTTCGAAATCGGCGTGCCAATGCACCGGCCCGCCTGTTGCTGAATTAACATTAAGATAGACGGTCCCGCCGCCGATGGTAAAGGTTGTGCCAAGGACGACAACACAAATCGCCACAAACAACGGTAGCTTGAGCCGTTTTGGTTTTTTACCTTTTTGGCGATCAACAATAACAGCGACGAGCAACAATAAAACAATAAGCACCGAGCCAACCACTGTGACGGTGATGGATAGGTCACTAATAAATGATTCGAGGTCTTGGCTACCAAAAATGTTGAGCATATATTTGTGTTTTTGTAACGCTTACGTTTACTATAGGGTATAACACGTTCTAACAGAGTATGTCAAAAACAAATACATTTTATAGCAAAACTACTGAGCAGACGGTGCACGACCTGGCAGTCGACCCAGAGGTAGGGTTGACGGCTCAAATGGTGAGTGCGCGTTTGGCGCAATACGGTCCTAATACCTTGCCGAGTGGCCCCAAGATGTCGGCATTTGGTTTGTTAATGGGGCAGTTTAAAGATGTATTGATTATCGTGTTAATCGTGGCGGCCACCATTTCGCTTGGCCTAAGCGTTTATGAACAAGAAGGCTTGCCAACAGAGGCGCTGCTTATTTACGGTATTGTTGTAGCAATTGCGCTGGTTGGTTTTTTTAACGAGTATAAAGCCGAAAAAACAGTCGAGGCGCTCAAAAAGTTACTCTCGCAGACATGCCGGGTGCGACGCGACGGCGAAATATTAGAGATTCCGGCCGAACAACTAGTATCCGGCGATATCGTATTAGTTGATGAAGGTAAAAAAGTGCCGGCCGACATTCGGCTGTTGCAGGCCAATCGGCTGCAGGCGAACGAATCCAGCCTGACAGGGGAATCGTTGCCAGTTAATAAATCGACAGAACCGCTTCCGGGGGAATTGGCGCTTGGCGACCAAAAAAATATGTTGTTTTCGAGCACGCTTATTACAACCGGCACAGCCATCGGCGTCGTGGTAGCAACAGGCGCCGCAACCGAAATCGGCACCATTGCCCGCCTGGTAAGCGAAGTCGAAGACGAACAAACACCCATGCAGCGCAAACTGGACGATCTTGGTAAAAAGCTCGGCCTCGTTATTATTGCTATTTGCGTGGTAGTGTTTGCACTGATTATGGTTATTGATACGCATCATAACGAGCTCATTCATAAAGTTATTTTTGCCTTTACGGCTGCGGTTGCGCTGGCAGTGGCGGCTATCCCCGAAGGTTTGGCGTTTGTGGTACGAATTAGCCTGGCGCTTGGGGCGCGGCGCATGGCGGCAAAAAAGGCCTTGGTGCGCAAGCTTTCGGCAGTCGAATCTTTGGGTTCAACAGATGTCATATGCTCCGATAAAACAGGCACGCTTACCAAGGGCGAAATGACAGTCCGCAAATTATATGCCAGCGGCGTGATATACGAATTGAGTGGATCGGGTTACGATTTGGGTGGTGAGCTAACGCAGCGTGGCGCGGCAGCCCAACCAAGCGACGATCTCCGGCATTTAGCCGAAGTTGGTGTGCTGTGCAATAACGCATCGCTTAAAGATGGCACTGTGCTCGGTGACCCGACAGAAGGTTGTTTGTTAGTTTCGGCGGCAAAACTTGGGGTGGTGCGGGCGCGGCTCGAGGCGGGGAATCCGCGATTGGATGAAATCCCATTTAGTTCTGACCGCCGCATGATGACAACGCTACATAAAACCGACAGCGGTTTTTTGGTGGCGAGCAAAGGCGCAACATCGAGTCTGCTGGAACATTGCACGCACGAACGGCTCGGCAGCAAAACGATTCCGTTGACTGCTGAGCGTAAAAAGATTATTACTGCCGAAGCGCGGTCTATGGCCGGCAATGCACTGCGGGTGCTTGGGTTTGCATCGCGCACCGAAGCGACGCGCCCGGCGGCGGACGACCTCGAAAAAAACCTCACGTTTATTGGTTTGCAGGCCATGATGGACCCGCCCCGCACCGAAGTGCAAGCGGTGATTGGACGCATCCAGCGCGAAGCCGGCATGCGCGTCATTATGATTACCGGCGACAGTATCGAGACTGCCAAAGCTGTCGCGCGCGAACTGGGGATTATGGGCGACGCAATTACCGGTGTCGAACTCGCCAAACTCAGCGACGCCGAGTTTATTGACCGTGTGGAGCAAATTGGGATATATGGCCGCGTAAATCCGGCTGATAAAATCCGCATTGTGCAGGCACTCAAACATCACGGCCACCAGGTGGCTATGACTGGCGACGGCGTGAACGATGCCCCCGCTATTAAAGCCGCCGACATTGGCATAGCCATGGGCATCACCGGTACCGACGCCGCAAAAGAAGCGAGCGACATGATTTTGCTCGACGATAAGTTCGTAACTATCATCAACGCCATCGAAGAAGGCCGGGGCATCTTTGATAACGTCCGTAAGTTTGTCAACTTTTTGCTGTCGTGCAATATTGGCGAGGTGCTGGCGGTATTGCTGGGTGTGCTGATTCACCACGACCTCGTGCTCACCGCCGCACAACTGCTGTTTATTAATATTGTCACCGACGGTCTGCCCGCTGTTGCTTTAGGCAGCGACCCTGTCGCCAAAAATGTTATGCAATTTAAACCGCAGCATTACCAGCAGGCAATCGTGAACAAACGCATATGGGTTGAGATATTTGTCTTTGGCGGTTTGATGGCGCTTGTGTTGCTGGCGCACTACACCTTAATGCTACCGTCAGAAGGCACGATGGCCGCAACATCGGTGATCTTCCTTGCTATGGTTGTGTACGAATTTGTGCGCCTGCTCGATATCCGCAGTGACTTCCATATGAAGCTCTGGAGCAACCCACTGCTTATGGGAAGTTTGATCGCGTCGCTGGTTATTCAAACACTTGTGCTATACCTCCCAAGCCTCGCTGCCGTCTTTGACGTCACCGGTGTGGGTTGGCAGCACTGGCTTATTATTGGTGGCGTGTCGGTTATATTGTTTGGTATTATGAAACTACTCAACCCGATATTTGACTTTATTGGGCCGGAATATGCTGACAAACAAAAAGAAAGGAACGCACATGGCGACCCCAAAACCAAAGGCCAAAAAGCCAAAAAAGAATGACGCAAGCGACGTCATGGATCGCATGAAGAAAAAACAGGCCGAAAACCCTGATAGCTGCCCGTTTTGCTAGTAACCTCGACCGCAAGTTGGTCGAGCTGCACGATTCGGGGATAGTTGTCGTGTGGCCGATGATCTGGTTGGGACTCACAAGGCCACGGTTACCGTGGTGATTGACGGTGAATCCCGTCAGGCGATCGCTTCGGACTACGATTTCATGACGTCG
>DATLJN010000075.1:0-5178 GCA_035538835.1 Magnetospirillaceae bacterium
ACATCCGGGTTGACCTGGATTTGGTTGACGCCGCCCATTTTATATTCAACCGGGTCTTCCAGGGTTACGATATTAATTTGGTCACTCTTAATTTCCTGAATCAGCGCGTACAAACTAGTTGACTTACCCGAACCGGTCGGACCACTGGTAAGCACCATACCGTTGGGCTTACGAATACCGCGGCGAATCATGCGCAGTGCGCGGCCGGCGTACCCCAAATCCGATAACTGGAAGTTGGTTCCGGTTTTATCAAGTAAACGGATTACCACCTGCTCACCCCACACCACCGGGCTAATTGCGATACGTAGGTCGACATCTTTGCTGGCCATGTGCACGGCAAATTGCCCGTCTTGCGGGATACGGTGTTCGTCGATTTTGAGGTTACTTAAGATCTTGATGCGCGAAATAAGGGCTGGCTCGATACTCTTTGGCAACTGCATGATTTCGCGCAGCACGCCGTCGATACGGCAACGAATTTTAAGCGCCTCGGCTAGTGGTTCAATATGCACATCCGACGCGCGGGCGCGCACTGCGTATTCCAAAATTGTACTGAGCGCCCGGCTAATTGGCGAGTCTTGCACAATCGTCTTAATATCTTTGACTTCGATGCGTGGGCCACCTTTTGTGGGCACTTCGTCGATTTGCTGCGACGATTCGATGGCCGCACTCACTCCTTCGGCCAGGTTAGTGCGATATTGGTCGAGCACGTGGCGGATGCCTTCTTCGGACGCCATGTACACTTTAATTGGGTGGCCAATGCGGTTTGCCAAGTAATCCACGGCCTGGACGTTATTGGCATCTAACATTGCCACAGCTAGCCGGTTTTGAACTTCGCCTAATGGAACGGCCATAAACCGTTCGGCAGCGTCGCGTGGCAACAAATCGAGCACTTGCTGCTCAATCTGGGCGTCACTCAAATCGACATACGGCACCCCAGAAACCTGCGCAATACTGCGAGTCAGCGCCTCGTTAGTGATAACCTTTTGCTCAACCAACAATCCAAATAGCGGCTTGCCAGCCGTCTGCGCCTGTTTACGATATTTAACGAGCTCAGCTGGCCGGATAAGTTTCTCACTCACCAGCAGAGATTCTAGCTTTTTTTGGTTTTCATCGGTAAGAATACTCAAGGTGTACCCCTGGGGGGCCTACTGGCCAGTAAATGGTTGTTGGTTGCCAGAATTACCAATCTGGATTACCACTGTTGGGTTAATGGCATCCCGGTTGAAGATCGTGGGCGAAGGCGCAACAATATTAGCAGAAATAGATTCAGTCTTTTCGACTTTTGTGGCCTCGTTGGCAGCCTCTCCAAAAATGGCTTTTACGACCAAGAACGAAATCACTAATGTAAGCGAAACAATAAGCGCTAAGAGTGCGAGATCACTTTTTTTCATTTAATCAGCTCCTCACCTAAGGTCACAGTTTTGGGTGGCTGGTAGTACGTAACAATTTCAAAGGCGGCACGCAAATTGGTGTCGTCGCCATTCATAGCTAGGCTTGTAAGCTTCATAGGACGAATGGTGCGGCCAAGGTCAACCATGAGGGTTTTAACCTTGTCGTAGCTCCCCGTAACTGTAAAGCTAAACTTAATCTCCTGAGGCCCGGTCAGCGCGGTAACGGCGCCAAGTGTATCAACATCTGGCGGCACAGTAATACTCTCGACAGACACCCCCGAACGGCTTAAAATAACCTGTTGCAAAGAAGTTGCCAGGGCCGCTGGATCAAAAGTTGTTGGCAAGGCGTCGAGAATGCTTTTAGTATTGGGATCGTCAGGATTTGTCTTAACACTTGCCAAATCCTGGTTCGCCGTTAGGTTATCGACTTCTTCTTTTAACTTACTTGCACTTGTGATGTTAATATCGAGCGTTTGCGCAACAGTGTTCTTTTTATTGATAATCTTGTTATTGAAATCCCATTTACTGAACAAATATTGTCCCGTGGCTAAACAAAAGCTCAGGGCTACGGCCGCGATCGCTACCCACACAAACATTGTCCGCCCGGCAACCTCTATTTGCTGGCGTTTTTTAAGGCCGGTCAACCGTGTGACCTTAAGTTCTGCTTGACGTTGTGGAGCTTGTTCTGCCATGCTACTGCGCCTTATCGTTAAATAACTGGCCCGCTTGCGGCGACTGGGTAACGGATTGGGTAGTGGTAATATTTGGAACACTTGCGGCGATATCGGTGTTTTTGGTGTCAAAAATACTCGGGTTGTACACAACTTTTACCACAAACGACACCAAGTTCTTACTACCAGCATGCGACAGACCGCTATTCTGGATAAGTACCTGGGCAAACATATTCTCTTTTACCGCCTCACCTTGGCCATTCACTTTATACGAGATCTGCGCGTTCTTAAGCGTATCAATAAATACATTAAGCGTTTCAAATGTACCTGTTGTACCTGTTAAAATGAGCGTGCGCGACGACACATCGAGCTGTAAGTTACTAAGATTGATGTTACTTGGCGCGCTTGGGTTAATAACGCCAAGGTAATCAAATAAACGACTATACGCCCCTTTTGTATTGTGTAGCTCAGGTAGCGTAGCAAGCTGCGCCTGAATTGTAAGATATTTGCTAACGTCGGCAATCGCCGTGAGCTGCGATTGTTTTTGCTTGATGCTATCGGTAGCCAAATTGATCTGGAGTTGCTGGATAAAGGTCACGTACACAAATAGTAGCGCACTCACTCCCACCGCTCCGATCGTCACAAACACAGACCCACTAATAACTAAGCCTTTAGTTTTTTGGGACTGGATAAATTCCTTTTTGAGATCGGGGAGAAGGTTAAGCTGAATCATAAAGCTTCGCCTCCTGATAGCATTTTAATGCTTGCTATAGGAACAATCATATCGTGCGCTCCGCTAGGCCAACAGCAACGCCAAATTGTGGGCCGATTTGCATAAGGTTATCACGCAGGTCAGCACTGAACCGCACATTTCCCCATGCATTGCCGGCTGCGGTTGGCAGGCCTGATTTGGTTGCAATATATTCACCAAAAGCCGGGATCGAGAGCGTAAAACCCGAAAGCACCACAGAACTAATTGGTACATTAGGATAACGTGACTGGAAAAACTTGGCCGATTTAATAATTTCGGTGACGAACTGTTCGAGTGTTGCGTCAAGCGCCTTGAGGATTTGGCCCTCGAGCCGATCCGGATACAAACCAAATTTCATAATAAACTGGGTCGCTTGGTTAGCATCAATGGTGAGGTTTTGCTGAGCAATCTTAACGAGTGTTTGCATACCAACCGGGATTGAACGAATCAAGCGTGGCGCACCGGCGAGCACCATGACGATATCGGTCGTAAAGTCGCCAAAATCAACAATCATGTGAGCGTCGCGGCTCCCTGCCGGCACAAGCGAGCGCACAAGCGCCAAACTGTCAGGCTCGAGCGCGACAACATTTAAACCAAGGCTTTCCACGAGATCCAGCCGCGCTTCACTAAACTTATTTGAGACGCTCGCCAATAGCACTTCGATCTTTGAGCTATCACGCAACGATTTGCCGAGCACCGCCCAGTCAACTTTGACGTCTTCGATTGCCATAGGGATAAACTGTTCCGCCTGGTATTTAATAGTGGCAGCCAATTCTTGAGGAGGCAGGTCCGGCAAATCTACAACTGTGGCAAATGTTTTATTCGATGGCATGCCGACCACCACGTTATGAGTGGTCAGGCCGGCCTGGGTAACCAAGTTAGTAATGACTTGCCCCAGACGGCGCTGGTCATCCAAGGCATCGCTCGTGGCAACTTTAATATCAACCGGAGCACTGCCATAACGGACAAGGCTCCAGGTGTCACCGCTTTGACGCAACTCGACAACCCGTACCGCTGTGGTACCAATGTCAAGCGCGAAAAAATCGCCCACCGAGGAAAACAACTTCATACTGTCACCGATTATACCATAAGCAGGTTGGGAAAAGGGCTTTTTGCGTTAAAAACGCGGCGGCAATTCGCGGACGTTACTAGTTGTAATAGTCGTCTGCGATGTTTGATTAAGAGCATTCGCAATAAAGACTTCGGGCGAAAGGTTAAAGACTTCTGCGGCAGACTTTTGCGTGGCAGGCGTTGCCCCATCGGCACCAGCTGTACGAAACAAATCAAGACCCGTAGAGCTGACCGCACCATTAATCGTAAGCTGAACATTGCAGGTGTTAATTGTGGCAGGCTCCGGCCTAGGATGGCAGGTATAAAAAGTACCGCGCGCCATATATATACCATCTATTTGGTTCACCGTATCGAGAACCCGAATGTTTCCGGTGGCAATTATAACCAAGCTTGGTATCTGGGCCGCACTAGCATACGTCGCGGGGTATCTGACTTGGCCATTTAGAATGACATCACCCTCGACGAAGTATACTTTGCGGCCACCCGGTTGGTCACCAGGAGGCATTGTGCCCGCTAACGTTATAGGACCTGCTATATGCCAAGCGCCGCTCACTGCATTATTGATGCCCGGGGGAGCCGAGATTGGTAACGCTGAATACACCGATGAATAATCGTTTATACAATGCTGGGCAGCCCCAAAGAACCCGAGGTTACCACTATTAATGTTGGAGAACGTCCAATTGTCGCCAATGCCAGTGGCCGAAACAAGCGCCATACTACCACTGCCAAAAGTGCTGATCTTACCGAGAGCGAAGGCGGCGTACGCGGTGCCTGAACCAGGAATGGTACCATCTGCCACGGCACTACTTCGGGTAACTGTAGTGATATTTGCCCCGGCGTTACAGGTGCCGGGCGCTACCGCAGCAAATCCCCCGCCTGCCCAAACATCCCCACCAATAAACTGGACATACGGCGCCTTGGCGACCACTGAACAGTCCTGCGCCGTCTGGTCGGCCGGTACATTAAAGTACCCGGGAGCAGATGGATTCGTAATCGTAATCGTGTCACAGATCTTAGTGCCAATCGCTATACTATTCGCGGTGGTGTAGATATTGGGCCGCAGTAACACCGAGCCACCGATAGGAATGACGATGTTGGCGTTGCCCGAATTATCAACGCACGGTTGGCCGCCAAGACTACTGGTAACACCAGCCGGCGTAGTTAACGTCCGGTTAACCGAACAGTTAACTGTAATCGGACTGCTATTAGCCGTTGCGGAGATGGTCGGATTAAAAGTTATTGTGTCGCCGGGCTGTACTGGCTTTGGCGTCGCGGACATTGCAGCTTTAAGCTT
>DATLJN010000076.1:0-48540 GCA_035538835.1 Magnetospirillaceae bacterium
GGGCCGGAATGTTGATCAGGTGGGTGCGCAGGGTAGCGCCGCGGGCGGCGGTGTAGCGGGCGGTGCCGGTCAGGGTGGCGGCGGCGCGTAGCAGGTTGTGGCAGATCGCGGCGAGGATGTTCCAGGCGGTGTTGGCGGCAAAAGAACCGGAGGGTTGGTGTGCCCAGGGTCCGTCGATCAGGTCGGACCAGACGGTTTCGCAGATGGCGTGGTGGCGGTGGGTGAGGTCGGCTTGGTCGACGGGTTCGGTGTTGTTGGTGAAGAACGGGTGGTAGCGCCAGACCGGGAACAGCGGGTCCTGGGTGTTGGCGTCCAGGACGCGGCGTACGACCAGCCAGCCGGTAAACGCGTGCGGGGTGTCGGCGAAGGCGGTGTATTCCACTTCGGCGACTTGCGCGTCGGAGATCAGTTCGCCGGTGTCGGGATCTTCGTGGGCGCCTGGGTAATCGACGGGGACGTAAGCGTCGTCGGGGATGCTGTTGATCGCGGCGTCGACGCAATTGTTGCGGGCTATCGCGAAGGAGAAGGTGGCGCCGGCTTTGACGACCGCGGCGACCACCTTGCCGCTGCAGAACGCCGAGTCGCCGCGCATGAGAATGTTGTGGGCCTGTGCACCGCAGGCTTGGGCGGTGTTGATCGCCTCGGTGACCATGCCGGCCGCGCCCCGCGACGAACCGGCACGCCCGGCCCGTAACCGCACCCCGGCCACCACCGGCGCGGCTATCCGGGTGCAGATCGTGGTTACCAGTGGTGACAGGCCGCGGCGCAGGACGGTCTTGCCGGCGATTTTGGTGTGGCCGAACGAGGCGCCCTGCTTGGCTTTGCCGTACACCGGACGCAGCAGCGAATCGATGTCGATGAAGCAGCGCTCCTGGATGCCGTCCAGCAGCCCTGTCTGCTGCGCCAGCGCGACCAGATGCCGGCGCAGCACCGCCGCAAGCTGCAGGGTATGGCCGTGGGTGAACTCGCGTAACAGGATCCCCAACGTGGCGTTGGCGTACACCCCGCCGAAGAGTTGTTTCATCCCACCGGCACGGATGACGTCCAGGTCGTCGATGCTGTCCGCACCGGCGGCCATCCCAGCCACGATAGAGGTCAGCTTCGGTGTCGGGTTGGCCGCGCCGGAGCGGACCCGCTCGCTGGTGAACCGGACATGCTCATCCAGCAGCCGGGACAACCCGGCCTGCTCGGCCAGTTCCAGCAGCGGCACCAGACCCGCATGCGACACCAGATTTTCCTCGTCGAACACCGCGCTATCACCGCGCCAGGCATGAGATGCTTGCACCGAGAGTGCCTTTCCAAGCCGGTCTGATCAAGGTCCTAGACAAACCTGATTATCCCAGCAGGACAGGCACTCTCATCACATTTCTACGCCACCGTTTGGACACAATGGACCGACCCCGTCCACGGATTCAGGCTAAGAGTGAAAACTCGTGACGGTGCCTTGAGGTCAAAGGCTGCCAGTCGGTGGTGTTAAATCCACAAAAGTTGTTGACTAAATAAACTAAATAATTAAATCTCAAATGGTGCGGGAACGGTGAACCCTGGTGGCGCGCAAAAGCTCGTGGAAGAACATGTGCGCGCCTCCGTGGACTCACCATAACCGGCATATTTACCGGCTTCGTTTATTTAAGCATGTCTTGATCTTGCCCTCAATGTGGTGGGTCTGTTCGTCATGCGTGAGGCCCAGTGGATATGCCGGTACTCCTCCAAAACCCAAGCGACATAACGGAAGGGAGAGGTATGACTAAGTGACCAACGTAGACAAACCCGAGCCGGGCAACCCGATCGTCGTCACCGGCCAGGAGCGGGCGCAACCGGCGGTGCGGCTGCTTGCCAGAGCTGCCATTGAGCTTGCGCGGCAACAGATTTCAGAATCCAAGCGTCAAGCGGAGACCACTGGCGACACGCCCGAGCACGAGGGCGGTCGCCGTGCCTGACCTTTGCTGGTTCGAAATCCACCCGCCGCGGGAGGTCGACCTGGCCGCGGTCACGGCGGTTATCCGCCCGCTGGCATCACGACCACGCTACGGCTTTCCCGCTGCGACGCCGCCCGTCGTCTTCGAAATGTGGAGCATCGGCGGCAAAGTTTCGTGGCTGCTCGGCATGGACCACCGGCTGTCCGGGAGCCTTCCAGCTCAGCTTCAAGCACACCTGCCGCGCCTTGGCCTGACACCCCAACCGACGCCACAGCGGCCGGCGCTGTCGGTCGGCGCGACTGTCCGCCTGGCCGGGTTGTCCTCGCCGCTGCGTACCGACACGGCGGGCGCGGTGAGCGCCGAACTTAGCTCCACCCTTTCGCGGCTGGGCAAAGACGAAGCCGCCTGCGTCCAGTGGGTCGTAGGTTCGAGCCAGTCGCGGGTCATTAGCCCGGCGAAGGTGGAGTTGGCCAAGGCGCTCGGTTTCCGCCCAGGCCATGGGGCGGTGCCGACACCGACCACGGAGCGGCTGTTCCGTGAGAAGGCCGCCGAACCGCTGTTCGGCGTACTTGGCCGCATCGCGGCTGCGGCCAAGGATTTCAGTCGCGCCAGCGCCATAGTGCGCGGCGTGGGCAGCGCCCTCCATCTCCTCAGTGCCGAACACGCCAGCCTGCGGGTCGGCCGGACAGATGCCGGAACCGCGCAGCGGCTCCACGACGCGGCCAAGCCGCCGTTTAGCTGGAGCGCAATCTTGAACGCCAGGGAGCTGGCCGCAGTCATCGGTTGGCCGACACAGGACGATGTGCCGGACCACCTGCCGACCGTCGGCGGGCACATTAACCTGGTTCCGTACCCGTTGTTGGGGGCGGAGCCGGATGGCGATACGCACCCAAGCGAGCGGGTAATCGGGGAGAGCCTGCACCCGGCGCAGCGCGGGCAGCTGGTCACCATGCCGATTGCAAGTGCCAACCACCATACCCACCTGATAGGTCCGACCGGTTCCGGAAAATCCACGCTCCTGTGTGGATTAATCCAAGCTGACATCGCGGCTGGACGCGGAACGCTTGTCGTCGAACCGCGTGGGGATCTCATAGAGGATGTGTTGGCCCGGATTCCAGCCGACCGCCGTGACGACGTGGTGGTCATCGACCCGGCGGACGCCTCGCGCGGCGTTGTCGGACTCAATGTGCTTTCCGGACCGCGCGAAACCGCCGAACGCCGTGCCGACGAATTGGTTGGTCTGCTGGCAGCTATGGCTGGCAGCAACTGGGGACCCAGAACAGCCGACGTCGCCCTGCACGCAATCCTCACGGCCGCAAGGCTTCCGGACGGCACCCTGCCGGATGTCGTGCAGCTGTTGACTAATCCGGGCTTTCGCCGCCGGGTGTTGGCGCAGGTTGGCGACCCGCTGGTGCTTTCGCCGTGGTGGGCGGGCTTCGAGGCTCTATCGGACGGTGAGAGAAGCCAATACATAGCGCCGTTGCTCAATAAACTCCGCGCCTTCCTTTCCAGGGATGTACTGCGGCAGATGACCGGCCAGTCCAGTCCAGCGTTCAGCTTCGACGATCTATTTACCAAGCGGCGCATTGTTTTGGCCAACCTGAATCGCGGGCTTCTCGGCGGCCCGGTATCCAACCTACTCGGTGCGCTGGTGCTCAGCCAGGTATGGGCGGCGCTGCAACGCCGCACGGCTGTGCCGCGCGAACGGCGAAGCGTTACCGGCCTGTATGTGGATGAGTTCCAGGACTACGTGGATATCGTCGGTGGCCTCGACTTTGGCGACGCACTCGCCCAGTCGCGCGGCCTGGGCGGAGCGTGGACACTGGCACACCAGCACTTCGCGCAGCTGTCGTCCGGCCTTCGGGCGGCGGTCCTCGCCAACGCTCGCTCACGAATCACCTTTCGCCCGGGAACGGACGACGCGAAAGCCCTGGCCGTCGCCTTCGGATCGCGGCTCACCGCAGAAGATTTGCTCCGCCTTGGCAGCTACGAAGCCGTCGCCCAAATCCACCTGCACGGCCAGCCGACCCAACCATTCGCGGTGCGCACCCTGCCGCTCAGCCCGTGGACGAGTAAACCCGACGAACTTCGCCGTTCAAGCGCCGAGCGTTACGGGATGGATGGCGCGGCAGTCGATGCCGCCCTTGCCGAACGCTGGCACGGCACGGGCGGCGGATCTCCCGATGAGCCCATCGGGGCGAAGCCGAGGCGACGGCCATGACCGCTCACAGCCCTACCGACCGCCCTACCCTTCGCCTCGGGCCAGGGGTAGCCCCGACGTGCGAGAACACCGAGCAGATCGCATCTACTGTCTCGTCGTCTTCCGCGCAGCTTCAGACGACTCGACCGCCCGGCCGCTCAGGACGGATCGCACGCCTGCGGGAGCGGATGAGCGGGCGTGACGCAGGGATGCTGCAATCGCTGGCACTGCTTCGCCTGATGACCGGCGGGCAGGTCGAGCGGCTGCATTTCACCGAAGGCTCGCCCGCCACCCGTGGCCGACGCTGCCGGGCGGCGCTCAAGCGGCTGGCCGAGCTTCGGCTCATCGTGCGGCTCGGGCGTCGCATTGGCGGGGTGCACGCCGGAAGCGCCGCATATGTCATCGGGCTTTCGGGCTACGGCCAGGCGGTCGTCGATAGCGATGGGCCTATGGGCGGCCGGCGACGGCGCGTCTGGGAAACCAAGCCAAGCTTTACCGATCACGTCTTGGCGGTCGCCGACCTCTACGTTCGCCTGGTCGAGACCGAGCGGCTCGATCAGTTGGAGTTGCTCGAATTTCAGGCAGAGCCGCAGGCTTGGCGGCAATCCACCGGCAGTCACGGGCAAGCGGTGACCCTCAAGCCAGATGGATTCGTCCGGCTCGGCGTTGGCGATATGGAACTGAGCAACTTCGTCGAGGTGGACATGGACACCGAAAGTCCGGCCACCCTTGGCCGCAAGATGCAGGCCTACGCCGCCTACTACAGAACAGGTGTCGAACAACGCAGGCATGGCGTGTTCCCGCGCGTCTGGTGGCTTGGCTGCTCGGCGCGCAGCGTGGAACGCATCGCTCGCGTGGTACGCGGCCTGCCCCTTGATACTCAACCGCTGTTCGGCGTCGCTCATCTGGAGGACGCCATCCAGTCCCTAACAACCACGGCAAAGGAGGCCGCTCGTGAATGAACAATGAAACATCCCAACCCGCTAAACCCGCACTGCCACTGGGGCAAATCCTGATCGGAGATGCCCGTAAGCGGCTGCGCGAGCTGCCAAAGGGCAGCATCGACTGCTGTATTACCAGCCCACCGTATTACCAACTCCGCGACTACGGCCAGAAGGAGCAGCTCGGACTGGAAGACACCGTGGACGACTGGGCACTGAATCTCGCCGATGTCTGCGACGACATCGCCCGTGTGCTCAAGCCGACTGGCGCGCTGTGGCTGAACCTCGGCGACCAGTACTCCAGTCACATCCGGCAGGGAACAGCGTTCAAGAGCTTGTTGCTGGGACCGCAACGGGTGGCGCTGGAGCTGGCAAAGCGGGGCTGGATCATCCGCAACCAGATCGTCTGGGCAAAGAAAAATCCAATGCCCTCAAGCGTTTCCGACCGCTTTACCAGTAGCTACGAGGTGCTGCTGTTCTGCGTGCGCTCGCGCCATTACCACTTCGACCTCGACCGGGTACGCCAGCCGCACGTCACTCCGACGCAGCCGAAGCGGCCGAAATCCCTGGACTACCAATACCTACCGAAACATGCCGTGCCCGAAGGCGGGCTGGTCGACCTCAACCGCGGGCTGGGTGCACTCAAGGCGCGGGGTTTGGTTGGACATGATCTTGGGAAGAACCCCGGCGACGTCTGGCATTTGCCCACCGCCGCCTACCATGGCTCCCACTTCGCCACTTTCCCCGTGAGCCTGGTCGAGAGGCCGCTACTAGCCACCTGCCCCGCGAGGGTCTGCGTGGCTTGCGGAACGCCGTGGAAGCGGCGGCCGACGAACAGAAACACCCGACCGGTTCGGCTCGGCACGTTGGTGTCGTGCTGCGAGTGCGAAGCAGAGACCCTGCCAGGCGTTGTGCTCGATCCGTTTCTCGGCAGCGGAACCACAGCAGTCGCTGCGGAGACGTACGGCCGGCGGTGGATCGGGATCGAGCTCAACCCTGTGTACGTCGAGCTAGCCAACGCGCGCCTGCACCAGTGGCGGGCCGAACAGGCTGAGCGACAAAGCAAACGCCCGTAGCAACGTGTCGGCCTCGTCGGTGCCCTGCGGCCGAATGTCGTCATCCCTAAAAACCAAAGTGGATGGCCGGCCGCTCGCACCGAGGAGGAGTCCATGACGGACCCGAAGAGCTCCGGCGTCAAGACGCTGGGCGTGAAGCTCGACGATGCGCTGCACAGCCAGTTCTCACTGGTTGCAGCGCTCGATGAGCTGAGCCTCAACGACGCCGTGATCCGCGCGGTGGCGCTGTACGTCAAGACCAAGCAGCAAGAGCCGGACTTCGCAGCCAAGGCCGCTGCCAAGCTCGAGGAGATCGAGCGGGAAGCGGCAGCCAGGCGCGGAGCGATCCAGGCGCTGTTTGGCGGCACTGTGCCAGCCGAGGAAACCAAGGCGGCCAAGGGAAGCAAGCGCGGCGGTGGCGAGACGGGCGCGTAGGTGCGCCGAAGGTGGAGGAGCCTTCGCTCCTCCACCGCACTACCCTCACGAAATTCGAACTCGTATGGGAGTGCTGAGAATTCCGCAGCACACTCTTTCGAGGAATGCTGCAATAATGACCTTGTTAACATAGGAGGAAGTAAATGTATGACACAACGCAAAGATGGCTTTGACCAGGACGGACAACGCGATACCCTACCTGACCCTGGCGCGAAATCTCGCGCCAACGGCGATCTGGGAGGGCGGGAAATGCATTCCACGAATGACGGCGCGAAACGCGCCATGGTCTATATCCGTGTGGCGAGCGCGGAGCATGGTTCAGAGGAACAGGCGCAACAGCAGGAGGTCGCCTGCAGGGAAACAGCTCAGCGGCTCGGGTTCACGCCCGTTGCCGTATATAGCGATATTGGCAGCACCGAGCGCCCCGGGCTGCGGCGGATGCTGGATGAGCTGGACACCATCAAGCCGACATCAGTCATAACCTTGGATCCCAGCCGGTTCGGACGAAAATACCAAGAGAACATGGCGGTGATGACTCGGCTGAGAGCGGCGGGCGTGGAGCCGGTATTTGCGCATGACCCAACCGAGGATCCGCTCGGACTTTCTTGGCGGCGGAGCGAAGCCTCTGTGGTGCGAGAGGCTGATGCAAAATGACCGCACATCGCGAACACGAAGCGCCGCCGCTGCACCTACCGCACGACAACGGCACCGACCAGGATCTTGATAGGCGGTCGGCGCGAAGCCTGCGGCGTGCAGCCAACAGCGAGGTGACGGTTGCTGGTCGGCGCGCCCTTGTCGTGCAGCTCAACGACACCGGTTCTGGTATTGCGGAAATGGCTACCTTCCTACGGGTAAAACGACCAGGGCTGGAACAACTGACCGCTACCCATATCCCCAGGGTGGCGATATATCTTCGGGTCAGCACCGAGGAGCAAGCCCGAGTCGGCGGCCAAGCCGAGGGCTTTTCGATCCCGTACCAACGCGACGCTTGCCTGACGAAGGTGCGCGACTTGGGCGGCATCCTGGCAGGCGAATACGTGGATGCCGGAGAGAGCGCAAAATCGGCTGACCGTCCCGAGCTGCAACGAATGCTTAAGGACCTCAAGGCCAAACGGATCGACTACGTCCTCGTCCACAAGATCGACCGGCTGGCCCGCAACCGTGCCGACGACGTCGCCATTAATACGGCCATCGCGGCGGCCGGTGCCAAGCTCATCTCGGTGGCCGAGCCGGTCGATGAAACCCCGGCGGGCAAGCTGCTCTACAACATGATGGCCGGGGTTGCCCAGTACCACTCCGACAACCTGGCCGTCGAGGTGCTCAAAGGCATGGTCACCAAGGCAAAGATGGGTGGTACGCCCTACCGTGCGCCACTGGGCTACCTCAACCACCAGGAAATCCACGATGGCATCGTGGTGCGCAGTATCGTGCTCGACCCTGAGCGAGCGCCGCTGATCCGCTGGGCCTTCGAGCAATATGCCCTGGGCATCTGGTCGTTGAGCCGCTTGGTGGACGCCTTGAATTCGCAAGGCCTGACCTCCCGGCCGACGCCCAAGCGGCCAGCCAAGCCGATCTCGCTCAACGGCATCCATTTCCTGATGCGCAACCCCTACTACATCGGTGTGGTGCCCTACCGGGGTGTGTTCCACGAAGGCAAACACGAGCCGCTGGTCAGCGTAGAACTGTGGCTACGGGTCCAAGACGTACTGACCGCCCACCGCGTCTCGGGCGACAAACAGTTCAAATACGAGCATTATCTCAAGGGCAGTATCTTTTGTGGTCAATGCGGTGCCCGGCTGGTCTACAGCCGCAACCGCGGCCGGGGCGGGGTCTACGAATATTTCGACTGCCTGTCCAAGAAAACCAAGCGACGCCCCTGCACCCAACGAGCTGTGCGCCTGCATAAGGTCGAAGCTGGCGTCGAACGGCTCTACGAGCACTTCCATCTTTCGGCTGCAAGGGCCACGCAGATCCGGGACGCGGTGCTCACCGAACTCGCGGCCGACCGTGACGAAGCAGACCGAGAAGTCCAGCGTGCGCTCAAGCGACTCCGCGCGGCGACTGACCAGCAGGCCAAACTGCTCCAGGCGCACTACGCCGGGGCGGTGCCGCTCGAGCTCATGAAGGCCGAGATGGAGCGGTTGACCAGCGAGAAAGCCCAAGCCGAGCGTTCCATCGCCAGCGCCAAGTCTTCTGTCGCCGACCTGGAAACCACGCTCAACGCGGCGCTAAAGATTGCTACCGAATGCCATACCTATTACCACGAGGCTGAACCAGCCATCCGCCGCAGGCTCAACCAAGGCTTCTTCAAGAAGCTATATATACATGAAGACGGCCAGGTTGACCGCTTTGAGCTGACCGAGCCGTTTGCCACGCTGCTTGACCGCAGCCTGCCAGGCGTGCTTGCCAACCAGCGGCAGTCCCGGCTCGCCGGGGACCTTGCAGAGCACCAGGAGCACAGGCTCGACACCGAAATCACAGCCGAAGACCGCACCAGCCCGTCAGCGGTACTGGCAAAAACCTTCACATGTGTGTCGAAAACAGACCAACCGGACGGCGGTGCCATCCGGTTGGGTTTGAACATCCATGATGTGGTGCTGGGAGAGGGAGTCGAACCCCCGAAGACATAAGTCGTCTGATTTACAGTCAGATGCGTTTGACCACTTCGCTATCCCAGCATGCCTTAAAAATAAATATGGAGCCGACGGAGGGATTCGAACCCACGACCCGCTGTTTACAAAACAGCCGCTCTGGCCAACTGAGCTACGTCGGCACGTTTACGGCCGGTCGGATACGCTCCAAATAATACCTGATTTACCCTGTTTTTTCAACCCGGCTGGCAGTCCAGACACTATCGCCGGACCGCCAGCCGCTCTTCACCCTATGAACATTGTGCCCGGCAAACAACAGCAGCAGGCCACGAGCAACATTATAACGCCAGGCCAAAAGATGCGCCGCTGCTTGAGCTTGCGAGTATGTCGTCCGACAGCCTCCCAGGTTCCCTCGTTGTCTTGCCACAATACTTCTCCGTGTACCGCCGGGTCAGATTGAACGGCACGTGACTTTCGCCAAGCTCGGTGCAAGCAGACCTCGATGAGTCCCCACGATGCGAGAGTAGCGAAGAACAGCGCGGCCACATAGGGCTTGCCATGCTCGACCATCGACCGCATGGCCAAATAGTCGATACCTGCGTACATGAGCAAAAGGGCGAAGAGAATCTTGCGCGGCGAGATGATGTACCGCCGCACGGTGCTCGTCATATCGTTTCCTTTCGACGTAAGCCCGGATAATTATACAGTAAACGTGAGAGCGAAACTACATTACCATTTTGCGAGGTTGAGCAATCTGCTGTTTGGATGCGGTTGGAATAATAATTTTGTCAATTTTGTGTTTAATTGCTTCGGCGAGTTCCATGTCGCCGGTTCGTTCGTAAGCGTCGGCTAAAATTCGGAGGGACTGCGGGTTTGGCTCAAGCTCCACCGCCTTTTCGAGGTTGGCAATCATCTTTTTATGATCACCTAGCTTTTCTTGCACTTTTGCATACGCGACATAACGCGCGGCTAAGCCACTCTCCATTTCGATAGCCTGCTCAACCGCGATCGCCGCTTTTTCGAACTGGCCGGTTTCGTAATAAATAAGTCCCACGTTGTGTAGGCTACTCGCGCTTGGTTCCAAGCTTTGAGCAATCTCGAAGCATTCAATGGCATCGTTAAACGCGCGCTGTTTGGAATACAAAATCCCAAGTCGATTGTAAGCTGCAGCATTGCGTTCGTCGACACGCAAAATGGTCAATAGTGCTTTTTCGGCGTTGAGATACTTTTTTTCACGTAGGCCAACTTGGGCAATTTGCCACAGCTTATCGAGCCTATCAGTAATACGACTCGGCAATTGCTGCCCAGCTTGTTCGTTGGTATCGCGGTAGAACACCCACAGTGCAAGCGCCCCAAACCCCACCAGCATGAGTAACGTAAACATAATTTGACTCTAGTATATCACTATCACTGCATGAATACATGGGTCAGTTGTGCGCGAACATTGCCGTTTTGCTGGAGACGTTGCAAACACGTTTGCAGGGCATCAGCAAACGCAAATAAATTATCAGCCGGTGCTCTGCGAATCTGCTGGGTCAACATGTATGCCATTGCCTCGAGCGTAGCGATGGCGACCGCGCGGTCTTTGCTGATATTGTTCACCTGGGCTAAACGTTCGTAGACCGGTGCGCCAAGGAGTTGTTTTGCGCGCTGCATAGTGGCCTTGTGCTGTTCAAATGCCTGTGGGTCACGTAAAAGCGTGACAAACGTGGCGGCACGGCCCGACGCGACAAACAGCATCTGAGCCAATGACTGCGCATCAATATGCATCTTAGCTGCGTAATCACTAAGTACGGTGCCTGCAACTGGCAACACCGCTACTGTTTGCACGCGCGATAGGATTGTTGGTAGCAAACTTGCGGTGTGTGGCGCTGTTAACATAAATGTCACGTTGGGTCGAGGCTCCTCGAGGAGCTTTAAAAAGGCATTTTGTGCCTCGGCGCCCATTGCTTCGGCATGGTCGATGATCACCACCTGATGGCCTGTTTGCTTGCTCCGGGTGCGTGCGTAAAGTGTGCGTGTGGCTTCTATGGTGATCGTCCCCTTTTCGTCTGGTTCGAGCACCATGATCAGCTCTGGCGAAGTAAGGCTTGCCGCCCAACGCCTTGCCACGGTGAGTTTGCCGGTGCCATGCGGCGCTGTTAATAGCAATCCTTGTGGCGCGTCGTGGGCCAGCGCTACAAGCTCGGTCCGAGTGCGTGGGTGCATGAGTAGTTCATCCACGAATGAGGGTCTCCAAAAACCGTGTGAGTTCTGTTGGTAACGGCGCCTCGAACACTCGGCGTTCACGGGAGGGCAATGTTAGTTCAAGTACGGCGGCATGCAAAAACATACGTTCAAGGTGTGGTTCGGTTTTACCGTACAGTGTGTCGCCTACGATAGGACAGCCTAAATACTGCATGTGCACACGCAATTGATGGGTGCGTCCTGTTCGCGGTGTGAGTGAAAGCAGCGTGTAGCCTGTGTATTCTTCCAATGTCTCGTAATCGGTCTCAGCCGACTTACCGTTACCCCCCACCCTAAAGGTTTGCGGTTTTTTAGGGTTGCGCTCGATAGGCAGTTGAATCGTAGCGGCCGGTTCTTTTGGACGCCCTTTTACAAGGGCGATGTACGTCTTTTTGACCCTACGAGTCGAAAATTGTTTTTGCAACCAACGTTTGGCGAGCGAGTTCTTGGCCGCAATAATCACACCCGACGTTGCGCGATCGAGCCGATGCACAATACCCGGGCGGTTTGTATCAACGCCGTCGGTGGTACGCGGGCGCACAAATGTGGCGACGGTAAGTTCATCACTCACCACGCCTTTAGCATGGGTGAGCACACCTGCCGGCTTGTTAATGACAACCACATCGTCATCCTCGAACAACACCGGTAAGGTGGCCTCAGAAAAGTCTGGAACTTCGGGCATATTTACCGTAATAACGTCACCTATATTAAGTTGATAGCTCGGTTTAACAACGACATCATTAACTTTTACGGCGCCGACGGTCGTTTGTTTTTGCCAAAAACTGCGCGAAAATTCGGGAACAGTACGTGCTAAATAAGCGTCAATGCGTTCGCCAGATTGGGAAGCAGTAAACATTGTAGTCATGGGCGTGGTCGGAGGCCAACGGCTTGCTGCACGCGTAACAGCTGAGCGGCAGCAAGGTTGCGCGCAACCGCTTCGTCGGCTTCAATTTTGGCAAGCAATGCCACTTGGTCAACCCCCGCAAGGGCAGTCTGGAAATCCTTTAAGAAGTCGCCCACTTCCTTTGCGGCGGCTTGTTTAAGATCACCATACCGCGTTTGGCCCTTCCACTCGGCAATAACTTGTTGCACTGGGCGCTTCTGTAGTAAAGCGACTATCTGCAATAGGTTACTCACGCCGGGCTGGCGCTTCCAGTCAAAATTGATCACGCCTTCGCTGTCGGTTGTGGCGGCCATGATTTTTTTAGCAGCCGTTTTGGGTTCATCGGCAAGTGTGACAAAACCGGCTGGATCTTCGTCGGACTTACTCATCTTTTTAGCCGGATTACGGAGGCTGCGGATTCGCACACCTTGGTCGAGTCCCGAAAATTTCAGCTGCGATTGCCAGTCGGCAGGTACGGTCGCAAAAACACCTTCGGCAAACACGTTTTTAAAGCGCTCATTAATACGCAAAGCAAGATCACGCGTTAGTTCGAGATGCTGTTTTTGGTCGTCGCCAAGGGGAATGTATGTGGCATTGTAAAGCAAGATATCCGCCGCCATAAGCACCGGGTAGTTAAATAACCCGACACTCACCGACTCATTCTTAAGCTTTTCCATTGTTTTTTTGAGATCACGCTCAAAAAACGCAGCCAAAAAGTGATCGCCAAGCCGACGCGTGCGACGCAGTAGGCCGCTGAGCAACTCTTTACTGTCGGCATCACGGGCCAGCCCGGCTTTGTCTTTAAACTGTGTCATTCGACTAAGCTCACCCATGTAGGTAAAACAATCCAAAATCCAGGCAAGCTCACTATGCTGAGATACGTAGCTTTGGCGATAGACTCGCACGGCGTTGCTTTCAAGGTCGATCGCGCCGGCCGCTACATAAAATGCCACATTCTGGATGGTATTTTTATGGAGTTCGTCGTGATTTATCGGTGTCGTAAACGAATGCAGATCTGGCACAAACATAAAAAAGTCGTGCGTCTTTTTGTGAGATTGTGCGAGGTTAGCCATAGGCAACATCGCACCAAGGTAATTAGCGATGGTCAGGTTACTGTTGGCGCGTAGCCCGGTGAGTACCCGCGGCTTGTGTGTCGGTTGGTTAGCCATAATATTCCTTATTATACGTGAGCTTTTAAAAAACCGCCTTGTTCGGCGGTAAGATGCATGAAAATATTATCTCCGCCAGAGGTAAGTTGAGTGCCACCAATAAATAACAGTTACTGCCATAGTATCTATGAGTGTAAAGGGCGGCTAAGCACTTGTAAAGCGATATCCCGATACTCACGAAAAGCATAAGTATATTAAAAAATAAACTTGTACTTTTAGGCAACATATGGTAAGAATACTAGTGATTGTTCGCGTAAGCTGCGCGTATTTTGACGATGCGGAGCGAACGCGTAAAAAGTAATAGTTATAGGGCAAATTGTGGAGATATTTTGGAGTTCCATCGACCTTGTACGCCTAACCTTTTTGGTTGGCGCCGTACTGGCACTGCTGTATAAGAAAAAGTTTGGTGTCACGCCAGGCGGCATCATTGTCCCCGGGATTCTTGCAAGCCTTATCTTTATCAACTTTCCTGCTTTTATTGTTATGTTAGCGCTCAGTGTTCTGTGCTGGGCGATATATAAGTATACGTTCGGTCGTTTTGCGTTGACGCGCCGCTGGGCGTCGCTTATTACAATCTCTGTATCTGTCGTGCTGGGACTTATATCTATGGTTGCATTTAACTCGGCACACATCTTTAACCAAGAATTATTGGTAAGTCTCGTGGTACCTGGCCTTATTGCTATTAGTGCACGCAAATATGGGCTGGGTAAGGTGATGATAGGAACACTATCGGTTACAGCAGTAAGCTACCTGGCCGGTTGGGCGCTCGCCTATGCTATCCCTTACGAGATACTTACCTACATGACCGTCAAACTCGGCACCTACACACCTTTGAGCCTCGAAAATCCTGCGCTCGTATTTATTGTGAGTCTTTTAGCCGCGGTGCTGGTGTATTACAAATTTGGTATCAGAGGCGGTGGCTACATGGTTGCGCCATTTATTGCGGCTGTAACCGTAAGCTCGCCAATACAAGCGCTCCTCGTTGCTGTGGGAGTCGCACTCAGTTATATCGCGGTGCGTTTGCTCCTACGCTTCACGCTTGTTATTGGGCTAGAGCGATTCGTGTTTAGCCTGGTGTGCGGCTACATTGTTATTACACTTATTGATTTACTCGCCACAATGGTTGTGATTCCTGGATACCGCCCAACGCCAATTGTGCTTATTATTGCCGTTGCCGTGTTTACCAACGACCTATCTTTGCAGTCACTCAAATCAACGCTGCTCAAGGGCTTTTCACCGACCCTAGCGATGGCACATCTCGCCAGATTGGCGGTGTAAAATGTTCATTCTTGGCGCCGTTATTGTATTAGCTGCAGCTTACGTAGCTGTTGGTGTTATAAACCAACGACAACATTACAAAGCGATGCAAAACCTGGAACACCGCATTCATGTTAACGGTATTCGCGGCAAGTCATCGGTGACGCGCTTGATCGCCGCTGCGCTGCGCGAAGGTAACATCAAAACTGCTGCTAAAACAACTGGCACCGCGGCACGTATTGTTGTCGACCACCAAAACGACACGCCTGTCCCGCGCAAAGAAGCCGACATTGCCGAGCAACGACGCATGCTTAAGTTTTACACCGGCGATTTGCACCGCATGTACACCGGCGACGACTACAAAGCTGTTGTATTTGAGTGTATGGCGATCAACCCAATCTACCAACGTTACCTAGAAGATAAAATCATGCACTCCACCATTGGTGTTATCACTAACGTACGCGAGGATCACGTCGAATTGCTCGGTACAACTCTGCCCGAAATTGCCCGCAGCCTTAGCATGACCATCCCTAAAAACGGCCACCTCGTGACTGCCGAAACCAACCCTGAACTCCTGGCCATTCTTAAACAGGAGTGCGAAGTCCGCGGTAGTAAACTCCACGCTGTCGGCACCATGCGCATTACCGAAAAGCAAATGGCAGCCTTTAAACACTTTGAATATCGCGCCAATGTTGCCATTGCCGTTAAAGTGGCCGAGCTGCTCGGCGTTACACGCCAAACAGCGCTCAGCGGCATGCACAGCGCACAACCCGACCCCGGTGCCTTTATACTCAAGAAGTTTGAACGCGACACTAAAACCCTGCACTGGGCAAACCTATTTGCCATTAACGACCGCGAAAGCTTTATTTTGACCGTTGATTCGCTACGTAAAAAAGTTGGTGCGCGCACCAAAAAAGCGGTGATTCTTAATAACAGGCACGACCGTCCGGAACGCGTGGCGCAGTTTGTCGACATTGCTGTTAATTCGGTAAAAGCCGACTATATCTTTACCTTTGGCGACTACGAAAACCAAGTACGCTATGAGCTTAAAAAATATCCAAACGTGCGCGTAAAAGTAATGCACCTTGGTAACGGCACCGAATACAAAGACGCGTCGGGCGAGGTATTGTTCGAACAAATTATCGGCACTATCAAGCAAAAAGAATGTATTTTGTTCGGTACGGTTAATATTCACACACGTCAGGCACAGTCGCTGTTAACGGTGCTGGAAGGCTCTAATGCGCACTAAAATTCCCGGGGCCGTTTTTGTAATGATTCTTGTTGGTTTCTTTAGCTACCTCACGTATCAACATTTCTTTTTTGATGATACAGCCGTGGCAAAGTCGGCAATCCAATTTAAGATCGACCAGCTCAATATCGCCCCCGATGCGCCAGCTAAGCCACCCGAATATTTTGGGCTTAAGCGCGCCGAAGTCGCTTTGCAGGAATACCACAAAGGCGTTGTTGAACCAACGCCTGGCTGCAACTGCGGCCCCGATGTCGATAAATACACCGAGAGCACGCCCGCCCAGTGGTGCGCCATGTTTGTAAGCTGGGTGTCCAAAGAGGCCGGCGCGCCAATGTACGACGAACGCACAAAATCGTGGCGTTTTATGAACTCACGTCTGCTTATCGAATACCTAAAATTGAGCGGCACTTGGTATAGCCGTGAGGAAGTAATTACCAAAAACCTTAAGCCACGGCTCGGCGACTTTGTGTTCTTTTACCGCGGTGAGCTGGAAGAGAACTTAGGCCACGTTGATGTCGTTGTCGATGTTGATGGCGCGCCAGGCACTGCTGGTTTAATTGGTGGCAACATCCGCGACCGCGTTATGTACCGCGAAAATTTCCCTTACCAAGAACATTATGGCTTTTTAGGCTTTGGCCGACCAGAGAAAGATTAGGTTACGTATGTCGTTATTCAAAAAATTATCAGCCGAACAAAAGAAGACGTATATTTTTATCGGCGGCGCCGGGTGTATGGTGTTGGGCCTTATTATTTACGGCCTGTACACTCACCGCCCTCAGCCAAACGATACCTATTCTAAAACTCTGAGCAGCAATACGGCACTCGAAAGCCGCGTACTATTTGGTGGTGACGTTTATTGGGGCAGACATATGAACGATTGGTCGCAAGCCAGTCCACTTAAAGAAGCGTATCCGTTTTCGCGCCTGCACGAACTCAACCGCGATAAATACGACGCGTGGGTCGTTAACCTTGAATGTCCCGCCATTCCAGGAATTAAACAGCCGATTGGTTTTGTGCCCGAACTGTGGGAATTTAACTGCGACACCGATTACTTAAAAGAGGCTGCCAAATGGTTCACGGCTGTATCGCTTGGCAATAACCACATCGCTAACCAAAAACGCGAAATCGGCCAAGAAACAACACGTAAAACTCTGGACGAATACGGTATCCAACATTTTGGCGGATTTAATCCACACAACAAGGATGATGTTTGTAACGTTATCTCGTTGCCCGCACGCGCTCGCATAAACGGCGAACAAAAAGATGTACAATTACCGGTCGCTATGTGTGGTTACCACGGCGTATATTATACTGTGACCGATTCTGCGATTGCAGAAATACAGAAGTACGCCAAGTATATGCCGGTCATTAGCTACCCGCATATGGGGCGTGAATATCAAGCTACCGCCGACGATAAGCGCCGCATACTTTATCAAAAAATGATCGACAATGGCGCCGATGCTGTGCTCGGCAACCACCCGCACTGGGTGCAGCCCGTCGAAGAATATAAAGGCAAGCCGATCTTTTACTCGATGGGAAACTTTATCTTCGACCAGCAATTTAGCCCCGAAGTCATGCGTGCCGCAACGGTGGATGTGCGTTTTACACTCGACGAAGGCGCGGCAACATCCGAACAGTTACAAGCTTGGATTGACTTAGGCCAGCGCTGCGTGCAAGATAACGATGATTGCCTCGCCATTGCCGAGCAACAGCAACTCACCAAGCTCCCTATCCATCTCAGTTTCGATATTATTAGTCTCGACCTTTCAAACCAAATCACTAAAAAAGCCGACATGCGTCTCCACGAGGAAGTCTTAACCCGACTCAATTGGCACGAGATCAAAACAAAATTGCGTTAATTGCTCAGAACCATTGCCGCGCGTAGGTTGGTTACATCAGTAACTTGCCGAACGAGGTAGGTCGCATAATCTATATCGGGAATTGCAAAATAATTTGGTACACCTGTGGGTGCGGCTTGGCCGTGATGGATGATCGTCCAATCAATACCCGCTTTTTGCAACATATTTTTAAACTGGTGGGGTTCAGTTTTATAAAAATCTGCCGCCAGAATCAAACGCACAATACCAAAGGCATGCATGGTATGGACGACATTTCCGAGCGTTTCAAAATCGGTAACAGCGTAAGGCAAACAGATAACGGCGTGCGCATCCTCGAACGCCGCCTCGATAAGAGAGACATCCTGTAACGACCCCTGAACAACCGTTAGCTCTGGGTCTGATACGCTAGGATTAACCTTGGGGCCTAAAAAATGTATAGAATAGCCCGAACCCAGCGCATGGTTTAATAAATATTGGTCGACCTGACTTGTGCCACCTAAAACCGCCAATTTCATAACTATCCCCTTTTGACGATAGTACAGCACATTGGCCTTTCGCGGCAATGCACAAAAAACACCTGCCACTGATGACAAGTGTTTTTTGTGCATAGTATAAGCCGTTTTAGCGCTTCGAGAACTGTTCGCGTTTGCGTGCGCTGCGGAGACCGTATTTCTTTGGTTCCACTTCGCGTGGGTCGCGCTTAAGCAGGCCAGCTTTTTTGAGCGTACCACGGAGGTCGTCATTCATAGTGCTGAGTGCTTTGCTGATCGCTAATTTGCTTGCATCTACTTGGCCAGCCGTACCGCCGCCATCAACTTTAATAGTGATGTCATAGGCGTCTTTTTTACCAAGCAGCACAAGTGGTTTTACTAATTCGTGCATGAGTGCTTCGTTACCCGCAAGGTAATCGGCAGCTGGCTTGTCGTTAATCGTGATATTGCCTTTACCACCAAATAGGCGCGCACGAGCAGTTGATGATTTGCGGCGGCCAAGGCCGTAAAAATATTCGTTTTTAGTCATATTACTTCTCTACCTTTACTGCCACTGGTTGTTGTGGGGCGTGTGTGTGGTCAGCGCCGCCGTACACCTTGAGGCGTTTCAAGCGATCATCAACCAATTTGTTCTTAGGGAGCATCCCACGAACTGCGTCGATGATGACTCTGCTTGAATCGCGCTCCATCTGTTCTTTAAGACTGCGCTGCTTGATACCACCTGGGAAGCCACTGTGACGGTAGTACTTTTTGTCTTCCATCTTGTCGCCAGTAACAACTAAGTTGTCGGCGTTGATGACTACAACAAAGTCGCCGCCGTCGATGTGGGCAGTGTAGGTCGGCTTGTATTTACCTATAAGGTATTTAGCAATAGTAGTTGCCACGCGGCCAAGCGTAGCTTCACTGGCGTCAACAACAACCCATTTGCGAGTGACCTCGGATGGCTTTTGGCTATATGTTTTCATATTACTTCTCCGCCTTTACGGTCGCTTTAGGGGCGACTTTTTTTGGCTTTTCTGCTGGCGCAGGAGCGGCGGCAATATCATCCACAAAGCTCACTTCGGCCATCTGTGTGTTGTCGCCCACGCGCAAGCGGGTTTGCTTAATGCGTAGATGACCAGAAGTGCGGGCAGTAAGCTTTGGAGCGATTTCGTCAACCAATTTGTGCGACGCTGCAACCGTACTGAGACCGCCTAGAACCTGGCGACGGCCGTGAAGGTCGCCCTTTTTGGCCTTGGTAATGAGGTCTTCTACGTATGGCGCGATTTCTTTCGCCTTTGGTAGCGTGGTCTCGATACGACCATATATAACGAGCGAGGTTGCAAGCCCTTTTATGAGAGCTTTGCGCTGGTCGCGCTCGCGGCCGAACTTGCGGCCCTGGTTTCCGTGACTATGCATGACTTACAGCTCCAACTCCGTCAGCTTCTCTTTTACTTCGTCGAGTGCTTTGCTGCCAAAGCCCTTGAGCTCGCGGAGTTCCGTGTCGCTCAGGGTTACGAGGTCGTTGATGGTGCGGATATCATTGTTAATCAGCGCGTTTGTGGTGCGAGCGGTCAGGTTAAGATCTTCGATTGGCGTCATCAGTTCTGCGGCGTCGCCGTCAGCACCTTTGCTACCAACTGCGGGACCGGCTTCGACGCGGGTGCTCCCGGCAAGTGCGGTGTATTGGTTAATAAGAATTGCAGCAGCTTCTTCGAATGCTTCTTTAGGACTTACTGCGCCATTGGTGTCAACAGTGAGGCTTAGTTTGTCGAGGTCAGTTGCTTGGCCAACGCGGGTGTTTTCGACTTTATAGCGAACGCGCAGCACAGGGCTAAACAAAGCATCGAGCGCAATGTAGTCGCTGTTTTGGCGGCGGGCGGTAGATTCTTCGATGGTGCGGTAGCCGCGGCCACTGTCGATAACCATATCCATAACAAAGCTAGCTTTAGGGTCATCAATAGTCGCAATCACCATATCTTTGTTGATGATGTCGATGTCGGCAGTCGCTTTAATGTCGCCAGCTGTGACAACGCCAGCACCCTTTTTCTCGAGACGAACCGTGACCGGCTCGTCGCTATGGTTCACCATGCGAATATTTTTAAGGTTCAGCATGATATCTACCACATCTTCTTTAACACCGGGGACGGTGGTAAATTCGTGGGTCACGCCTTCGATGCGGAACGATGTGATTGCAGCACCACTGATACTGCTAAGCAGCACGCGGCGCATACTGTTACCAAGCGTCATGCCGTAGCCCTTGTGTAAGGGTTCGACGACAAATGTCGCGCTTGTTGATGTGTGCTCGTCGATGTTGGCGAGCGTTGGGTTGTGAATGACTTTCATTCGCGGTGATCTCCTTCAACCTTCTTTAAAAGTCTTTATTACCGTGAGTAATACTCAACAATAAGCTGTTCGTTAATATCGGCCTCGGCTTCTTCGCGTTTTGGCAGGCCAGTAATGGTGATAATCATCTTTTTAGGGTCGCTCTTCATCCAGCTAAAGGTTGGCTGATTCGTGTCCTTCATGATGTCATCAAGGTGGGTAAAGTATTGCGTTTTAACACTTGCAGGGCGAACAGTGATAATGTCGCCTGGTTTGACACGCAAGCTTGGAATATCGACGCGAGTGCCGTTAACCATGAGGTGGCCGTGACTAACCAGCTGGCGTGAACCACGACGGCTCACAGACCAACCAGCGCGGTATACCACGTTGTCGAGGCGGCGTTCAAGAAGTTGCAATAGCACGCGGCCAGATTGACCAGATGTGCGGCTTGCTTCCTTCATGAGTTTTGCAAACTGTTTTTCGAGCATACCGTACAGGCGGCGAACTTTTTGCTTTTCGCGCAACTGCTGGGCATACATGCTCTGTTTACCCTGGCGACCGTGGGCGTGCATGCCTGGAATGCCAGATTTTTTAGCCATGATTTTGTGCGCTTTAGGGTGCAAAGCGTACCCTTCGCGGCGTGACTGTTTAACAATAGGGCTACGATCTCGTGCCATACTTAAGCCCTCCGTGCCTTACGTGGGCGCACACCACCGTGTGGCTCACCTGTTTTGTCAGAAATCTTCTCAACGCTGATACCAACATTTTGCAATGCGCGTACCGCAGCATCGCGGCCAAGGCCAACGCCTTTGACATATACTTCGACACTTGTCATGCCAAAGGTCTGTTTGGCAGCCGCTGCAGCTTTTTCGCTTGCAACCTGTGCAGCGTAGGCAGTGCCTTTTTTAGAGCCTTTAAAGCCCATAGCGCCGGCGCTTGCAGTAGTGAGTGCGTTGCCTTTTTTGTCAGTGAAAGTAATAAGCGTGTTGTTAAAGGTAGCTTTAACATGCATTGCGCCCGATGGTACGCTGCGCTTTGCTTTCTTCTTGGTAGTCGTGGGTTTTACAGTAGTTTCTGCCATATTAATCCTAGGTCTTAGACGCTACTTTCTTCTTGGTTCCACCCACAGTTACCTTTTTGCCACGGCGAGTACGCGCGTTGGTGCGTGTACGCTGACCACGGCCAGGAAGGTTTGCTGCGTGGCGCAGGCCACGGTAAGATTTGATCTCTTTAAGACGCTTAATATTAGTCGTTACCACACGTTGAAGCTCGCCTTCTACAGTGTATGTGGCAGAAATCTCATCGCGGATGCGCTGCAGCTCGCCTTCGCTCAGATCTTTAACTCGCGTCGTCGGCTCAATTTTAGTTGCTTCGAGAATTTTAGCAGCATGAAACGGTCCAATACCATAAATATAGGTAAGGGCAATCTGTACTTGCTTTTCGGTTGGGACAGTAACTCCGGCAATACGAGCCATATTTAACCCTGCCTCTGCTTATGACGAGGCTTTGTTTTGTCTTTGTAGACAAGTTTGCCTTTGCGACGAGTAAAATACCCGTTGCCTAGTCGTTTAATACTTGGTCGAACCTTCACGCGATGTGTCTCCTTGGCGCTTGATCCTTACGGTTAATCTCGTAAGCGGAAAGTGATTCTACCCTTTGTAAGATCGTAAGGGGTTAACTCAACTTCCACCTTATCCCCTGGTACGAGACGGATGTAATGCTTGCGCATTTTACCGGCAACGTGGCCGAGGATGACATGGCCGTTTTCAAGTTCCACATTAAACTTTGCTCCGGGGAGCGCCAGAACGACGACACCGGTTAGTTTAATTACCTCTTTGCTCTCCGGTGTATTGCGTTGCCTGGGGGGGCGCGCAGTTGCCGAGGCCGATGGTTTGAATCTTTTAGGACGGGCCATAAATTACAATTATTGATTATACAGAGGTTTATCTCTGTTGTAAAGCGCTACTTTAAAGATTATCGCACGACGTTGTGCGTTGATAATAATATAGTAGCTTATTTGGACCGAAATACAAAGGTTCGTCACAAAACCTGCACTCTAAATGACTCGTGAATAATGTCTATACCATCCTGATATTATTTAGCTAAGATTTAACCCCGTCATCCCAGCCATTAGATTGTGCAAACATTATTTTCTAGCAATGTAGGTAAAACGGGCCTAGTCCCGTTTTTATTAATCTTCGTCGTATGTCACCATTAACGCGCGCGAGTTAATCTGCCGCAACGTCTCGAGCGTTACCGAAACAACAATCAACAGCCCAGTACCACCGATGGCGAGATTGGTGGTACCCGTAAAGCCCAATTTTGCAAACGTAAATTCAAATACAAACGGCAGCACGGCAATAAGGCCTAGCGCGATCGAGCCAAACAACGTTAGGCGTGTCACTGTCCTTTTAAGATACTTCTCAGTTTGAATGCCAGGGCGAATGTTAGAGATAAAGCCGCCTTGTTTTTGTAAGTTTTCGGCGATTTCGGTGGTGTTAAATACAATACCTGTATAGAAATACGTGAACAACACAACGAGTATAAAATATGCTGCCGGATAAATCATGGCCGTTATATCACCGGCCGCAAACGTCGTAGCGCTCGGAGTCTGAAACCACACCGCGAGGTTGGCACCAATGACTTGCCAATCGGTATTCGCGCTCGCCTTCATCAGCTGGCCTAGGAAGGCTGGCAAAGCTAAAAACGCCACAGCAAAAATAACGGGGATAACTCCAGCGGTAATCAGCTTGATCGGCAAAATACTAGTGACGCCGCCGTACTCACGGTTGCCCTGTACTCGCTTGGCATAGTTGATGGTAACGACGCGCTGCGCCTCATTAATCTTAACGATAATATATAGCACCGCAAGCCCAAGCACAGCCAATATCACCGTCACCAGCGTCGCCGGCCCATTTATTGGAAGCGTAAACCAGTTGAATACTTGCAAAGCATCAGCCGGGGTCGGCACGCTGCCAATAGAAGTAATCAGCGTGCCCAGTGTCTGTGGTAACTGGCTAATGATGCCAGCAAAGATGAGCAGCGACATACCGTTCCCCACCCCTTGCTCGGTCATGAGCTCACCAAGCCACATAAGGAGCATCGCACCAGCAGTCATTGCGCCCACCATCACTACCCACTGGAAGGGCGACGTGTTAGCCGTTATATCAACACCCGATGCCCCGGCGAGCACTGTTTGGCGCAGAATAAATATAAATGCAATGGATTGTAAAATTGCCAGTGGCAGCGTAATAAGTCGTGTCCACTGTTGGATCTTGCGCCGGCCCACCTCGCCGTCTTTATGAAGTTCCTCGAGTCGCGGTATAGCCTTAGTGAGCAGCTGTGTAATTACAGAGGCGGTAATATACGGCGACAAGCCTACAAGCACGATTGATAAATTAGCCAGCGCACCCCCAGAGAGGATGTTCATAAAACCGCCCAAGTCGCTTTGGCTAATAACGTTGCTCAGTACCTGTTGTAACTGTGTTGGTTCGGCAAGAGGTACGGGTACATGCGACAAAAGACGATAAACAATAATAATACCTAGCACAATAAGTAGGCGTTTTTGCATGTCGCGGCTTTTCAGCGATTTGAAGATAGTTTTCCAGCTCATCAGGTCACCTGTTTGTTACTCATACACGATATCATAGTGTCGCTAAAGCTGCCAAGCAAGATGTGCTCGGGGCGGGCGCTAACCCGCCCCCAAGCGTTACCGGCTGAGATATGACGACAAGCGGCGGCTATACCACGTAAGTGCCATTGCGATCGTCCAAACATGGCCGCGTGTCGGTAACTGGTGGTTAAACGCCCCAGGCACCACACTGAAGGTCGGCCGCACAATATCGTCGAGCCTACCGCGGAACGACCCAATCCGCGCTCGCAGCAGAGGGTCGGCTTGCGAGAACCGCTTATCGAATTCGGCCAACGCAGTATTGAGCAGCTTGTTCTTACTGTGTTTGAACCGATTGAGCGGCGAACTTATTGCAACGACTCGTCGGATACGATTAGGCCGCAGCAAAAGCAGCAACGCGGCGATGACCCCACCCGCGCTGGAGCCGACGATAACGATCTGCTCGCCTCTTGGCAGCGCGTCGATCCAAGCGAGGATCGGATCGAGTCGCGCCTGCAAGTCATCATCGCCGAGCTGCCAAAAGAACGGCTCGTACCGTGGCTCAAAACCATACAGTCGCCAGACTGGTAGTACCAAGCGTATTCGGAAATCGTGATCCCCCAGACCGCCTATCTCGAGTAAACGCATATCACAACTATACCAAAACGCACCCGTTCCCGGGTGCGTTACTTGGTTCCATAAAATGCTCTAGGCCTTTTTTGGAGTTTTTTCTGCCTTGTTTTCGGCACGCATTTCAGCTTTGAGCTTGTTTTCTGGCAAGTGCGGTGTTGGCAGTTTCTCGAAGCTACCACCAGCCTTAGCGATGGCCTCTTGAGCGCCTTTACTTGCACCCTGTACTTTAAGAGTTATTTTACCTTTCACTTCACCGCGCAAAATAACTTTAACGGCATGGAATGGGCTGATGATCAACCCAGCTTCGGCAAGCGACATGTTATCGGCAGTTTTGCCAGCCATAACGCTGAGCTGGTCGGTGTAAACAACCTGCGCAGGAACGCGAAGACTTTTAAAACCGGGGAGCTTTGGTACACGCTGCATCAAAGGTCCCTGCCCACCAACAAAGGCTGGTGAGTGCTTTTTACCGGTACGAGCATTCTGACCCTTGGTACCGCGGCCAGCAGTTTTACCCTGGCCAGCACTAATACCACGGCCAACGCGTTTGCGGTTTTTGTGGGCTTCTACCTGTAAATCGTTCACTTTCATTACTTAGTCTCCTTTTTTGGAGCCTTTTTAGCTGGAGCTTTGGGTGCCACAACTGCTTCCACAGGCGCTTCAGTCTTTTTAGCTGGAGCTTTTTTAACAGGTGGATTCAGCCAGTTTTCTTCGGCAACGAGGGTACGTAGCGCTTCGATAGTTGCATAGGCGTTGTTTACTTTGTTGTTCGAGCCAAGAGCTTTGCCAAGAAGGTTAGTCACGCCGGTGAGCTGCATAATAGAGCGCATCACACCGCCGGCAATAATACCGGTACCGGGCGCAGCGGGCATCAGGAGTACTTTAGCGCCACCAACTTTGGCATTAATGTCATGTGGAATAGTCGCTTTTGTGGTAACTGGGAAGGTAATGAGCTGTTTTTTAGCTTTGTCGGTTGCTTTTGCCACAGCCGCTTGCACGTCCTGGCCTTTTGCAACGCCAACGCCAACGCGCTGCTTGCCATCACCAACGGCCACAAGTGCCTTAAAGCGGAACCGGCGGCCACCTTTTACTACGCGGGCAACGCGGTCGATACTCACCACATATTCTTGGAAGATTTTTTCTTCGCGCGGTTCGTTTGAACGGTCGTTCGAGCGACGGCCACGATTTGGTCCACCTTGGCGGCGATTATCGCGGGGATCAATACTTACTGCTTGTTGTACTGCCATATTAGAACTCCAATCCTGCCGCACGTGCAGCATCTGCAAGCGCTTTTAGGCGACCATGATATTTACGGCCATTGCGGTCAAACACTACTTTGGTTACCTTAGCCTTTTTAGCTTTAGTGGCGATATCTTTACCGACCCATTCGGCTTTAACGCTCAAAGCGCCCGTTGCTTCTTTAGCACCAACAGAGGTGCTTGCTGCCAAAGTTTTACCAGTTGTGTCGTCGATAACCTGCGCGTGAACGTGCATGTTGCTGACAAACACATTCAGGCGTGGGCGCTCAGCCGTACCAATCACCGTCGATCGAACACGGTTTTTGCGCAAAATGCGCGAGGCAACTTTGTGTGTAATTTTACCCATTACTATTTACCTCCCGTCTTGCCGGCTTTGCGCAAGATTGTTTCATCAACATATTTAATACCCTTACCTTTGTAAGGTTCGGGCTTCTTAAGCGAGCGGATTTCGGCAGCAACTTGGCCAACAGCCTGTTTGCTGATGCCGCTGACGGTAATAATGTTCTTTTCTACCTTCAGGTCGACGCCTTCTGGAGCTTGATACTTAACAGGGTGCGAAAAACCAAGCGCAAAATCAAGCGCACGGCCGCCACCACTCACGCGGTAACCAACACCGTTAAGTTCTAATTTTTTCTCGAAGCCTTTACTCACCCCTGTTACCATATTGGCAACAAGCGCGCGCATAAGGCCGTGACCAGCGCGTGCGAGCTGCTCATCGTTGGCGCGAGCAACAATTGCCTGGTCGCCTTCAATGGTAACAGTCACATCTGGCTGACCAAATTGAGTGAGCGTGCCTTTTGGGCCAACGACAGTCACAAGGTGCTTGTCATCAACCGTGATTGTCACGCCACTCGGGATTTGAATTGGCAGTTTTCCGATTCGACTCATTATTTTACTCCTTAATATACCTTACACAGAACTTCGCCACCCAAGCGAGCTTTGCGGGCAGCTTGCCCGGTCATCACGCCTTGGCTGGTCGAAACTAATACGATACCGCGACCGCCTTTAATGCGGGGGATTTCCGTTGCACCGGCATATACGCGCTGGCCAGGTTTGCTGACACGGTGGATTTCGGTGATGGTGCTGTTTTCGCCAGGTTTGTTAATGGCGATTACAATGCTACCGCGCGGTTTGGCTTCGACAAATTTAACATCGGCCAAGTAGCCAGCTTTTTTAAGCGCTTCAGCAATCGTCAATTTAATGTTGCTCGCCGGAACAACGATATCAGTTTTACCAACCGCAATTGCGTTGCGGATACGGGTCAACAGGTCGGCGATGGGGTCAGTTGTTTGCATACTCATAGTGTTAACTCCTACCAACTGGCCTTAGTTACGCCAGGGATTTCGCCTTTGCTTGCTTTTTCGCGGAACGAAATACGATCAAGACCAAAGCGGCGAATATAACCGCGCGGGCGCCCAGTTAGTAATGAACGGTTTTTGCGACGGGTCGGGCTACTATTGCGAGGCAAAAGTGCCAGGCTTTCGTAGTCGCCGGCTGCCTTGAGTTCGGCGCGCTTGGCGGCAAACTTGGCAATCAGCATCAAACGCTTTTTGTCGCGTGCAACGATAGATTTTTTAGCCATCTAGCGGTTCTCCTTCTCGAATGGCAGCCCAAAACCGGTTAGTAATGCGCGGCTGTGGCTACGTTCTTTGGCTTTAATAACAAAGTTGATTTGCAGACCGTGGGTGGTGGTTGTGTCCTCAAAACCTAGTTCTGGGAAGACTGATTGATCGGTAAGACCAAGGTTGTAATTACCTTCTTTGTCGAAGGCTTTACCACTCACGCCGTGGAAGTCACGCACACGTGGTAACACCACGTTAACTAGGCGGTCGAGGAATTCGTACATACGGCCGTCGCGTAGGTTGACACTCACACCGACGCGGTTCATACCGCGGCGAATCTTAAAGGTTGCAATCGACTTTTTAGCCATGCGATCAACTGGCTGTTGACCAGTAATCTTACGCAGGGTATTTACCACTGTTTGGTGAAAACCTTTGTCGTCTTTGTGCTTACCAATACCAACGCTCACAATAATTTTCTCGAGCTTCGGCACCTGGTGCGCGTTTGCAAGCTCCAATTCTTTTTGGAGACGTGGCACTAGCTCCCCTTTGTAGAGGGCTTTGAGACGAGCAGTATCAGTCTTTTGACTTACTGTCTTTTTGGTTGCCATCTTATTTAATCTCCTTCTTTGCAGCTTGTGTCGCTACACGCACTTTTGTGCCATCTTTTTTAACCATGTAGCCAATTCGTGTTGTTTTAGCAGCATCGGCTGGGCTGACGAGTGCAACTTTGCTCACGTCCATACCAACATGAATGTCTTTACTGCCGCCTTGCGGGTTAACCGCATTTGGCTTAACAAAGCGCTTACGTGTGCCAATACCTTCGAGTTTGACAGTGTTTTCTTTAGGGTGAATGCTGAGCACTTTGGCAGTTTTACCCCTGTGGGCTCCAGCAATAACTTTAACCATGTCGCCAGTTTTAATCTTCATTACAGTACCTCCGGAGCAAGGCTGATGATCTTCATGTAGCCCTTTTCGCGTAGTTCGCGGGGAACCGGGCCAAAGACACGAGTCGCCTTAGGGTTCTTGTCGTCGCCAATAATAACGGCGGCGTTGTCGTCAAAACGGATTGTGCTACCATCTTTACGCTTAATGGCGTGTTTGGTGCGCACAACAACGGCTTTAACAACACTTTTACGTTTAACAGCACCAGCAGGGTTTGCCTGCTTGACGCTGGCAACAATAATGTCACCAACGTGAGCGTACCGACGACCAGTACCACCAAGCACGCGGATGCACAAAATTTCTTTGGCGCCACTGTTGTCGGCAACGTGGAGGCGGGATTCTTGTTGAATCATATGGTTACGCCTCTACTCGAGTACTGCCTGTAGCAGTACGAATTTTCTTTGCTTGGCCGAGACCGGAGGCTTTAGCCGAGGGCGAGCTTTCCGATGCGACGGTTTCGTCTTTAAGCTCAACGGTTGCGTGACCGGTTTCGATCACTTTACTGAGGGCAAAAGACTTGCGTTTGCTCACCGGGCGGGTTTCGGTAATTTCTACCTTGTCACCTTTGTGAGCTTCGTTCTTTTCGTCGTGCGCGGCAAACTTTTTGGTGACGGTGTAACGCTTGCCATACACCGGGTGAGTTACGCTGCGACTCACAGCCACCGTAATGGTTTTGTCTTGCACGTCAGAGGTAACGACACCAGTTAGTTTACGAGCCATATTATTTCTCCTGCTCTTTCTGCGCGTCTTCGCGGGCTTTCTCGGCAAGCACAGTCATGGCTTTTGCAATGCTCTTACGAGTTTTTGCAATAACTGATGCACTTGGGAGTTCGCTCGCTTTGTTAGCGCGATGCTGCTGCACCAGTTCCTTGCGAAGTTCAGCGACTTTAGTTAACAAATCAGCAGTTTCCATACCACGGAAGTCTTGTAGTACGTTCACTTTTTTAGCTTCGGCCATTACGCCTCCTCCCGAGATATGAATTTAGTCTTAACGGGTAGTTTATGGCTTGCAAGACGCATTGCTTCGCGGGCGATTTCTTCGGTCACGCCCTTCATTTCGAACAATACGGTGCCTGCCTTAACTTTTGCAGCAAAATATTCTGGGTTACCTTTACCGCCGCCCATTTTGACGTCAGCAGGTTTTTTAGTAACAGGAGTGTGTGGGAAAATACGGATCCAAATCTTACCACCACGCTTAATGTAACGGGTCATTGCCTGACGTGCAGCTTCGATTTGGCGGCTGGTAATGCGTTCGTTTTCTTCTGACTGCAAGCCGTAATCACCGAAAGCGATATAGTTGCCAGCGGTTGCAACACCGGTGTTTTTACCGATACGGACTTTGCGCCACTTGGTTTTCTTTGGTAACAACATAACTACTCCTACGCCTCGCCCTTATAGACCCAAACTTTAATGCCAACAATGCCGGCATTCGGGATTTGAGCGGTGGTTAGGTTGTAATCAATGTCAGCACGAAGGGTGTGAAGTGGAACGCTGCCCTGGATTTCTTTTTCGCGGCGTGACATTTCGGCGCCACCAAGGCGGCCAGCAACTTCGATGCGGACACCACGAGCGCCAGCGTTCATGGTATTTTGGGCGGCCATTTTAACGGCGCGGCGCCAGTTAATACGGCGTTCGAGTTGACGGGCAATGTTTTCGGCAATCAGTTTAGCAGCCAGTTCTGGGCGCTTAACTTCTTCGATATTGAGGCGAACAGGGCCGCCAATAATTTTTTCGATCTGGACCTTGAGTTCTTGCGCACCAGAACCACCGCGGCCAATCACAACACCAGCTTTCGCCGTGTGGATTGTAATTGTCGCCAGGTTTGGTGAGCGCTCAATGTCGATCTTTTGGATCGTCGCGCGGGTTACAAATTTGCTTTCGATCGCGGCGCGAACAGCAATATCTTGGTTCAGCCAAGCAACGTATTCTTGTTTGCTGGGGGCAAACCACTTGCTGCGCCACTCTTTGTTCACCTGCAAGCGAAAGCTAATTGGGTTTACTTTTTGACCCATATTACGCCTCCTCTTTCTTGGCATCAGCTTTAGCGGCTGACTTCTTAGCTTTTACGTCACCACTGAGTTCCACAAATACGTGGCTTGAGCGTTTCTGGAATGGCAAAGCGCGGCCCATAGCAGCTGGGTTAAAGCGCTTGAGGCGCGGCCCGGCTGTTACTTGGAGCGAGGTAATCATAAGGGTTGCTTCGGAAAGGCCTTTGGCGTTAATAGCGCTCGCTTTGGCAGAAGCAATTAATTTAGCAACAGGTTTAGCGGCGCGTTTTGGTGTGTGCTCAAGAATAACCAAGGCGTCAACGACGCTGCGACCGCGAATCAAGCTTGCAACCAAGCCGATTTTGCGCGGACTTTGGCGAATACCTTTTGCAGATGCGGATACGGTAATGTCGGCCATTATTTTTTATCCTTCTTAGCGTGACCACGGAATTTACGAGTTGGGCTAAATTCGCCTAACTTGTGACCAACCATGTTTTCGCTAACAAATACAGGAACATGCACGCGACCGTTGTGCACGGCGATGGTGCGGCCAACCATTTCGGGAGTAATAGTGCTGGCGCGTGCCCAAGTTTTGATGACGGTTCGGTCATCGTTACCAAGAGCAGCGACTTTCTTAGCCAGTTTAGGATCGATAAATGGACCTTTTTTAAGTGAACGACTCATAGTTATTTCCTCTTCGCCTCGTGGCGTGAGCGCACGATAAACTGATTAGTGTTCTTGCGGCGGCGGGTACGATATCCGAGGGTTGGCTGGCCCCAAGGTGTTTTAGGTACACCACCAATACCATGAGCACCACCGTCACCACCACCGTGGGGGTGGTCTACGGCGTTCATAACCACACCGCGGACGCTCGGGCGGATACCCATGCGGCGCTTGCGGCCGGCTGAACCGATCTTGATATTTTGGTGCTGTTCGTTGCCAACCATACCGAGGGTTGCCATGCAAGCCAGTAATACCTTACGGACTTCGCCGCTTGGCAAACGGAGCTGGGCATAGTCACCTTCTTTGGCGACAAGTTGAGCTTTCGTACCAGCAGAACGGCACATTTGACCGCCCTTGCCTGGTTGGAGTTCGATGTTGTAGATAAGCGTACCGGTTGGGATTGCGCTCAGCGGCATGCGGTTGTGGTTTTCGACAGCGACTTCGACGCCACTACTAATTGTCTGCCCGACCTTCATGTCGTTACCGGCGAGTACATAGTGATACAGACCGTGTTGATCGCGAGCGCGGGCAATGCGTGCGGAACGGTTCGGGTCGTATTCGATACCTTCGATAACCGCTTCGGTGCCAGCGGCAAGTCGGTGGTTCACCAAACGATAGAACCGCTTAACCCCACCGCCGCGGTGGCGAGTAGTAATGCGGCCCATATTGTTGCGACCAGCAGTTGATTTTTTAACGCGCATCAGGCTCTTAATGCCTTTTTTGTGCGTAATCATGCTGGTGTCCTGGGTAGTCATACCCCGGCGCGCAGCAGTATTTGGTTTGTGCGTTTTAATAGCCATTACTTCTTCTCCTCTGCTTCAGCAAATACAGGGATAGTCTGGCCTTCGGCGAGGCGAACATACGCTTTTTTAACATCGTTGCGTTTACCGATAACCGGGCTGCCGCCTTTGCGGTACGATTTCTTAACCTTACCTTTGGCAAGCACCGTATTAACATCTACAACGGTTACGTCATACTGTTTTGCAACAGCGCTGGCGATTTGCTGCTTGTTAGCGCGAACTGGCACGTCAAACACGTACATGCCGTTTTGAGCCTGGGCGTATGTCTTTTCGCTAATGCGTGGGTGAATCCTGAGTTCCATGACTATGCCCCCAACCATTCTTCGACTGCTTTAACCGCAGGCGTGGTCATAATTAAGGTATCAGCGTTGAGGATAGTAAACACGTTAAGATACGTGGCTTGCACGAGCTTGAGGCCTTCGATGTTGCGAGTTGCCCGGGTGAGTTCCGGCGTTTTGTTGTCGACAACAATTACGATGTTATCGCCAGCCTTCACTTTTTGTGTGGCGAGGAATGCAGCGATTTCTGATGTTTTACCAGTGGTTTTAACATCGGCAACGGTAACAATTTCTTTTGCCTGCGCAGCAAGCGTTAACGCTTGGCGAAGAGCCACGCGCTTAGCTTGTACTGGAATGGTCTTGCTGTAGTTTTCGTTGCCAAGCGGCCCGAACACAACACCACCTTTGCGCCAAATTGGGTTGCGGGAGCTACCAAAGCGGGCGCGTCCGGTGCCTTTTTGTTTCCAAGGCTTCTTACCACCACCGCTTACCTGGCCACGCTTCAGCGTTTTGGCGAGGTTAACTCGGCCGTTCGCCAAATAAGCGTCATATGCGAGCTTAAGTAGCTCATGGTTTGGCACCTCAACAGCAAACACGCTCTTCGGAAGAGTAGTTTCGGCCATTATTTGGTTCCTCCGATCATAATAAGGCCACGGCGTGGACCAGGCACAGCACCTTTGAGTCCAATTACTCCGCGGTCAACATCAACAAGAGCGACGACTAGGTTTTTAACGGTGACGCGTTCGGCGCCCATGCGGCCGGCCATGCGCTTACCTTTAAAGACTTTTTGTGGGTACATCGAGCCAATTGAGCCCGGTTTGCGAACATAGCCATTACCACCGTGGGTGTGGGCGCTTTCGCTAAAGTTATGCCGCTTAATTGTGCCAGCAAATCCTTTACCCTTGCTAGTTCCTGTTACGTCAACTTCTTCACCGATGGTGAATTGCTCGACGGTCAGGGTTGTGCCAACGGCAACATCTTCCGGCAGCGTGTCAACACGAACTTCACGGATGAACTTCGGAGTTGTTTTGCTGGCGGCGACATGGCCTTTGGTGGCATTGCTCAAGTTCTTACCCATTCCAAACCCAATTTGCACAGCAGTATAGCCGTCTGTTTCAGACGACTTCACTTGAGTCACCGTGCATGGGCCCGCTTGGATTAATGTTACTGGAATAGCAACACCATCCTCCTGGAGGAGCTGGGTCATACCAAGTTTGGTACCTAATAGCGCTTTCATAGTCGCTCCTATTGAAAATACTCGGTATGCTACGGTTTCCCTCGTGGCAAAGAGAGCCGGGACCTGTGAGCCTACCAAGATCTTCGTTTAATCTTGATAAAAGTTACCTGGGCAGTATACCAGAGGCGCACCTCTGGCGTCAAGAAGTTTACAAGATTTTGTTATCCAGGAGTTATAAAACAATACCAGCTGGTAAGAAAAACGTAATAATCGTCATAAGTACAAGGAGCGCATATTCGATTTTGCGGTCGATTTGGAAGTGGTCATGCGAGGCAAAAAGCAGGCCAATCACTAAACCAAGCGGGAACCCATGAATTAAAAAATCGCCAATCGGGATAGGCTGGCTAAATTTGAGCCAAAATGATCCGAGCACTACATATAACACAAGTTTCAAAAAATACGCGCTGTCACGTTCGCCACTTTGTTGTTTGATTTTTGTTTTTGTCATGTCGTTAGGTCTTATTGTAACCAAAACTTTTATGCTTGGCAAACTGTACAGGCCTGCGTATGCTGGTACTGCCGCCTGCGCCCCCAGCAGGCCGATGTAGGAGGGGTCCATTGTTAACAACCAGAGCACACATCATTAAAGCAGAACGAGCTGTGGTCATCGAAACCATCGAACACACAGCACTAAAGCCCGGTGACCGCATTTACTTGCTGGAGTTTGTCGGCGGCGCGGTGAAGCTCAAAAAAACGGGCCTATACGTGCGCACCACAAACAGAGGCTCTGAACGAACGATTCGGAGACGCGAAGAAACTGCCGTGCTCATCTTTGTTGCTTGGGACGGCGACAAAGAAGAATCAAGACACCCCGTTGACAGGCTCGGCCTCATGCTCACCAGCGAGTCGTTCCTTGTTGTAAAATCACTTAAGGGAATCGACTGGAAGGAAGACCGTCCGCTCAGTCGAAGACACCTCCACACTCCCAGGTAAATACTCGGCACACAATGCCCGCGCGGGGTGGGACTCCTCCTACTCCGCAGCGATACCGCACAACAACTTGTGCTGTGCTGCTGCGGCAACAAAATACCCGCCTTATCTGGCGGGTATTTGATTTACATGCGGATTTCTGCGTCGCACCCGGCTGGAAGGCTGAGGTTTTGTAGCGAGTCGATTGTCTTAGGCGTTGGGCTTAAGATGTCGATAAGGCGCTTATGCGTTCGCATTTCGTAGTGTTCACCACCACGCTGCTTGTAGACGTGCGGGCTACTACTGACCGTGTAGCGCGTTTTGCGTGTTGGCAGCGGGACTGGCCCGATGACTGTTGCGCCTGTACGCAGGGCTGTGTCGATGATTTGTTTTGCTGATTGGTCGATAACTTTATGGTCATAGGCCTTGAGACGGATACGAATCCGCTGTTTTACTTCGAGGGCTTGTGCCGCCATAGTATTTCTCCGGTGTACAGTAACCTCTGCTCGATTCATGGCTTTGGCAGCTCATGTCTGGCCGAGTTGTCTGTACGATTAATATGATATGAAAACTATTATAGGATACAGCCTCGTTGCTGGCAAGTCTATCGTAGTTGTCAGATCATAAAAACATGTTCTAAGATAGATTGACCAAATACCGTCTACACCTGGAGAGTCATGGTAGACCTCGCCAAGATTGGTGGCAGCGGCCTGCTAGCGCTGCTCAGCCTACCTGCAGCCAATGGCTGGTTCGATAAAGACTGGGGCATTGGCGTATTCGTGTTGCTGTGGATTGTTTGGGCGTTGGTGCTGTACGTCGGCTGGCCGATCATTGAGGCCATACTCGACTAAGTACCGGCATCACCGCAGGTGGCGCGCTCACTGCGCGTCACCTGTTTCATTTTGTGTAATAAAAAGAGAGCCGCAGGTCGCGGCTCTCTTTTTATTGGGTCGTAAGATTATTTTACGATCTTAGTTACCACACCAGCACCAACGGTGCGGCCGCCTTCGCGGATTGCGAAGCGTAGACCTTGCTCCATAGCAATTGGGGCAAGCAGTTTTACCTTAAAGGTGATTGTATCACCAGGCATAACCATCTCTTTGTCGGCTGGGAGTTCGACCTCACCAGTTACATCAGTAGTACGGAAGTAGAACTGTGGTTTGTAACCCTTGAAGAATGGGGTATGACGGCCGCCTTCTTCTTTGGTAAGCACGTAAACCTCAGATTCAAATTCGGTGTGTGGCGTAATGCTGCCAGGTTTAGCGATAACTTGACCACGTTCGATGTCGTCGCGTTCAATGCCGCGGAGCAGCAATCCAGCGTTGTCACCAGCTTGGCCTTGGTCGAGCTGTTTCTTAAAGGCTTCGATGCCAGTTACCACTGTCTTACGAGCAGCTTCTTGGATACCGACGATTTCAACTTCTTCGTTAATCTTAACGATACCAGTTTCGATACGGCCGGTAGCAACCGTGCCACGACCCTTAATACTAAAGACGTCTTCGATTGGCATCAGGAACGGCTTATCGAGTTCGCGCTTTGGCTCTTCGATGTAGTCGTCCATAGCTTTAACGAGTTCCATAATGGCGTCTTCGTATGTAGCGTCGCCTTCAAGGGCTTTAAGAGCTGAACCCTTAATGATTGGGGCTTCGCGGTCAAAGCCGTTCTTGGCCAGGAGGTCACGAACGTCTTCCTCAACCAGTTCAACCAGCTCAGCGTCGGCCATATCCATCTTGTTTAGGAACACAAGAATCTTTGGCACACCAACCTGTTTTGCAAGTAGCACGTGTTCGCGGGTTTGTGGCATTGGGCCGTCGGCGGCAGATACAACCAAGATTGCACCGTCTACCTGTGCGGCACCGGTAATCATGTTCTTAACGTAGTCGGCGTGACCAGGCATGTCGACGTGCGCGTAGTGGCGCTTTTCGCTTTCGTATTCCTGGTGAGAAGTTGCGATGGTAATACCACGCGCCTTTTCTTCTGGTGCGTTGTCGATTTGGTCATACGCAACTGGTTTGTTAACTGCGCTCGGCATTTTTTTTGCGAGAACGCTAGTGATTGCCGCAGTCAAAGTAGTTTTACCGTGGTCAACGTGACCCATGGTACCAACGTTGACGTGCGGTTTGCTACGGTCAAATGTGTCAGCCATTTATATGCTCCATTATTTTCTTAATTTCGCGCATGAGGTAGCAGAGCCACCGGATGCGACGTATGTTCCAGATTATACAAGAGAAGCCCCCGAGGTGTAAAGACTTTGTACAAAAGCGGAGGTCCGGAACTGCTCGCCCCGGACCTCTCTCGTGCTCTTATTCGGTCGTGATAGGGACACGACGCGCGCGCCGGCGATTTTGGATCTTCTTTCGCTGGAGCCGCTGTCCTTTGAGTTGTCGCGGGTCGACCAACCTGACCAGGCTAGGCCGAAGATCCAACCCAACAACGCGAGCATAGCGCTGCATTGTCGAAAGCCGACCATCCTCGAGAAGGTCCGCCTCGCGCCGCTTAACCAGCCGCGGCAACCAGTACCACACTGTCGCTCGCCTAAACCAGCCGGGTCTGTGTAGCCAGCCAATTTTGGAAGCAAACTCGTAATCGGTCATACCTAGCGCCCGGCGCATGGCGTGCAGGTGCGAAACCAACATATAGCGGTTGTACGAATCGACTTGCTCGCCTGACAATACAGGCACAGCGCCGTCGGTCATGGTAACACTCCTCAGACTGAGGCCTACAGGGGCACGGTTATAATACGGTTAGTAGCCACAAAAAGCAATTTCAGGACTTAAGCCGCGATCGCTTGGCTTTGAGGACCCGTATAGACTTCGCGTAAATCGGTTTCGAGTTCACTAATAACTGTGGCCGCCGTGAGCTGTGTGGCATATTCAGCGGCAGTACGACTATCGGCCATTTGGTTAACCGTATGCTCAAGATAGTCATGCAAAATAACAGCGTAATCTTCTAGCGCGGCTCGTAAATATACGGTTTGGTCAGGCTGTGGATGTTCATCACCTAAAAGAGATGCCGCGTAGTTTATGGCTAAACTACTACATTCAAAAGCCTCATTGGGGCTAAAAAGGGCATCGGGCGCCGTAATTACGTAGGCAGCTACCCTCAGTAACAACCGTTCACGTTCTTGAGTAGTGATTTCTGCTGATTTAAGTACACGCACACCATATTCTGCGGGCCGCGGCCTCGGAAGATGGTCGGTAGCCAGGAACGCCAGCTCTTCGGCCAAGTCAGGAGAAAACCTTAATGCGCGCGCAAATAATCGTTTGAGCGACGCTTCAATTGCTGCAGCATCGCCTTCAGCAAGCTCAGTAAGGGTGGCCTCGAAGACCGAGTTAATTGAATCCTGTTCTGCCGCTGCCTCGTTGCCGGCCGGTTCTTGTCTTTGTTCCAAAACTAATAACTCCTGTAGCAGCTAGGCTAACAGGTATTTGGATCTTACGCAACTATATACTAAAAATAGACGATAGAGCTACAGATATAGATCATCCAAATTTGACTTTAAAGTTCACCCCGCACATGCAATGTGGCCCATAAAACTGAACCGCAGTCTTCGAATGCAGAAGGAGACCTGTGGGCATATAACTCTTAGCGATCTGCATTCAGGTGATCAAACGCGCGCACGAACCAGCCACATTGTTGTGATGCCCATTTCGCCTTAGTTGGCGTGACACCTCATCTGACTGTCACAGATGATCTGGTGGGCCAGGCACACGCGTCCCTCATCTTAAGCTTGTGCGGTTGGGGAGATTGGATTCAACCTCCCGCGCGGAGGTTGTTTTTTATAGTCCGCGTAAATCGGCAATAATATTTAATAGTTCATCAGCGGTTTCGTGGAGATACATCCACCTTAATTGAGCAATGACACCCTCATCCTGCGTCCCTTCAGGGCCATAAATCAGATCTAAAAATTTGTCGGCATCATCTAGTTCAAGCCACAACTGTGCTTTTGCAACTTCATAACCTATCCGCGCCCGTTGGTTATTACCCCCTGCAAGGCTCTTTTCGGCGGTTAGTTCATAACCCTCCAGCAGTTCATGATGCCGTGGATTTGTCTTGTCAAAGCCGTTATCTGCGATGATTTGTGCAACTAGCTGCCGACGCGCCTCGCCGGCCTGAGGAGATTCTACATAATCCAATACTTCAACAACTGTGCCGAGCCTTTCATTGATGACTTCAAGTTCAGGATCGAGGCGTGCATAATGTTCGTGCGACTGATCTTGTTCGGTCATATGTTTACTATATATAAACTTTCAAGAACGTGCAGTATCAATTTCCATTCTTGGAAATTTACAAATAATAAATAAGTGTTATAATTATAACGTTCTTTGACAAAATAATTCGTTACTGGTAGCTGTAAGGATATGGGCATATTCTTACAGCTACCAGTAACAGCTGGAGTAAGTAGCAAGACTTGAGAGGAGATCCAATGTCTGGAATCCGAGACTTGGGCCGCACGAGTGGTACTGTCCCCGCCAGCACCGACCTTCCAACAATCACAGGCAGTATCGCCTTCACGAACGGGCCCATCGCCCGTGCGCTGAACGAGTACGCCCTGGTCACTGGACTGAGCGGTCTGGAAGCGCTGCAGCTCGTTGGTACCAATCCCGGTCAGGCCGAGTTGATCGACTGGATCGTCACGCACTACGCGCAGATCGCCCATCTGCGGGATCTCACCTCGCTGGCAAGCCGCGACTACGCGGTGCTCAACAGCTTCCTGGAGGCCCACGGGTTCTCCCCGCTGTTCACACCGTTTCCTCAAAGCGATGTCGGCATCACCGCGATCCTCGACGCCCCCATGAAGTGGGTCGAGGCCGGAGAGCGCACCACCATCACCCGCATGGCCGGTAGTCAGCAGGCCACCTACCCCGCGTTCAAGCTCAAGAGCACTGGCGCGAAACGCCAGCACCTTTTCGACGCCGGACCCTTCACCGACCGGGTCGTCATCAAAACTCAGAATGGTCACTTCGTCTACTTGGGCATGCTGCCCGAGGATATGGAAGGGCCGCGCGACGGCGCCGCCGTCCTGAAATTGGCGCGCCAAATGCTGGGAGCTCGGACTCAGGACACCCACGATCCGGCGGGAGTCATTCTGCCGATGATCAGCTTCGACAACGTCAGCGAGCTGCCGTGGCTCAACGGCCTCGCTGTTGGCAAGAGCGACACCCTTAACCAGTGCCGCCAGCACGTCAAGTTCTACATGAACGAGATTGGCGCGCGCATCTCCGCTGCTTTCGCCGGCGTGATGTTTCGTAGCGCGCCGCCTGCGCCGTATGTGATCAACCAGCACTTCGTGCTGGCCATCGCCGACGACACAACGCCAACCACAGTGCTGTACCTGCACCCCGACGATAGTTGGGCTGAGCCGCCCGCTGGAGTCATCCAGTAACAATGTCAACGAGCCGCCGGGGGACCCATCCCCGGCAGTTCCCCAGAATCACTCAGCCGCATGGGTGGTTGTGGGGAGCTAACTTAATAAATTCTACAAAAAACACCTCGCAGTTGAGGTGTTTTTGCACGTTTCGTGAAACTTATTTCGCGCGTTTGCTAATAATCGCTTCAGCCACGTTGTTTGGCACTTCTTCGTAATGTGCAAGTTCCATACTGGAGCTGGCGCGACCTTGTGTTGAGCTACGCAGTTCGGTAGTGTAACCAAACATCTCAGCCAAAGGCACCATTGCGGTAATCTCTTTGACGTTACCGGCGAGGTCTTCCATGCTGTCAATACGACCGCGTTTGCTGTTAAGGCCGCCAATGACATCACCCATGAAGTCTTCGGGGGTAACGACGACGACTTTCATAACTGGTTCGAGTAGCACTGGCGAAGCTTTTTTAACACCTTCGCGGGCAGCCAGCGCACCAGCCATTTTAAAGGCCATCTCGTTGGAGTCAACTTCGTGATAGCTACCGTCGTACAAGGCAACTTTTACGTCAACTACTGGGTAGCCGGCGATAACACCGCCATTCAGGGTTTCTTCGATACCGTTTTTAACAGGGGTGCGATATTCTTGCGGAACCACACCACCTTTAATCTCGTCGATAAATTCGAAGCCCTTGCCGGTTTCGTTTGGTTCAACGCGGATCCAAACGTCACCGTACTGGCCGCGACCACCAGATTGTTTGATGTACTTACCTTGTACTTCGACCATCTTCTTGATGGTTTCGCGGTAAGCCACTTGCGGCTGCCCAACATTAGCTTCGACTTTAAACTCGCGCTTCATGCGGTCAACAATGATCTCGAGGTGAAGCTCGCCCATACCACTAATGATGGTCTGGCCGGTTTCTTCGTCGGTGTGCACTCTAAAGGTCGGGTCTTCTTCGGCAAGGCGCTGCAGGGCGATGCCCATTTTTTCTTGGTCGGCCTTGGTTTTAGGTTCGATAGCGATGCTGACTGGTGGATCTGGGAAGTCGATGCTTTCAAGAACAATCGGATTAGATGGGTCGCACAGCGTGGTACCAGTGGTGGTACCCTTAAGGCCCACAACGGCAGCAATGTCGCCGGCGCCGATTTCGGTGATGTCTTCGCGCTTGTCGGCGTGCATTCGCAGCAGGCGACCAACTCGTTCTTTTTCGCCAGTGCTGGCGTTAAAGATATAGCTACCAGCGCTGAGCTTACCGCTGTACACACGTACAAAAATCAATTTACCAACAAACGGGTCGGTGGCAACTTTAAAGGCAAGACTGGCCATTGGTTCGGATTCGGCAGGTTTGCGTTCGATTTTGTCGCCAGTCTTTGGGTGTGTGCCCCAAATGCTACTTACATCAAGCGGACTTGGGAGGTAATCAACAACAAGGTCAAGCACCTTTTCGACGATCACGCCACGGCCATCGCCACCAGTTACAATATAAAATTCACCAGTCAAAACAGATGCGCGGATTGCAGCTTTAAGTTCGGCTTCGGTAATTGCCGTTTCGCCACCTTCGAGGTATTTCTCGAACAGTGTGTCGTCGGCTTCGACGGCCGCTTCAACCAGCAATGTGCGGGCGTTTTTGCACTTTTCGAGCATATCAGCAGGCACATCGCCTTCGACCAACTCATGGTCGGCGAATTCTTTATAGGTGTAAGCCTTCATGCTGACCAAATCGACAACACCGTTGATTTCCTGTTCAAAACCGATCGGCAGGTGGATTGGCAGCGCCCGCTTGCTAAGACGCGCGTGGATACTTTCTAAAGACTTGTAAAAGTCCCCACCCGTTGAGTTGATCTTATTAATAAAGCACACGCGTGGTACGCCGTATTTGTTAGCCTGGCGCCAAACGGTTTCGGTTTGGGCTTCGACACCCATTTTGCCGTCGAACACTACAACTGCGCCGTCGAGCACGCGCAAAGAACGCTCAACTTCGGCCGTAAAGTCGATGTGTCCAGGGGTGTCGATAATGTTAATCTTGTGCTCTTTCCAGAAACACGTCACAGCAGCGCTAGTAATAGTAATACCACGTTCGCGTTCCTGCTCCATCCAGTCAGTGGTTGTTTCGCCTTCGTGCACAGCGCCAATCTTGTGGCTCAGGCCGGTTCGGTACAAAATACCTTCGGTGGTGGTTGTTTTGCCCGCATCAATGTGAGCAATAATACCAATGTTACGGAACATGTTTAGGGGGACGTTGGCCATAAAATCCTCAGTTATGTTATTACTGCTCTTTTTAGAGACATCAAAAAAGAGCGATTTACAGAGAAGTATAGCATAAAACAGATGAGCTTAAAAGGGTTGCGGAGGTGAACGCTAGTGTCACCCCCGCCCCGAAGGATCAGACGACAAACTTGACGGGGACGTCGTACCTGCCGCCTCGTTCGCCTATCACCTCAGCGTGGTGCCGGTCGCCAAACGGATCAACAAACCACACCACCCCAGGATTCTGTGTTGGAGAACTCACGAGCGGCGCCAGATACAGTGCCGGGCCACTCGTTTTGGGCTGTAGCGCCTGGAATAGGTGCGGTTGCCGCATATTCATACCCGCCGGCCGCCGCGGCAACAGATATACGCCCTGTGGTACCTGCGGCGAGTGAACCGCTGGCCGTGACGTTTGTGCGTGTCTCGGTAAGCGAACATCGAGCACAAGGCCATTCCGTCCGTGCAATGTTGCTTCAAAGACTTGGGCGTTGAGGTCCCGCAAGGTGGCACGATACTGCCCCCGACGCCCAAGGACGTCAGTCTGCACAAGGACCACCTGGCTCGGTACACCGGCTGGGTGAATACTCAGGAACATGCCGGTCTGCATAGCTGAACACCATGTCGACCAGTTCGGCCCCGTGTACGTAGCACTTTGAACCTGTTTTACCTTTTTCCTCGCAGTGCCTGGGTAACGAACGTCAACCGTCAACTCGCCAGTTGTTTGGTCAACAGTGAATCCAACAAAATTCTTGAGGGTTCCACCGTCCACCAGTCGGCCATGTACGGTAACATATCGGCCGTCGTTACTTATCGAAAAGCCGTCGATGCGAACATCGCCAATCTCCGGTACGAACATCGGCTGGCGATTCACCGCAAACACCGCAAACTCCTCGGCCGTGAGCGTTACTACGTCGGGCGATCCCATCTCACTCTCCTCTCCATGGGTTGACGAAATAATATCACATCTGGATATAGTTGAGATAAAAACATAATCTTCCTTGACATATTTTATATTTTATGTTAGTATTGTATGTATTTGTGGACCCCTCCACGTAGAACGTTGACGGAACAGGAGAGGTTATGGACTACGCACAACAGCGCAGGCACGCCGAGAATGAGCAAATCATTGTTGGACCGCTCACGCATGTGCCACCACAGCCCACGCCAGAGCCCAAGAAGAAAGCCAACATCCTGGTAACGCTGGCAACGGTGCTATACGCGGCCGCCATATTCGTCCTGGTTGTTACGGCGTACCCCCTGGTCCTCATCAGGGAAGCTCCAGACTGGGATCTCAAGGCCGCGCACTCGTCCTCCATCTTCACCCCGATCTATATCGGACTCGCGGCCTATGTCGCTCTATACACCGGAGCCGTTTGGATCTCCAAAAAGCAACGGCGAAAAGAGCGCGAAGGGTAGAAGGATAGCACCACGGTACAAGTGTGATGACCGAACTCCTGTTCCGTCTCACACCCCTAGCAGTAAAATTTTTACTTCTGCGGGTGTGAGACAAAAAAACACTCCTCGATCTGGGGAGTGTTTTTGTTGCCGAGCAGTTTTTACGTGCGGGCAAAGTGGGCAAAAGCGCGGTTGGCCTCGGCCATTTTGTGGGTGTCTTCCTTTTTTTTGAAGGCGGAGCCGGTTTGATTGATACTGTCAACCATTTCAGCAGCCAAGCGCTGAGCAATTGGCACTCCTTTGCGGCTGCGCGCAGCTTGCACAAACCACATAAAGGCCAGATGCTGTTGGCGATGACCACTTACTGGAAATGGTATCTGATAGTTAGCACCACCAACGCGGCGGCTTTTAACTTCCATGCTTGGGTAGACATTTTTAATTGCTTTCTCAAACACAGCCAACGGTTCTTCGGCTTTCAGCTTTTTAGCAGCAAGCTCCATCGCTTCGTATACTGCAGATTCAGCAACTTGCTTTTTACCGTTCAGCATGACTTTGTTAATCAAACGCTGCACGAGCACGCTGTTGTATTTGCGGTCGGGCATCAATTTGCGTTGCAGCGATTTAGTCTTTTTGCGTGGCATTATTTGCTCTCCTTCTTGGCGCCGTATTTACTACGAGCTTTTTTGCGATCTTTCACGCCTTGGAGGTCGAGTGTACCACGAACAATGTGGTAACGTACGCCTGGAAGGTCAGGCACACGACCGCCGCGCACCAGCACCACCGCGTGTTCTTGCAAGTTGTGGCCTTCGCCGCCAATGTAAGCCCAGATTTCGTGGCCATTGGTAAGACGCACGCGGGCAACTTTACGGAGAGCCGAGTTAGGTTTACGTGGAGTGCGGGTAGTCACCTTAATACATACGCCGCGTTTAAAGGGCGATTTTGTGTCGAAGTAACGGCCTTTGAGCGTATTTTGGATACGGCCCAGGGCAACAGATTTGCTCTTTTTGCTCGCCGTTTTGCGTGGCTTGCGAATGAGCTGGTTAATAGTTGGCACTTTTGTGCTTCTCCTTATTACAGTTTAACCGTTGGCGCAGTGGTAAGCAGCGCTACTTGGTTCTTACTTATGCGGTCATTTTATAAGAATGTACACGCTCTTATAAACTCGGACCGAAGTGAAACTCACCCATTACGATATCAGATTTAACTTAAAAGTTCAAGTCGAAAAAATTGCCAGGAACATACTTTTATGATAAAGTACGACAATCCCTCGATGAAAGGCGGATCAACTATGGGAAGCTTGAGGATCGTGCAGCTGACTAAGCTCGCACACCCACTCGCGCCGGGGACGGTAGCGTTTAGCCTCGCTCCGTCGTCGCAGTGTGAACATGACAATCACCACCGTAACCCGTGGAGCTTACTCCGTTTCACAGGGGTTGCCCAAGCAAGCGGCACTGTCAAGGTCGGAAGCAACGGCAAGGACCGGACCTACACATCGCTGTGGAACCGCTACCTTCTATTCAAGGTCGAACCACGCGCCATTACCGAACTCAAAGCTGATGACGTGCTGGTCGAGGGCGACTTCGTCGCCGCGTTCTCCTATCCGTGCGCCAGGGCACTACCCTTCATGTTTGCCGGTCCTGCCTGGTTGACCACAGAAGGGTTCAAAGCCTACCGCACCGACCTCGACCCCTTCGGCAGCAAGCTCTGCTTCACAACCAACCCTGCCGGATGGCTCTTGGTGGCGGCGGAGTGGAACGTGCCGCTCGACCCTCAAGGTCTCGAGCAGTGGCAGGAGGTCATACTCTACGACTACGAAGACGGGAAAGCCAACGCACGCACCTTTAGCCAGTTGAACGACGGCTTCGTGGGTTTCGCGGGAGGCGCAGGCGGCATAGGCATTGAATGTCTTGGAAAGTCCCACTGGCTCTTCCGCCATGTACGCATTCCCCGTGTTGTCAGCTTGCCCTGACCCGTGGCCGCCGCCCTACGCGGCGGCCACACCCAAAACTTATCAATCAAAAACACCCGGTCGTAGTGCCGGGTGTTTTTGTGTTGTCTTTATTTTTATTCGTCTGCGAGCGATGGCTCACCGGCAACGCCCGTACCAACGGGGATCTTGCGGCCGATGATCACGTTTTCCTTTAGACCGTACAAGTTGTCGACGCGGCCACTGGTTGCGGCGTTAATCAACACGCGAGTCGTATCTTGGAAGGATGCGGCGCTCAAGAAGCTATCGCTCCAAATTGATACTTTGGTGATACCGAGTAACAACTGGATAAACTGCGATGGGTTCTTACCTTCGCTGACGAGCTGTTTGTTGGTTTCGACAACAGCGGCTTTTGACACAATGTCGCCGGTTACAAACAGGCTGTCACCTGGGTCTTCTACCTGAACGCGACTAAACATCTGGCGAACAATGATCTCCAAGTGTTTGTCGGCAATGTTCTGGCCCTGCGCGGCGTAAATTCGTAGCACTTCGTTGATGATGTAACGCTGAGTTGCCTCAACACCCTTTAGTCGCATCAAGTCGTGCAGGTTAAGCGAACCATTGCTCAGCCGGTCACCAGCTTCTACCTCGTCACCGGCAGCAACCGTGAGTTGCTTAAAGCCAGGGATTTCGTAGCGAGCAGGCGTTTGGTTGTTACTACTGAGCACAACGTGCGTTTTGGTTGCTTCAACAATACCGTCGAATGGCGCGGTGATTGGGCGGGACTCGTCTTTATCAGCGGCAAGCACGTCGCCAGCAAGCACTTCGGTGCCGCTTTTAACGCGCGCTTTGCGGCCGTCGAGTTCCATCTTTTCGATCTTGCCCTTGCGCGGTGTGATCTGCACTATGTAGTTGTCGCCATCTTCCCATGTCTCAACCGTACCGGCGATTTCGGTCATGTACGCCTGGCCCTTTGGCTGGCGAGCTTCAAATAACTCGTCAACACGTGGCAGACCCTGGGTGATGTCTTCACCGGCCACACCAGATGCGTGGAAGGTGTTAAGCGTCAGCTGTGTACCCGGCTCACCGACTGATTGTGCGGCAATAACACCGACTGGCTGGTGAACGGCAATCAGTTTGTTGGTGGCCATGTCGATGCCATAGCTCTTCGGCGCAACGCCGCGGAGGTTTTGGCCGGATAGCACACTCATGATCTTAACTTCAGCAAGTGATTCATCGGCGTTGATAGCCGCAGCGATTTCGCGGGTGATTAACTCACCTTGCTTAACGTGACCCTTAACAGTTTCGGCAGCGTAACGGCCAAACAAGCGGTCGCCAAACTCTACCATAGTCTCGATGGTTTCTTTGCGGTAAATCGCAAAACCGAGGTCCTGAGCTTCTTCGTCGATCGTAAAGATGTCCTGAGACACATCTACCAAACGGCGAGTCAGGTAACCGGAGTCGGCGGTCTTAAGCGCGGTGTCAATCAGACCTTTACGGGTACCGCGGGTGGCAACAAAGGCTTCGAGCGGTGATAGGCCCTTTTTGTAGCTTGAACGAATTGGTAGCTCAATTTCTTTACCAGTAGCATCAACCATGACACCAATCATTGCGGTGGCAAGTTTGACGTTGCTAATGTCACCACGGGCACCAGAGCTGACCATCACGGCGATCGACGTGTCTTCTTGTGCAAGGCGGCCTTGCAACAGTTCCAACACTTTTTTGTCGATACCGCGCCAGTTAGCAACGGTAAGGCTGTAGCGTTCTTCATCGGTAATCAAACCTTGTTCGTATTGCTGGCTAATCTTGGTGGCGCGGTCTTCGCCCTCGGCGATGATACCGTCGATTTCTGGCACCTCAAAGTAGTCAGTCATACCGGTCGAAACGGCACCAAGCGTTGCGTATTCAAGCGCAATGTCCTTAACGGCGTCGGCGACTTGGGCGGTAATTTCTGAACCGTATTGTTCAAAGACACTGGCAAGTACTTTGCCGAGGCGTTTCTTGCCCATCACGTCTTCGACGTAGGCGTAATCTTCTGGCAGAATTTCGTTAAAGTACACGCGGCCAAGGGTTGTTTCACGGACCTCGCCCTTAACAGGAACGATAATCGGCGTTTGCAACATAATACTGCCGGCTTCGTAGGCAAAAATTGCTTCGTTGACGCTGGCAAATCGGCGCACTTTATCAACCTGTGCGCTTGGTTTTGGATAGGTCAAGTAGTAGCAACCCAGCACGATGTCCTGGCTGATGTTCAAAATCGGCGAACCGTCAGCAGGTTTGAGCAGGTTGTTTGTTGCGCTCATTAAGTTGCGGGCTTCGGCCTGAGCAAGATCGCTCAGCGGAAGGTGCACAGCCATCTGGTCACCGTCGAAGTCGGCGTTAAAGCCCTTACAAACGAGTGGGTGCAGCTGAATCGCTTTACCTTCAATTAATTTTGGCTGGAAGGCCTGAATCGACAAACGGTGCAGCGACGGTGCCCGGTTAAGCAAAACGTACTTCTCTTTAATCACTTCGTCGAGTGCATCCCACACCTCTGATGCGCCAGATTCGATTAACCGAGTTGCGCTCTTAATATTGTGGGCGTGTTCGTTTGCCAGCAATTCGGCAATCACGAATGGTTTAAAGAGCTCCAAAGCCATCAATTTTGGCAGACCACACTGGTGAATCTTAAGTTCCGGACCGGCAACAATAACCGAACGACCAGAATAATCCACACGCTTACCCAAAAGGTTCTGGCGGAAACGACCCTGTTTACCCTTAAGCATGTCACTGAGCGATTTAAGACGGCGGCGGCCACCAGTTGCGCTCACGGCGCGGCCACTGCGAGCAGCACTGTTGTCGATGAGTGCATCGACTGCTTCTTGTAACATGCGCATTTCGTTGCGGCGAATAACCTCTGGCGCGTTGAGTTCGATCAATTTTTTGAGGCGGTTGTTGCGGTTAATGACACGGCGGTAGAGGTCGTTGAGGTCGGATGTAGCAAAACGGCCGCCGGTAAGTTGCACCATTGGGCGAAGGTCTGGCGGAATAACTGGCAGAACGCTTACACACATACTGGTCGGCTTAATGCCCGCACGGAGCATACCTTCTAGCACCTTGAGACGTTTGACAAGTT